>CP029329.1:467500-785000 GCA_003129525.1 Clostridium beijerinckii | reverse complement strand
CCACGAGACACGTGAAACCTTGTGGGAAGCAGGGAGGACCACCTCCCAAGGCTAAATACTACCTGATGACCGATAGTGAAGCAGTACCGTGAGGGAAAGGTGAAAAGAACCCCGGGAGGGGAGTGAAATAGAACCTGAAACCATATGCCTACAACCGATCAAAGCACCATATGTGTGTGATGATGTGCTTTTTGTAGAACGAGCCAACGAGTTACGGTATGTAGCGAGGTTAAGTACTTAAGGTACGGAGCCGAAGGGAAACCAAGTCTTAATAGGGCGACTAGTTGCATGCTGTAGACCCGAAACCGGGTGACCTATCCATGGCCAGGTTGAAGCGAGGGTAAAACCTCGTGGAGGACCGAACCACGTTGCTGTTGAAAAAGCATGGGATGAGCTGTGGATAGCGGAGAAATTCCAATCGAACTCGGATATAGCTGGTTCTCCTCGAAATAGCTTTAGGGCTAGCGTCGGAAAATGTGAGTAGTGGAGGTAGAGCACTGAATAGGCTAGGGGGCATAGCGCTTACCGAACCTTATCAAACTCCGAATGCCATATACTATCAGTCCGGCAGTCAGACTGTGAAAGATAAGTTCCATGGTCAAAAGGGAAACAGCCCAGATCGTCAGCTAAGGTCCCAAAGTGTAAGTTAAGTGGAAAAGGATGTGGGATTTCTAAGACAACTAGGATGTTGGCTTAGAAGCAGCCACTCATTAAAAGAGTGCGTAATAGCTCACTAGTCAAGAGATCCTGCGCCGAAAATGTCCGGGGCTCAAACTTACCACCGAAGCTACGGGTTCACAATTTATTGTGAGCGGTAGAGGAGCGTCGTAATCGGGCTGAAGTCGTACCGTAAGGAGCGGTGGACTGATTACGAGTGAGAATGTTGGCATTAGTAGCGAGATGTAAGTGAGAATCTTACAGGCCGAATATCTAAGGTTTCCTGAGTAAAGTTTGTCTTCTCAGGGTTAGTCGGGACCTAAGGCGAGGCCGAAAGGCGTAGTCGATGGACAATTGGTTGATATTCCAATACCACTACAATCGTTATTATCGATGGTGTGACGGAGAAGGATAGGATGTGCTAGCTATTGGATGCTAGTCTAAGCGTTTAGGGAGTTAGGATAGGCAAATCCGTTCTAACAATTCTGAGGCGTGATGGGGAAGGTTCTACGGAACCGAAGTATCTGATTCCATGCTTCCAAGAAAAGCATCTAGAAAGAGAAGTAGTGCCCGTACCGCAAACCGACACAGGTAGATGAGGAGAGAATCCTAAGGCCGACGGAAGAATTGCAGTTAAGGAACTAGGCAAATTGACCCCGTAACTTCGGGAGAAGGGGTGCCTGCAGCAATGCAGGCCGCAGAGAATAGGCACAAGCAACTGTTTAACAAAAACACAGGTCTCTGCTAAAGCGTAAGCTGATGTATAGGGGCTGACGCCTGCCCGGTGCTGGAAGGTTAAGGGGAATGCTTAGCGGTAACGCGAAGGTGTGAACTTAAGCCCCAGTAAACGGCGGCCGTAACTATAACGGTCCTAAGGTAGCGAAATTCCTTGTCAGGTAAGTTCTGACCCGCACGAATGGCGTAATGACTTGTGCACTGTCTCAACTGCAAATCCGGCGAAGTTGTAGTGCGAGTGAAGATGCTCGCTACCCGCGATTGGACGGAAAGACCCCGTAGAGCTTTACTGTAGCTTAGCATTGAATTTCGGTATTGTCTGTACAGGATAGGTGGGAGACTGGGAAACCAGAGCGTCAGCTTTGGTGGAGTCGTTGTTGGGATACCACCCTGATAGTATTGAAGTTCTAACTGGATGCCATGAAACTGGTGACAGGACATTGTTAGGTGGGCAGTTTGACTGGGGCGGTCGCCTCCTAAAATGTAACGGAGGCGCCCAAAGGTTCCCTCAGAACGGTCGGAAATCGTTCGAAGAGTGCAAAGGCAGAAGGGAGCCTGACTGCGACACCTACAAGTGGAGCAGGGACGAAAGTCGGGCTTAGTGATCCGGTGGTACCTCGTGGGAGGGCCATCGCTCAACGGATAAAAGCTACCTCGGGGATAACAGGCTGATCTCCCCCAAGAGTTCACATCGACGGGGAGGTTTGGCACCTCGATGTCGGCTCGTCGCATCCTGGGGCTGAAGTAGGTCCCAAGGGTTGGGCTGTTCGCCCATTAAAGCGGCACGCGAGCTGGGTTCAGAACGTCGTGAGACAGTTCGGTCCCTATCCGTCGCGGGCGTAGGAAATTTGAGAGGAGCTGTCCTTAGTACGAGAGGACCGGGATGGACTGACCTATGGTGTACCAGTTGTTTCGCCAGAAGCATAGCTGGGTAGCTAAGTCGGGAATGGATAAACGCTGAAAGCATCTAAGTGTGAAGCCAACCTCAAGATTAGATTTCCCATAGCGTAAGCTAGTAAGACCCCTTGAAGACTACAAGGTTGATAGGTCAGAGGTGTAAGTATGGTAACATATTTAGCTGACTGATACTAATAGGTCGAGGGCTTGACCAATATATAATCAAGTTGTAAAATATACATTAACATCTATATGCAATTTTGAAAGAACAAATCTTTCGAAAATCTCGTGACGATGGCATAGAGGTAACACTCCTTCCCATTCCGAACAGGACAGTTAAGGTCTATAGCGCCGATGGTACTGCACGGGTGACTGTGTGGCAGAGTAGGACGTTGCGAGGTATTCTTGTAGAATACAAGATTTTTCAGTTAAAGATTATTAGTTAACGGATCTTTAGCTCAGTTGGTTAGAGCAACCGGCTCATAACCGGTAGGTCTAGGGTTCGAGTCCCTGAAGGTCCACCATGGGGGTTTAGCTCAGTTGGGAGAGCACCTGCCTTGCACGCAGGGGGTCAAGGGTTCGAATCCCTTAATCTCCACCATTAGAAACTATGAATTGTAATTCATAGTTTTTTTGCTATTTAATAAATTATAAGAGTTAAGTAAAATTTACTAAGAAATTATGATTAAATTTATTTTTCAGTTATATCTAAAATGCAGTAATTCTAAGTTTGTAATTAAGTTTGAGTTACATCAATGTAGAAAATGTAGAACTAACTCATAAAATGAATTAAAAATACTAATTATTAAAGTGTACAATAGAGAAATTATAATATATAATTTAGATGTAAAATATATACAAAAATGTAATTTTAATATTTAACTTATAGTTAGATATATAAACAAAAAATTATATTATGAGAGGTAGGATTATGGTACAAACTGTTGTCTGCAAAAAAGATGGATGTAGCGGTAATGAATTTCATATAGTAACAGAAGATAATCAGTTAAAATTAGCATGTAAGGATTGTGGAAGTACTTATTACTATGATGTAAGTTATTATGAATTTGTGATGTTATCAAGTTGTAAAAAGTGTAATAATGATACATTTAAAGTATTTAACAATTTAGAAAAACAAGGTATATATGCAAAGTGCACTAAATGTGGATATCCTCCAGAAAAAGTATTTATTGATGATGAGGGTATACAAGTAACATATGAAGCAAAACTAATGCAGGATATGAAACAAATCATGTATAAAATTGACCAAAGAATTTGTAATTTGGAGATGAAAGTTGATGGATTAGAAAAGGGGCAAGAATTATTAGAAGAATCTCTTGCGTATATAAATAGATATATGTCCGAATAGAGTGAATTTTAGCTTTAGGTGGAGGTTATATACATCTGAAGCTAAACTTATATTTTCAAGGAGGCCCATCATTAAGGTTAAGAATGACTAGATATCAGATGAAATGCCCATAGATACTCAAAGCTAAAATTGGCTAATAAAATTATAAAGTAGATGAGGAAGAATATGAAAAACAAAAGAGTAGTTATTTATTGGATTTTATTAATTATTTGGATGATTGGAATAGCTATCATGTCAAATCAACCAGCAAGTATATCAGATTCTCAAAGTGGTGGTGTAATAGAGATGCTTTCTAGAATTGGAATAGATATGAACAATATTTTTGGGCAATTTGCTAACTTTATTGTTAGAAAATGTGCACATTTTCTTGAATATATGATTTTAGCATTACTTGTTTCAAATGTTTTAAAATTATATTTTAATATGAAGCAAGTTGTTATTATAACAATAATATTCATATTTCTTTATGCTTGTTCTGATGAGGTGCATCAATTATTTGTTCCAGGAAGAGAAGGAGCAATTCGAGATGTAATAATTGATACTTGTGGAGGCACTGCTTTAGTATTAATCAAATTATTTGTCACTCACTTAAAAAGATCTGATATTCAAAATAAAGACCTGACAAAATTAAAATAAAAAATTGATCTAAAAGCTAATCGACTCACGCATTCGATTAGCTTTTTTCGCTTTCTAACGAATTATAACCCACTAATACAAATTAAAAGGTTTGAATAAATATCAGGAAAAGCTACCTTAAACTAGATAGATATAGCAGTAAAATTTGAACCAAATCAAGCTATATAAATGGATTTCTAGACACACAGAACTATTTAGGTAATTTAACTACCACCAGTGGATTACTATACAAACTATTGAAATAAACTAAACAATTACTATAAAGAAGAAAAAAATTAGTAAGGAAATTAAGATAAATTTAATATTATCTTTTATATTAAAATATTTTAATATTATGATTAATGTAAGAATATATATTATATTATAGATTATAGTTAAATGGTGAGTTTTAAATATAGAGTCTATAAACGCTTTGCTGATTGAAGTAGTAATAATTAAATATCAACCAACAATAGTTATAAGTTTGTCCCTCAGTAATTTAAATTCAACACTTAAAATAATAAAATCCAATAGGTAAAATGAGAATATTTTTTCTAATTACTACATTAAAATTTAAATAGTAATTAGAAAATTTGCGAATGAATAAATATTTAATATGAGTTTTCAGAAAATTAAGAAAATTAAGAGGGTTTTAGAAAAATAAATAGAATTATTATTAATAAAATATAGTATTATAAGGCGAAAGGCAGGTGAAAGCCAGCTTCTAAGGTGACTTAAGGGTTTGGCAGAGTTCATGAAAGATTATAGTATTAAAAATTTAAGAAATATAGGATTAATGGGACATAACGGAACAGGAAAAACATCTTTAGCAGAAAGTATTTTATATTATTCAAAAATAACAGATAGGTTAGGAAAGATTGATGATGGTACTACTGTTTTAGATTTTGATGCAGAAGAGAAGAAAAAACAATTTTCTATTTCACTTTCAGTAGCTCCAATTGAATTAGATCATGTTAAAATAAATCTTATAGATATTCCAGGTTACGCTGATTTCCAAGGTGAATGTATTGAAGGAATGAGAGCTGTAGATGTAGGTATGATAGTTGTTAGTGGAGTTTCAGGAATAAAAGCTGGAACTGAAAGAGCATGGGAATATTGTAATAAAATTAAACTGCCTAGAACGATTTTTATAAATAAATTAGATAGAGAAAATGCAAGCTTTGATAAGGTGCTAGTTTCTCTTAAAGATAAGTTTGGAATAAGTGTAGTTCCTATTCAATATCCAATAGGAGAAGAAGATAATTTTAAGGGAGTAATAAATATTATATCTAAGCAAGCTAGAATATATGATGTGAAAACAAAGAAAATAGAGATATTAGATATACCTAAAGAATTAATGGATGAAGTTGAAAAGTGTAAAAGAATGATTATGGAAGCTGTAGCTGAAACAGATGAAACTTTACTTGATAAATATTTTAATGAAGGTGAATTAAGTGATGAAGAAATATATAAAGGATTAATAAGTGGATGTGCTAGCGGAGATATTGCACCTGTTATGTGTGGAAGTGCAACTAAAATCATAGGAATGGATTCTTTAATTGATGATATAGTAGAATGTTTTCCTTCACCAGAATATGCGATTCCACAAAAAGCTTTAGATATTGTAAATGATGAAGAGATTTTCATAAATCTTGACCAAGACAAACCTTTTTCAGCATTGATATTTAAAACTATTGCAGATCCATTTGTAGGAAAAATATCGTTCTTTAGGGTTATAACAGGAGAAGCAAAGGAAGATATGACAGTATTAAATGTTAATAAGGATAAGAATGAAAAACTTGCTCATATTTGTTTTATCAGAGGTAAGACACAAATACCAGCTAAAAGTATTATTGCAGGGGATATAGGTGCAATTTCTAAATTGCAATATACAAGTACAGGAGACACATTAGCTAGTCCAAATTTTAAAATTATGTATGATAAGATGAATTTCCCAAAAGCAGTTTGCTCTATGGCTGTAATACCACAAGCTAAGGGGGATGAAGAAAAGATATCTCAAGCATTAAATAAGTTAAAAGAAGAGGATCCTGTTTTTGAAATATCTAGAGATATAGAAAATGCAGAAATTATTATTTCGGGACTAGGTGAAACTCATATTAACATAATTGCAAGTAAAATAAAAAGTAAATTTGGTGTGGATGTAGTATTAGATTTGCCTAAGGTTCCCTATAAAGAAGCTATAAAAGGCTTTGCAGATGTACAAGGAAAACACAAAAAACAGTCTGGTGGACATGGTCAATATGGAGATGTTGTTATTAAGTTTGAACATAGAGGTGATGATGTAGAAGATTTAGAATTTATAGACAATGTTGTTGGTGGTGCAGTTCCAAGAAACTTCATACCAGCCGTGGAAAAGGGATTAAGAGATTGTATATCACATGGAGTTTTAGCTGGCTGCCCAGTTATAGGACTTAGAGCAACTCTTCATGATGGATCATATCATGCTGTGGATTCGTCTGAAATGGCATTTAAAATGGCTGCATCTATAGCTTACAAAAAAGGCCTTGAACAAGCTAATCCAATTCTATTAGAGCCTATAATGAAAGTAGAAGTTATATTACCCAATGAATATATGGGAGATGTAATAGCAGATATAAACAAAAAGAGAGGAAGAGTAATTGGAATGGAATCAGAAGGGGAGAAACAAAAGGTTACAGCTGAAGTTCCACTTGCAGAGGTTAGAAAGTATGCTACTGAATTACGATCATTAACTCAAGGTAGAGGAACATTCACAAAGGAAGTTATAAGGTATGAAGAAGTTCCAGAAGTAGAATTAGTAAAAGCTATAGAAAGTGTAAATAAATTAAGAAAATAAAAGTTTATATAATATATCCATTTAAATAAAGGTCATGCTTTTGATAAAATGTATGACCTTTATTTTTAGTTTCATATAATTTTAAATTATGAGTATACTTGGGAAATAGGAGAGATGTGAAATTTGTCTATTAACATTCTGAATTATTTATTTAAGATTAAACTTTATTTTAGTAAATTAGGGTAATTTTACATTAATAAGAATAGGATAAAATTACTTATACGAAGACATACTACTTTTAGGAATGTTATATAAATTTTAAAAAATACATTGCAAGGAGGATAAATTAATGTCAGATTATAGTATGAACATTAGTGGGAATATAGAATTAAGTGATTACAGTAATATATTTGATTATTTAAATATAATAGATAAAGATGATAATTTTGTAATAAGAATTAATAAAGATAACAAAGGAGAAATAGATGTAATCAACTCAATGCTTCAGGATAATAAATTTATTATTAACTATACACATTATGATGATTTTGGTAACTATTACATTAGCGCCAATAAATTATCTTCAAGAAATAATATTTAAAATACAGGTTTTATTAATATTACATAATATAGTATAATAGCTATTAGAATAAATTGAAATGAAGGAGAGTTATTTTATGCAAAATTATGTTGTAGGAGTAGATTTAGGAGGTACTAAGATAAGTACTGCATTATCTAATTTAAATGGAGAGGTAATAAGTCAAACAACAGTGCCAACAAATGCTAATGAAGGAGAAATTCCTGTACTTAATAGAATTATTGAATCCATAGAAAAAGTAATTAAGGATGGTTCAGTTACTTATGAAGAAATAAAGGGAATAGGAATAGGTTCACCAGGCCCTTTAGATGCAGAAAAAGGAACAATAATTTATACACCAAATCTTCCATTCAAAAACTTTAATTTAGTTGAACCATTAAATAAGAAGTTTGGGGTACCAGTATTTTTAGATAATGATGCAAACGTTGCAGCTATTGGAGAATATATGTTTGGAGCAGGAAAAGGCGCTAAACATGTAGTATTCTTTACAGTAAGTACTGGAGTAGGCGGAGGAGCTATTTTAAATGGAAAGGTATATAGAGGACATACTTCAAATGCTTTAGAAATTGGACATATGACAGTAGCACCAGATGGTCCAAGATGTAACTGTGGAAATATTGGTTGTGTAGAAGCAACATCATCAGGAACTGCAATTGCTAAAAGAGGACAAGAAGCATTAACTAGTAAAGTGGAAACTTCATTAAGAAAATATGAAACTGTTACTTCATATGAAGTATTTACAGAAGCTGCAGCAGGAGATCCAGTTTGTAAAGATATAATTGATAATGCATTAAATTACTTAGGAATAGCAGTAGCTAATGCAGTAGCAATTTTTGATCCAGAAATAATAATAATTGGTGGTGGAGTAGCAGCTGCAGGAGATATAGTTTTCGATACAGTAAGAAAAGTAGTTGATAAGAGATGTTTTAAATCTATGGCGGCATCAGTTAAAATCGTTCCAGCAGGATTAGGCACAAATGCAGGAGTAATAGGAGCAGTAGCATTAGCATTACTTGAAACAGAAGATAAATAATAATTTACTAAGGTCATAATCTTTTTAATTCCTATCTAAAGAGATGGGAATATTAGAATGGCTGGAAATAATATCAAGTGAAACTTGATTTAGGTGGGGTTTAATCCCCATCTGAATCTTAGTTGAACTTATCTAGGAGCGTGCAGCCGTTATCTTCCACTTTAAGAAGTGGGAGTGTTACGGATGCTAGCTATCAGATAAATTTTTAATAGTATGAATAAGCAGGAGTGATTATACATACAATAGAAGTATAGAAGCTCTCTTGCAATGAATTTTTTCTTCTCATACATATTACTAATTTAATTTTAAGTAAAGGCTTTTGTAAAAAACTTTTTGTTTTTTTATTATTTAAGTGTTTACTCAAAATACATTGAGATGAAAAAATTTTTTATATAAGCTATCTCTAAATTTAATTTAGAGATAGCGTATTATAAAAAAATAGACCTATTCAGTATTTTATTGAATAGGTCTTAAATTTTTATTGCATTGAAATAATTGACAATTAATTACTAATAAGCTAACATTGTTAAAAACATTTCAAAACAATTTTTTATAAACAAATAAAAAGAAGAAGGTAATAAAAATGAAAGCAGAAATTATAGCTATAGGAACAGAAATATTATTAGGAGACATAATTAATTCTAATGCTCAATATTTAGCACAGGAATTAGCAACCTTAGGAATAGATATGTATTATCAACAAGTGGTAGGAGATAATGAAAAAAGAATTGTACATGCTTTTGATGAGGCTTATAGCAGAAGTGATATTATAATAACAACAGGTGGTCTTGGACCGACCAATGATGATCTTACAAAAGAAGTTGCAGCAATGTATTTTAATAAAGAATTACTACCAGATGAAGAATCAATTAAAAAAATAAAAGATTATTTCAAATTCAGAGAAAGAAAAATGACTGAAAATAATTTAAAACAAGGGTTAATTCCAAAAGGAACTATTATTATAAATAATAATAATGGTACAGCACCAGGTGTAATCATAGAAGAAAATAATAAAATAATGATTATTTTACCGGGACCACCAAAGGAAATGAAGCCAATGTTTGAAGAGACAGTTAGACCTTATCTACAAAAAAAAGCTGATTCAATATTAGTATCTAAAATGATAAAAATATTAGGAATTGGAGAAAGTGCTGTGGCAGAAGAGGTTAAGGATTTGATGGAGGCTCAAACGAATCCGACCATTGCGCCTTATGCAAAAGAAGTAGGTGTAATGCTTAGAGTAACAGCAAAAGCTGAAAATGAAGAAGAAGCATTAAAATTAATAGCACCTATAGAAGAAGAAATTAAAAGAAGATTAGGTGATAATGTTTATGCAACAGAAGATATTGCCATAGAAGATGTTGTATGTAAGCTATTGATTCATAAAAAGCTTACAATATCTACAGCTGAATCATGTACAGGAGGAATGATAGCAAGTACCCTTATCAATTATCCTGGAATATCTGAAGTGCTTTTGGAAGGCGCTGTAACGTATTCTAATGAGGCTAAACATAATAGATTAGGTGTTAGGAATGAGACGCTAGAAAAATATGGAGCTGTAAGTGAAGAAACAGCAAGGGAAATGGCAATTGGAATTGCAAAGGCCTCTGGAACGGATGTAAGCATTGTTACAACAGGAATTGCAGGACCAGGAGGCGGAACTGAAGAAAAGCCTGTAGGATTAGTTTATGTAGGCGTGTATGTACAAGGCGAAGTAACAGTGAAAAAATGCATTTTTAATGGAAATAGAAACAGAGTTAGACTTCAAGCAACAATAACTGGGTTAGATATGCTTAGAAGAATTTTAATAAAAAAATAAGGCATACAGCGCGTATGAATATATCACTCATTTCTACTTTTAGATATACGAGTAAGTATAGTAAATATAATACTAACTATACATTAGAGGTTTGATATCTTCTATATATATAAATATTGTTCTAAATAAATATAAAATAAAAGTGCTGTAATTATGTCAAATCATTGAACATAGTTACAGCACTTAAATATTGTATATAAATAAAAATGGGGGAGAGGCGATTAAATATTGAAGTTAAATACTTCATTATTAGTTATTGCCAAATAAAATTCATTTATACATAAATTAAATTAAAAATTTTGTTTTATAATAAAACTATTACTGAACTACATGCTGCTAATTTGAAAGTGGGTAGTTAAGACACGAGTCCTATGCATTAATTAAAGACAAGTATTAAATTATTTTAATGCCTCATCTAAAACTTTACCAATAGAATCATGGATGACTAAATCAGCTTTAGAATCATAAGGAGTAGAACTCTTATTTATTAATATAAGATTTTTCCCTTTAAAATAATTTATAAGTCCAGCTGCAGGATAAACAGCAAGTGAAGTACCTCCAATAATTAATGTATATGCATGCTCAATGGCATTAACAGCTCCATTTATTACATTAGTGTCTAATCCTTCTTCGTATAAAACAACATCAGGCTTTACGGTTCCACCACATTTTGGACATTCAGGAATATCATCTGATTCTAATGTGAAATTTAAATCATAAAAAGTATGGCACTTAGTGCAATAATTTCTATGAATTGATCCATGGAGTTCATAAATATTTTTACTTCCAGCAGCGTTATGAAGGCCATCGATATTTTGAGTTACAACAGCTTTTAATTTACCCATTTCTTCTAATTTAGCTAGAGCTAAATTAGAAGAATTAGGCTTTGCATCAACATAAATCATTTTTTCTTTGTAAAACTTAAAAAAATCGCTTGTATGTCCCATAAAGAAAGTATGAGATAACATAACTTCCGGAGTATATTTTAGGCCGCTATCAGTTCTATATAATCGGTATGCCTGATTCAATGGAGAATAGAACGTAAACCCTCTTTTAAATTAGTTTCATAACGTCACTAAATACTTTTCCTATAGCATCATTAATAACTAAGTCAGCTTTGTTATCAGCAGAAGTTGTGCTTTTATTTATAAGAATAAGATTTTTACCTTTAAAATAGTTTATAAGTCCAGCAGCCGGATAAACTACAAGAGAAGTCCCACCTATTATTAAGGTATCAGCTTTAGAAATTGCATCTACTGCACCTCTAATTACATTATCATCTAAACCTTCCTCATAAAGAACTACATCTGGTTTAACAGTTCCCCCACATTTAGTGCAAGCAGGAGCTCCTTTAGATTCTATTATAAATTTTGCATCATAAAATTCGTGACACTTAGTACAGTAATTTCTATGGACAGATCCATGAAGTTCAAAAACATTTTTACTTCCAGCTGCTTGATGAAGCCCATCTATGTTTTGAGTTACTATAGCTTTTAATTTTCCCATTTCTTCAAGTTTAGCTAATGCCAAGTGAGCATCATTTGGTTTAGCATCTGGATATATAAGCTTTGACTTATAAAATCTAAAAAATTCTTGTGGGTATCTTATATAAAATGTATGTGAAACTAATTGTTCAGGAGTAAATGTAATATTCAGTTTTTCATTAAATAATCCATTTGAACTTCTAAAATCTGGAATACCGCTTTCGCAACTACAACCAGCACCGCCGAAGAATACTATATTGTTACTATCCTTTATAATTTGAGTTAAATTTTCTATTTTATTTTCCATAAAATAATCATCTCCAAAATACAATTTAATATCTTTATTATGGCATATTTTATAAAAAAATAAAATTATTTAAACATACTAAAAACATCATAGTTATATTCTTACGTTTAATCAACTATTATGATGTAATCAGTATCTTAATAATTAAAGAGTGCTTGAATTATGGAGATAGTTAGAAGGTATCCTTATGAGATAAAATAGATATTTTATTTAAGTTGTACAATACCATCTATCTAATGTAACTAGTTCAGAGTTGTAGTTTAAATATATCATATGAACGATATAAACAACTCAATAAATAGTAATTTGCTAAACTTTATATAAAAAAGAAATTTGAATATATGAATTAAATTCAGGATATAAAATACGGGAAGAGGTCAGAACTATTTTATTAAAAATTACTGGTAGTAAAATTGACAGTCCTGTACAAGTGTTATCACCATTTAACACAGGTTTTGGAGTTAATATTAGATAAGGTAAGGATGTATTTATCAATAGATCTTTTAATATATTTATTACCTATAATGTATGTATAAGGTGCCAATCAAGGTAGATATAGAGGTAAGATGATAAAATGATACACAGGTAAGATTTATTAGGAGATATTATGAAAATATGAGAAGTATTTTAAAGATGTGAATTCACATGAAGTGGTTTCTATTGTAGAAGAATTACTGGAAAGCTATTTCGCAAGCGAATGAAACACGTATCAAGGACAATAAATAACTTTAAAATTTTGTTCTTGATATGTAAATATTTTCGTGTATAATAAAAAATATAGCAAGAACAAAATAAAAAACAAAAAAGGTGTGTACGGAGGCGTAAATATGTATATTAAGATTGAAGAACCTATTTATTCATTAAATTATAGAATTATGCAGACATTAAGATTTAAAGGAAATAATGTAGATTTGACAACTTGTAAGCAGGAAATATTGAATGCTGTCAATTACTTTAATAAAGTAGTACAGACAGACGCACATAAGAATCCAAAACAGATATTTGCAGTAGATATTTTCCAAAATTGTATAGCAATTTTTCTGTCAACAAATAAGGCACAAGAGGAGCCTGCAAAGGGTTTACAGTTATTTTCGACATACTTCACTGATCATGATACATTAATAGGCCAGAGTGCAAGAAATAACAAGCTATTCGTGAAAGCAGATGATCCAGTGAAACTTGAAAAAATTGTTACTGATTATGATGTGGTAAAAATATTAGCAAATGTATTGTTGAATCCTGCTAATACAGGTAAATATTCATATGAAGCATTAAGAAGAGAAGAAGTTATAAGTCAGGTTTCAAATATTCTGTTTGAAGGATTGGCAGTATAGTTTTATACGTCAATTTATATTTACTGAAATTATTTTAGCTTAGATATGTCGAATCTTTCTTTACAAAGAACCTAAATATAAAATCAATATTTTATTTAAGAATAGCTGTAATGGCTATTCTTTTTTATTGTATTATTTAATTATCCAATGTCTTTTTAATGATATTACGAACGCGGTTGGATTAATAAAATTCCGTAACGGGAACTAATAATAACGATGATTATAATTTGCAATATATTAATTATAGTACAACGATTATCATTATATTTATTATAATTATGCCTAAATAAAAAAACTTTAAAGAGAAAATAAAAAGTATTTTAAAAAAGTTGTTGACATAACGTCAATATCTCGATATAATACTACTTGTATCTGGTGATGACGGCGTAGAGGTAACACTCCTTCCCATTCCGAACAGGACAGTTAAGGTCTACAGCGCTGATGGTACTGCACGGGTGACTGTGTGGAAGAGTAAGACGTTGCCAGGTAAGATGGCTCGATAGCTCAGTCGGTAGAGCAGAGGACTGAAAATCCTCGTGTCACTGGTTCGATTCCAGTTCGAGCCACCACAAAAAGCACTAACTTAAGTTAGTGCTTTTTTACTTTGATAGAATAAAAAAATGCAAAATTATATTTAAGGCTATCTCATTAGATTACTATTATGAGATAGCCTTAACTTATGGTTACAACTATTTTTTATAAAGTGATTCTTAGCTTCAGGTAGAGTTTCCTTAATATGAATACAATTTTATTAACCTGAAGGTTAGAAGAACTTATAACCTCAAGGGTCACAATGTGCCCATTGAGGTTATAAATCAAACGTCACATTGATCAACTTCTATTGAATAAGTACCGCAATTAGGACACACAGTTATATTAACTATATAACTATCATTAATCTTACCTAAACTGAATAATCTATTAAAAGATGTGCTTTTATATTCTTCGCTAAGAGTGTTTAATACATATTCATTATTTTTTGTATATACATAAAAGTGATATTCTAAGTAACGATAAGATTTATTTATTTGCTCTTGAGTATTACAAGAACAGCTACCAGCATAATATTCATTTGAGAAGTTCACTTCCTCGCCTTCATTTAAAGCATTTAATATTGTAGCTACAGATAAACCTGTAACTTCATTTTCAGAATCAAAAAAAATCCCTTCACAATTTTCTTCTGTTAGTACAAATTCTTTACCTTCGTAAACAAATTTATAATCCATAAATCACCAGCTCCTTAAATAGTTTAGACATATAATCAAGTATATACCTGATATTCTTTGAGTGTGTCTTGCAAATATTATACACCAAATATAAATAATGAGTGTTTCAAAAATTTATAATTATGTATGTAAATAAAAATAATTACTTTTATATAAGATTTATTTATATATTTTCAATTTGCCAATCAATTGGTGTTTGGTTAGTAGAAATTAAAAAATCATTTGTTTTTGAAAATGGTTTACTACCAAAGAATCCTCTGGATGCAGATAGTGGACTAGGATGAACTGATTTTATAATATGATGCTTTGGATTAGTAATTAAGCTAGTTTTTGAAATAGCATTATTACCCCAAAGGATAAATACTATAGGAGTCTCTTTGTCATTTAATACTTTAATAACTTTAGTTGTGAACTCCTCCCAACCTTTATTTCTATGAGAATTAGCTTCGCCACCTCTAACAGTAAGTACTGTGTTTAATAATAGTATTCCCTGATCAGCCCATTTTTTTAAGTAACCATTGTTTGGAATATAGCAACCTAAATCAGTATTTAACTCTTTATAAATGTTAACTAAAGATGGTGGAGTTTTTACACCTGGATTAACAGAAAAGCTTAGTCCATGTGCTTGATTTGGACCATGATAAGGATCTTGCCCTAATATTACAACTTTAACATTTTCATAAGGTGTAAAGTGTAATGCGTTAAAAAGATCATACATATTTGGATAAATAACATTAGAATTATATTCGCTTACTAAAAATTTTTTTAGTTTAATATAATAGTCTTTTTGGAATTCAGATTCTAAATAAATTTTCCAATCATTTTTTAATATTTCAGACATAACATCACCCAAGATTATTATAACATTTTATGACAAATTTATGTATAAGGCATCCTCAAAAAAAGCATTACTTATAAATTTTAAATTTATTTGATTATATTATTGTTAGAAGCGGTAGATACTGCTAAAATAAAAAGGTATATCAAATTTCAATTAAAATGAAATATAAAAATAATTATATAAAAGGAGAATTTACATGGAAAATAAAGTATTAGCAATTGCTGCAGGAAATGAAATAACAGAAAAAGACTTAAACACAATAATTTCAAGATACCCTCAAGAACAAAGAGGTGCATTACAAGGTGAAGACAAAAAGAAACAATTAGTAGAACAATTAATTTCATTTGAATTAATGAATAAGTTTGGAAAAGAAATAGAATTAGATAAGACACAAGAATATAAAGATGCTATAGAAAATATATCAAAAGAAGTTATAACTTCAATGGCAATAAATAAGATATTAGCTGATGTAACTGTAACTGATGAAGAAGTTAAAAAGTATTATGAAGATAATAAAGAAGCCTTTGGACAACCAGCAACAGTTTCTGCTAAACATATCTTAGTTGAGACTGAAGAAAAAGCTAAAAAAGCAAAAGAAGAAATTGCAAGTGGAACTTTATCTTTTGGTGATGCTGCAATGAAATACTCAACATGTCCATCAAATCAACAAGGCGGAAGTTTAGGCGAATTTTCAAGAGGAATGATGGTTCCAGAATTTGAAGATGCTGCGTTTACAGCAGAAATAGGAGTAGTAAGCGATCCAGTTAAGACTCAATTTGGATATCATTTAATAGTAGTAGACTCAAAAAATGAAGCGTCAGTTAAAAGCTTTGATGAAGTAAAAGATAGTGTTTTAAATCAATTATTACAAGAAAATCAACACACAAAATATGATCAAATATTAAAAGAATTAGAAGCTAAATATGGCGTAGAAAGAAAATAATAGTCTATATTAATACATATAATACGCCAAATGAAGGTCATGCATTTGTTCAGGTTACGTAAAGATTTAGTTGTGAATTTCTAATAGAAGAAGTTGTACCCAAAAGACTATCCTTAAAGGCAAGCGCTCACAGAGAAAGTTCGAAGAACGAAATGTAAAATGCCCACAAGGGGAAAGTTCAGGAGGCCAAATATAAAAGCTCTAAAGAGAAAGTTCTGCTGACCAAATGCAAGATTTGGAGCATCACTTTTTGGACCTTCACTTTTCGATTCTCACTTTTTAAACAAGCATTTTGGAACAACTTCTACTAAAGAGATATCTACAACGAAATCTTCAATGTAACACTTCCACAAAAGCAGGACCTTCATTTCTAATTAGGTATACTTATATGTATATGTTAAATTAAAAATTGATAAAATTAAATTAGTGATCATTAATGGTTGATGCAGTAAATATTGAATCTATAACAATTCTTCGAAAGAATGGATATATTTATCTGCATATTTAAGGAGATCTTCCTTAGAGTCCAAGCACTCAGTATCTTCAACTGCAATAACCTTCATATTAGCTGCTTTTGCGCCTTGTATAGCAGGTAATATATCTTCAAATACCAAGCAATCCTTTGGATGAATACCTAACTTGTTAGCAGCCAATAAGTATACATCAGGACAATCCTTTCCAGTAGAAACTTCATCAGTTGTTGTAATTGAATCAAAATAATCGTAGATTTCATTATTTTTCAAGCAAGCTTCAAGTAAAGGAATTGAATTGCTAGTAGCTAAGGCAATTTTTATTTTTAAAGATTTTAACATATTTAAAAAATCTTTTACACCCAATTTTAATTTAACATTATTAGAATAGTGATTAAATGCCATAGCGTGCCAATCTTCTGAAATTTTTTCAATTGAATCATCAAGATTAAATTTTTCTTTAAAATAAACAGCAGTTTGAGAAAAGCTCAAATGAACAATTTCGTTTCTTAAATTTTTAGGCATGGAATGACCTTTCATCCTAAGATAGTCAACATCAATTTGAGTCCAAACCCACATAGAATCAACTAGAGTACCATCTAAATCGAATATTGCACCTTTAATATCATTTAACATAAAGTACCTCCTAAATAATAAAAAAACTTAAGGATAATTCCTTAAGTTAAAACAAGTATAATTAATAATAGTTTTGGTCGGGGTGACAGGGATCGAACCTGCGACCTCATGGTCCCAAACCACGCGCGCTCCCAGCTGCGCTACACCCCGAAGATATATTTAATTATATATTCAAGGAATTTTCATGTCAAGGATTTTTCATATATATGATTAAATTATAAGTGTGAAATGGACTTTATTACAATGACTATTGGTTGTTCTATTCATATAAATGCTTATGAATACGTTATAATAACAAATATATAGCATGAGTTAGGATAAGAGGGGAATATGGACGATATACAGATAATAGGAGAATAAATTAATTTCTCGCCATATATACTAATTGTCCATTTTTAATTTAAGTGATATAATTGTAAAAGAATACAAAGGAATAGGGAGGGAAGGTTTTTTAAAGACCGATAATGAATGAAAAATAAAATTCTAGCTATTATGTTAGCAACCGTAATCGTTATAGGTACTTCTATACCTGCGTTTGCGACGCCGGATAATCAACAATTGAGTGATTCAAGACAGAAATATGCAGAAATTGAAAATAAAATAACAGATATTCAGAGTAAGATTTACGATTTAGATATACAAATAGAACCGCTACAATTAACAGTAGATAAGAATAAAAAAGAGATAATCAGTATTAACAAGGTTATTGATAATACTACGAAAGATATTGAACAATGTAAAAAAGAAATGAATACATTAGATTTAGCTTTGGGACAAAGAGTTAAAGCAATGTATATGTCAGGCGATTTAGAGTTCAGTTATTTAAATTTTATACTTGAATCAGAATCAACAAGTGATTTCTTTTCTAGAGCAGAGGCAGTAAGTAAAATCGTAGGAAAAGATAAAGCAGCTATAGAAGATGTTACTAGTAAAAAAGAAGAATTAAATAATAAAATGCAATCTTTAGAAGATAAAAAAGCCGAAATAGATCAACTTAACAAAGAAGTACAAGCTACTTTAGTTGATTTAGATGTAAAGAAGAAAGATCAAGAAATTTTGGTAAGCCAAGCTAAGGATGAAAAAAGTAAATTTGATTCACAATATCTATCACAATTAGAAAGAGATATTGTAAAATCTCAATATGATGTTATAAATAACTCGAATAGTTCAGCAGCAGAACTACAATCAGCTATTACTCAATTGAGAAATATTAGAGACAATCAAATTAAGAGTGAAATTGTTACTACAGAAATAAATGAAAAAATAGAGAACGCTAAAGTAGCATATTCGGTAAAGAAAGCAGCTGAGGTTAAAACAGTAACACCAAGTAGAGGGAAATCAGGTTCGTCAGTATCTGTACCATCGTCAGGAAATGCACAAGCAATTTTAAATGAAGCATATGCTCAATTAGGAAAGCCTTATGTGTATGGTGCAACAGGTTCGGCAAACTTTGACTGTTCAGGATTTACTCAATATGTGTATGAAAATGCAGCTGGAGTAGATATATCAAGAACAACATATTCACAAATCAATACTGGACAGGCTGTTAATCAAGGTGACCTTCAACCAGGTGATTTAGTATTTACACATGCAGGTCATGTTGGAATATATGTTGGAAATGGACAAATGATTCATGCACCACAAACTGGTGATGTAGTTAAAGTAGGACCAGTATATAGTTTTTATGCAGCAAGAAGAGTCCTTCGTTAGTGAACATAATAAATTAGTTGTTAAGGGATATTTAAAAAAATAACAAATAATATGTTTAATATCTGATTTTAATTTGTAGCCCTTCTGTTTAGATACAGAAGGGCTTTTGTATTTTAATTTATGTGTTATAATGTGAGATAAGTGAGAGTCCAAATCTTGTATTTGGTTACTCGAACTTATGCAAATTCGTTTAGAATTTGTATTCCTTCAGTTGGAGATTTACCTTCAAGAGGCCCTCTGAAGCTAAGTTTCACTTTATGAAGAAATATATTAAATTGGATTAAAATAGTACATGAGATTAAAGTAAAGGAAGAATAATGTGGATAGCAAATTGAAATACATAAAAGAAGATGAAACAATAGATGATTTACAACTTAAAAATTTGAATTTAATTCAAAAAAAAGATGGATTTAAATTTGGAATAGATGCTGTTTTATTATCAGATTTTGCGAATGTAAAAAATAAGCATAAAGTAATTGATTTATGTACAGGAACAGGAATAATTCCATTTTTAATATATGGTAAATATGAGCCGGAAATTGTATATGGATTAGAAATTCAAGAAGATATGGTTGAGATGGCTAAAAGAAGTGTAGAGTTAAATTCATTAGAGGAAAAAATTTTTTTCTTAAATGAAGATTTAAAAAACATAGAATTTTTAAAAAAGCTTGAGAAATTCGATGTTGTTACAGTAAATCCACCGTATAAGCTAAATAATGCAGGCATTATTAATCCAAATGATAAGTTAGCTATAGCTAGACATGAAATATTATGCAATTTAGAAGATGTAATTTCTGCTTCAAGAGTCCTATTAAAAGATAATGGAAGACTTTTTATGATACATAGACCTGAACGATTAGCAGATATATTTACTTTGATGAGAAAATATAAAATAGAACCCAAAAGAGTAAAAATGATACATCCTAAAATAGGGAAAGCCCCTAATATTGTATTAGTTGAAGGTCAAAGAGATGGTGGAGCATATTTGAAGTGGGAGGCTCCATTATATGTTTATGATGAGAATGGAAATTATACTAAGGAAATAGATTCAATATATTGGAGGACATGACATGAAAAATGGTAAATTATATTTAGTACCAACTCCTATTGGAAACTTAAAGGACATTACATTAAGAGCGTTAGAAACATTGAAAGAAGCTGATATGATAGCAGCAGAAGATACTAGACAGACATTAAAATTATTAAATCATTTCGAGATAAAAAAACCTTTGATAAGTTATCATAAGTTTAATGAGCAAAGCAAAAGCGATAAAATTATGGATTTACTTATGGAAGGGAAAAATATTGCATTAGTATCTGATGCTGGAACACCAGGAATATCAGACCCAGGAAGTGTTATAGTTGAAAGATGTATAGAAAAAATGATTGATTTTGAAGTACTTCCAGGAGCAACTGCTATAACTACAGCATTAGTTTACTCCGGATTAGATACAACTAAATTTTTATTTAGAGGTTTTTTACCTAGAGAAAATAAAGATCGAAAAATTGTAACTGATGAACTTCTGAAAAGTCAAGAAACACTGATATTTTATGAATCACCTCATAGATTAATAGATACGTTGAAATTTTTATTAGATACATTTGGAGATAGAAAGATTGCAGTATGTAGGGAATTGACTAAGATATATGAAGAAATATATAGAAATACTTTAAACCAAGCATTACTATATTTTACACAAAATAAACCTAGAGGAGAATTCGTGCTTGTATTAGAAGGTAAAAAGCTTGAGGACATAAAAGAAGAGAAAAAAGAAGCATGGATTAATTTATCTATTGAAGAACATATACTTAAATATATAAATGATGGTATAAATAAAAAAGATGCGATAAAGCTTGTAGCTAAAGAAAGAGAGTTGCCTAAAAGTGAAGTGTATAAATTTTCAATGAATATATAGTTAAGGTATATTCAAAAAGAAAAAAAGTCACAATATACATCGGATTTTGACTTTTTTTCTTTTATATTATGAACTTAAGAAGATAGCCTATCTCGAAAATGAGATAGGCTATCTTCTTAAGTATATAATTTATTTGATATTAAGTACATTAGACATTATTAAAAATTAGCAGAAGTTTTAATTTGTTCTAAACATTTAGTACAAATATTTTTTCCTCTATAGTTTATTACATCTCTTGCATCTCCACAGAATATACAAGCTGGTTCATATTTCTTTAAGATTATTTGCTCTCCATCTACATAAATTTCTAATGCATCTTTTTCTGCAATATCTAAAGTTCTTCTAAGTTCTATAGGAATAACTATTCTTCCTAGCTCGTCCACTCTTCTAACTACACCTGTTGATTTCATAAAAATTCCTCCTAATTCCACAATTCGACATTCTATAATGATATATTACCAAGCTTGTAATATAAAGTCAATAAAAACTTTACTTTAATTTATAAGAAATTACAAATTTCAACTTAAATAAACATCTTATATAAAATATACTACCATATTTTAGAAAAGTCAAGGGGGTTTATTTATAAATCACAAGATTAATTGCAACGCAGTAAATAAAGAAAATGGACCTTATATCAACAGATATAAGCCATAATTAACATTGGATTTTATGTTGGATTCTTAAATTATAAAAAAAATTTACAAATAAAAGCATAAAAAACAGCTAGTAAATTCTTTATCATAAAAGCAAATACTATATATAATAATGTCGATGAATTACATAAATTAGATATTTTTTAAAAATCAATTATATTTAAAAAAATATAAATATGTCGTATAATATTATTAATGTAAGCAATGAACAAATGTAGCAATAAAAATCTCTTTGATAATGTTTAGAATAACTTGTAATGGGTTGATAATTACTATATAATATATCTAGATAAAAGTGGAAAGTATAGGTGTATAAAATGGAGAGAAAATTTGATTCAGAATATATAAAGGAATTAGCAGAAGAATTGTCTAAGGGAAGTTTAGTTTCATATGAAGATCTTCCTAAATATGATTTATTTCTATCCCAAGTTATAGATTATTTAAATGATAAGTTTGTTGATGAAAAATTCACTAATAATATAGTACAAAATTATACTAAAAGTGAAGTTATAACTAAACCAGAGGACGGTAAAAAAAGAGGATATACTAAAATGCATTTAATACAGTTAGTATTGCTTAGTTATATGAGGCCACTTTTAACAACGGAAGAAATTAAAAAAGTTTTTAGACTTGCCTTTAATGAAGTTAATGATAGAAGTGATGATATATTATCATGGGAAGAAACTTATAAAACTTTCACACAAATACAAAAAGAAAGTTTAGATGATTATTTGATTACATCATTAAATCATGAAGACAAATTGGAAGAAATAATAAAGAACTTTGATTTGAAAGATAAAGACCAAGAAAGAATAAAAATTTTTCTATTAGTATTATCTTTAATAGCAGAAGCAAGTGTTATTAAGAAATTAGTACAGAAAATAGTAAAAGAGTATGATACAGAATAACTAAAATAAAATTATAAGATATATAGAAATATAATAAAATTAAAGCACTTATTAGATGGGTATTTGAAATGATACCGATTTAGTAAGTGTTTTATAAGTATTTAGAAAATTCTTGATGTACATGAAAGAAAATAACAAATCAAATAGACTATCATATTGACTTGTTATTTTTAAATGTATCTAAACTTGATTACAAAGAGGAATTAATTTATGAATAAAATTATTATAAGAGAATCTGTAAGAAATTTAGTTGAATTTTGCTTAAAGAAAGGTGATATAGACAATAGATTTGCAGGAAGTGCAAGAGCTACAGAGGGTATAAGAGCACATCAAAAACTTCAAGATGATAATTCCAATATTTATAAAAATTATGAAAAAGAAGTATATTTAACTTACGAATTTGAAATGGATAAAAGTTTAATAACTATTGAAGGACGATCAGACGGAATTATAATAGAGGAAGATAGAATCATAATTGAGGAAATTAAATCTACATATAAGAGCTTTGCATATATAGATGATTCAAATGAAGTACATTGGGCTCAAGCAAAAGTATATGCGTTAATTTATGGGAAACAAAATAAACTTCAGGAGATTTATATAAGATTATCTTATATGCAACTTGAAACAAGTGAAGTAAAAAGCTTTGAGAAAAAATTTAATATACAAGAATTAGAAAAGTTCACTTTAAAGATATTAGAGGAATATGAAGAATTTAATGTTTTAATATCTCAACAAAAAAGTATTAGGGACGATTCAATAAAAATTCTTAAGTTTCCATTTGAAAAATACAGAGAAGGTCAAAGAAAGTTAATTAACATATCATATCAAACTATAAAAGAAAAGGAAATGTTATTTGCTCAAGCACCAACAGGAATAGGTAAGACAATATCAACCATATTTCCAGCAGTAAAAGCATTAGGGCAAGGCATTGGAAAAAGGATTATATATTTGACAGCTAAAACTATAAATAAAGAAGTTGCGGAAGATACATTTGAAAAATTAAGACAAAAAGGATTGGAATTTAAGAGTATTACAATTACTGCAAAGGAAAAAATATGCATTAATGAGACTTTTGATTGCAATCCTGAAAGATGTATATATGCAAAAAATTACTATGGTAAGGTGAAAAATGTAATATCATATATTCTTAAGAATGAAGAAAGAATTTCCTCGGAAATATTGCGGAACTATGCTGAAAAATATAAAGTATGCCCTTTTGAACTCTCCTTAGATTTAAGTCTTTATTGTGATGGGATTATAGGTGATTACAATTATATTTTTGATCCAAGGGTATCATTAGGCAGAGTATTAGAAAGTAAGGGAAATATAGTTTTAATTGATGAAGCACATAATTTAATAGATAGAGCAAGAAATATGTATTCAGCATCATTATCCAAAAATCAGATAATTAAATGTAAAAAAATATCTAAAGGTAAACTTAATAAATTACATTCTGTATTAGATAAAATCAATAATTATTTTATTGATTTAAGAAATGAATGTGATCATAAAGAAGTGGAATGGTTTTATGAAAGAGAGTCACCTAAAGAATTAAACAAGTATTTACAACTCTACTTAAAAGAGAGTGAAGAAATTTTAGTAAGAGGAAATAAATTTGATGGTTATGAAGATATATTGCAACTGTATTTTGATGTAAATGCGTTTGTTTCTACTATGCAGCTATATGATGAAAATTATATAACTTGTATGGAAAAAGAGATTCAGGAACTTAAATTAACATTGTATTGTGTAAATACAGCTAAGAATTTAAAAGAATATTTATCAAAGTGTTATTCAGTGATTTTCTTTTCAGCAACTATATCTCCTATAAAATACTATATAAATATGCTTGGGGGGCATGATGCAACTTATAGATTAAAGCTTATATCACCATTTAAAAAAGAAAATCTAAAAGTTCATGTTAGTCCAATTAATATCAGATATACACATAGAAAAAGAACATTGGGATTTGTTAAAGACAAAATTTGTGATTTTACAAATGAGCAGATGGGAAACTACATAGTTTTTTCACCATCATATGCATATATGGAACTATTATGGGATGAAATGAGTAAGTTAAATCTAACAAAATTTGAACTTATAAAGCAAAAACAGAATATGAGTGAAAATGAAAAAAATGAATTTTTAAAGACATTTAAAACAAATAATAATTTACTAATGTTTTGTGTCTTAGGCGGTATGTTTTCGGAAGGTATAGACTTACCAGGAGAACAGCTAATAGGAGCTATAATTATAGGTGTAGGATATCCTATGATAGCTATGAAAAACGAAATAATAAAAGAATTTTATAAAGATGATGGTTATGATTATGCTTATGTATTCCCAGGTATAAATAAGGTACAACAAGCTGCAGGTAGAGTAATAAGAACTGAAACTGATACAGGCAGAGTTCTGCTTATTGATGATAGATATATAACTAATAAATATAAGATGCTACTACCAAATGAATGGTATCCTATAAATAAATATTGACAAGAATAAACTTAAGAAAACAAAAAGTTTATTTATCCATTTAAGTATGTTAAAATATTCATGTTAGTTTTATGAAACAAAGTGGACGTAAACAACATATTTAAAGTAGAGTTAAGGAGCGAGGAAAATGAATATTCCATTAATTGATTTAAAAGCTCAATATAAGTCTATTGCTGAAGATTTAGATAGAGTAACTAAAGAGGTGCTTTCTTCTGCAAGTTATATTATGGGTAAGAATGTAACAGAATTTGAAAAGGAATTTGCAGAATATATAGGAGTTAAACATGCAATATCAGTAGGTAATGGAACTGATGCATTAGTTATTGCATTAAAATCTTTAGGGATAGGACATGGAGATGAAGTAATAACTTCACCATTTACCTATTTCGCTTCAGCAGAAGTTATTTCAGCTGTTGGTGCAACACCTGTTTTTGTTGATGTAGAAAAAGAAACGTTTAATATAGATCCAACTAAGATAGAAGAAAAAATAACTAAAAAGACAAAAGCTATTATACCAGTTCATATATTTGGGCAAAGTGCTAAGATGGATGAAATTAATCAGATAGCTCAAAAGTATAATTTAAAAGTTATTGAAGATGCCTGTCAAGCGGTAGGCTCTAAGTATAAAGAGAAAATGATAGGAACATTAAGCGATGTAGCTTGTTTCTCATTTTTCCCAACTAAAAATCTTTCATGTGCGGGCGATGGCGGAATGATAGTGACTTCTGATGATAATATAGCAACTATAGCAAGAGCATTAAGAACTCATGGAAGTGGAGAAACCGGTCAAAAAGCTTATAACTTATTAAATAATATAACAGAAGAAATAGAAACATTTAAAGGCGGAGACGATACTGTATATAATCCGTTAAAATATTATAATTATTTAATTGGAGTTAATTCAAGATTAGATGCAATTCAAGCAGCGATTTTAAGGGTTAAATTACCCCATTTAGATAAATGGAATAGTAGAAGAAGAGAAATAGCTAAAATATATGATGAAAAATTAAAAAATTTAAATGTAGTAGTACCTATTATTGATGAAGAAAACGAAACAGTTTATCATCAATATATATTACAATGTGAAAATAGAGATGCTATGTTAAATAAACTTAAAGAAAAGGGTGTAGCAACAGGAGTATATTATCCAGTTCCACTACACTTACAAAAAGTATATAAAGACCTTGGATATAAAGAAGGCGATATGCCAGTTGCAGAGTATCTATCACATAGAACTTTTGCAATACCAGTTTATCCAGAATTAACAGATGAACAAATTAATTATATAATTGAAAGCATAAAAGAATAGATGATAATAAGCATTACCTAGGGTGGTGCTTGAAGTTATGTTATTGGGATAGCTATCAATGTTCAATTGGCAATTATGAGTTATCAATTATGAAATAGCAAAGCAATTTCATAATTCATTGACCATTGAGCATTGAAAAAATATAAGTGCGAGAGGTTTAATTATGGAGAATAATTATTTTGTACATGAATCGAGTTATGTAGATAATAATGTTAAAATAGGAGATGGAACAAAGATATGGCACTTTTCTCACATTATGAGTAATTGTGAAATCGGGAAAAAGTGCAATATAGGTCAGAATGTTGTAATATCACCAGGCGTGAAACTTGGAAATGGGGTAAAAATACAAAATAATGTATCTGTTTATACAGGTGTTATTTGTGAAGATGATGTGTTTTTAGGTCCATCTTGTGTATTTACAAATGTAGTTAATCCAAGAAGTTTTATTGAAAGAAAGACTGAATATAAAGATACTATAATTGGTACTGGCGCATCTATTGGTGCAAATGTAACAATTGTATGTGGCCACAATATAGGTAAATACGCATTAGTTGGTGCTGGTGCAGTTGTTACTAAGCATATACCCGATTATGCTTTAGTTGTAGGAAATCCAGCAAGCATGTTAGGATATGTATGTAAATGTGGAGAAAAATTAAGATTTAAAGACGGGCATGCAACTTGCAGTGCTTGTAGTGGAAAATATAGAAAAGATAAAGAAAAAGTAGAATGTATAGATAAATAATTCAATTCACAATGCACAATTCGCAATGCACAATTATGGAACAATTTCATAGAGAAAGTTCACCCTTAATTGTTAACTGTTAACTGTTAATTGTTAATTGATATAATGGAGGTATATCATGTCAGTATTAAAACAACAATTATTAGATAAGATAAATAATAAAACCGCAAAAGTTGGTGTAGTTGGACTTGGTTATGTTGGATTGCCATTAGCTGTAGAAAAAGCTAATGCTGGATACCAAACGATTGGATTCGATGTTCAAGAAGAAAAAGTTAACATGGTTAATGAAGGAAAGAATTATATAGGTGATGTAGTAGATGAAAATCTAAAAGAGATAGTAGAAGCAAAAACATTAAAAGCTACTACAGATTTTAGTTTTGTTAAAGATGTGGATACAATTTGTATTTGTGTACCTACTCCGTTGGATTTATATAAGCAACCAGATTTATCATACGTTGTAGATTCAACAAGAAGTGTTGCAGAATATTTACATAAAGGCATGCTTGTTATCCTTGAGAGTACTACATATCCAGGAACAACAGAAGAAATTCTTAAACCAATTTTAGAAGAGAGTGGTCTTAAATGTGGAGAAGACTTTTTTCTAGCATTTTCACCAGAAAGGGTTGACCCAGGTAATAAGGATTTTAATACTAAAAATACCCCAAAAGTTGTTGGAGGATGCAGTGAAGAATGTACTGAAGTTGCAGCAGCATTATATAGAAATATATTAGAAGGGGATATACACACAGTATCATCACCAGCTGTAGCTGAAATGGAAAAAATATTAGAAAATACTTTTAGAAACATAAACATTGGATTAGCTAATGAAATGGCTATTTTGTGTAATAGAATGGGAATAGATGTATGGGAAGTTATAGATGCAGCTAAAACTAAACCTTATGGATTCATGCCATTTTATCCAGGTCCAGGTTTAGGTGGACACTGTATTCCACTTGATCCATTTTATTTAGAATGGAAGGCCAAAGAATATGATTATCATACAAGGTTAATTGAAACATCAGGAGAAATCAATGATTCAATGCCTGAGTTTGTATTAGATAATGTAATGAAGATTTTAAATAAGAATAAGAAAGCATTAAATGGAGCTAAAGTTCTTTTATTAGGTGTTGCATATAAAAATGACATTGATGATTATAGAGAATCACCAGCATTTAAGGTAATAGAATTATTAGAGAAGAATGGTGCTGATCTTATGGTAAATGATCCATATTGTCCAATATCTAAATATAAAGGTAAGACATATAATTCGGTGGATTGGGCAGAAGTTATTGATGATTCAGATATAGTAATTATAACAACAAACCATAGTTGCTATGATTATGAAGCAATTGTGGCTAGAGCTAAAGTTGTATATGATACAAGAAATGCAACTAAGAATGTAGTTAATAATAGAGAAAAGATTTATAAATTATAAGTGAGATAAGTGATAAGTGAGAGCCCAAATTTTATATTTGGTTCCTCGAACTTATGCAAATCACGCTAGTGATTTGTATTCCTTATTGATTTTGCTCTTGGAACTTAGCTAATTAGCTTTGCTAATTAACTTCCTTATTCATTTGATTATTTTAACTTACTCAGTGAAAGTATATGAGTGGAATTTCATTATTAAAATAGGTGTATTCGTAAATTTTTCTAAATTTAGGAATATGCCTTTTTATGTGTTAAGGAAATGAAAAAAATATAAAATATTACAAAACTATGATATTTCCGTATATATAAGATTGCTATATTGACACCAATATGAATGAATAATATTATGATTATAGAATATCTTAGTTTAATATTTAAAGAATTTTTATAATATATTAATAATTGAACGACAAAGAGGTTGTTATGTAATGAAGAAAATAAGTAGTTTATTAATACCAATATTAATTGCAATATTTACTACAATTGCAATTAATTCATTATTGGATAAAAAAATAGAAACATTTACTAAAGAAAAAAACATTAGTTTAATGGGGCGAAAATATGCAGATACCATTAAAGATAAAAGTGTGTTAGATAAAAAGTTATTATCTGATAAAGGAGATTTATTTTTACTTGGTTCATCTGAAATGGGTATAGATGTTCCACAAAATCCACTGAAGTTATTTCCTTTTAAAGGCATTGACTATGATGTAAGCTGTTTTGGGCGAGTATTTTGTCAAGATTTACAACAAGCTACTTATTTAGGATCAGCAGACTTAAAAGAAAATCAAAAGGTAGCATGTATTCTTTCAATTCAATGGTTTGAGGATTCAAATGCAATATCACCATATAATTTTGCTATTAATTTTTCGGATGTGCAATTTTATAAGTTTCTAGAAAATCCAAAGATAAGTGAAGAAAATAAGAAATATTATGCTGAGAGAGTTTATAAATTTTTAACAAGCGCTAAGAAATATCCAGCAGAAGCGTTTTATGCTAAAATTTATTTAGATTCCGGAAAGATTACAAGCTTTGAAAAATTAGTATTTGCACCATATTATGAAACTAAAAAATATTTATTGGATATTCAAGATAAGGCTTTGATTTATAATGAATTGAAGGAACTGCCGGATAAAAATGGTCAACAAAAACTTAAAGAAGTTAACTGGGAAGAAGAATATGCAAAAATTAAAGAAGAAAATAGTGCCATAGTATCAACAAATCAATTTAACTTAGATGATAAATTTTATAATGGCCAATTTAAAGATGAGCTTTATAAACATAAAGGGGAGTCAAGATTGGAAAATCCAGTTGAATCAAAGGAATTTGATGATTACAAATTCTTCTTAAGTGTTTGCAAAGATTTAAATATAGAACCATATATTATTCTGCAACCAGTTAATGGTTGGTATTATGATTATGCAGGGCTTACCAAAGATAAGAGAGAAGAATATTATGATAAAGTAAAAAAAATATCTAATGATAATAATATAGAAGTCTTAGACTTAAGCAAAAATGAGTATAAAAAGAATTTTTTGATAGATGCAAAGCATTTAGGAAGAGAAGGGTGGCTTAATGCAAGTGAAGGAATTTATAAACACTTTAGCAAGAAATAAAGATTTAAGTAGAGGAATAAGCTTAACACTTATACTAGTAGCAGCATTAGTAGTTTATTTTTTTTATTCAGCATCAGATTTGCCATTTGTATATAGTCAATTTTAGTAGTATTAGAGGGATGATATCGTGAAAGTATTAGAAGGTATTGATAGGTTTTCAGAAACTAGCAGAGTAGCTGTTAAATGTTTGGACAAACAATTGACATATAAACAGCTAAAAGAATATTCAGATAAAATAGCAATATATTTATTAAAAGAATTTAAAGAGGATAGAAGACCAATTATTATTTATGGTAACAAGGAAAATAATATCTTACCAGTAATGATAGGAGCTTTGAAATCTGGAAGAGCATATGTGCCACTAGATGTGACATTCCCAGAATCTAGAATAAAACAAATAATAGAGGAAGTAAAACCTAGAATTATATTTAACTTCACCAATGATTTTTTGGAGTTAGAGGATGAATTAGAAATAAAACAAAATGAAGTAGATAATATTTTTAATATGCCTATAAATGAAGTACCATCTAAAGATAATTGGGTAAAAGATGAAGATAATTGCTATATATTATTTACATCAGGAAGTACAGGAAAGCCAAAGGGTGTGCAAATAAATAAAAGAAATATTGATTCATTTACTAAGTGGTTTGAAGAATTTCTTGAATTTGATGAAAGTCCAAAGACAGTTTTAAATCAAGTATCATATTCTTTTGATGTATCAGTAATTCCTATATATATGGGATTAGGTAATGGAAAGACTTTGTTTACTTTAAACAAGGATACTTTAGAAGATTTAAAATTATTATTTAGTGAATTAACAAGATCTAATATAGATTACTGGGTATCAACACCGGCACTAGCGGAAATATGCAGTAAATTTGATGATTTTAATAATGAAAAAATAAATAAATTATCGGAATTTATATTTGCAGGGGAAGTATTAACAAAGAAATTAGTTGGAAACTTAATGAATAGATTCCCAAATGCTAAAATTATAAATGGTTATGGACCAACAGAAGCAACTGTTTTAATTTCAGCAATAAATATCAATCAAGATATAATGGAGTGCGAAAAAGGAATACCTATAGGATATCCAATTGATAGTTGTGAGTTAAATATAGTTGATGGACAAGGAAATAAATTAAAAGATGGGGAAAAAGGTGAACTTGTTGCAATCGGAGATAGCATAAGTATAGGATATTTAAATAATTCTGAAATGACAAACAAAGTATTCTTTAAAACAAAAAAAGGTAAACAAGGATATAAGACTGGGGATTTAGCATATTATGAAAATGGTATAATATATTATTGTGGTAGAAAAGATTTCCAAATAAAATTAAATGGTTTTAGAATTGAAATTGAAGACATAGAAAATAATTTAAGAAAAGTGAAAAATATAAATAATGCAGTGGTATTTCCTGTTTCTAATGAAGAACATAAAATCTCACACTTGACAGCATTTATAGTTCTTAATGATAAGAATGAACTATCAAATTTGAAAAATGCAACATTAATAAAAAATGAATTGAAAAAGTTAATACCGTCATATATGATTCCTAGAAATATAAAAATCTTAAATGATTTTCCATTAAATACTAATGGGAAAATTGACAGAAAGAAACTTATGGAGGAATTAAAATGACACTAATTCAATATGGTGATTATTTTTATTTATATGTATTAATAATTGCCTTAATACCAGCTATTATTTTAGGATTATTAGAAAAACAGATTAAATATTATGGTGTTTTTATATCAATTTTAATGATAATAGCAATTATGGGAATCGGGAAGGTATTTCCACTGTTTTTAGTAGCAGAAATTATATTAATTAAAGTGTATTTTGTCTTGAGAAAAAAGACAGACAATAAGTATTTATATTATTTTGCTTTATTTTGTTCTATGTTACCAGTAATTATTTTCAAAATAAGTGCTATAACAATTGAACGGAGTATAGGATTTATAGGTCTTTCATATCTTAATTTTAAAGCTATACAAATGATTATTGAAATATATGATGGAGCTATTAAGGAAGTAAATATATTTAAAGTCTTATATTTCTTTTTATTTTTCCCAACACTAAGTTGTGGGCCAATAGACAGGTCAAGAAGATTTGAGGCTGATTTAGAAAAAAGTATAGATAAAAAAGAATATATAAGTGATTATTTAAATTTGGGTATAAAACGTATAATTAGAGGCATAGTATATAAATTTATTATTGCTAATTTAATTAGTGCATTATGGATGAGTAAGATTCCAACTGATATAACATTTATGAATTCTTTGAATTATATGTATGCATATAGCTTATATCTATTTTTTGATTTTGCAGGATATACTGCCTTTGCAGTAGGAACAAGTCATATTTTGGGTATAAAAGTACCCGAAAACTTTAATAAGCCATTTTTGAGTAAGGATATGAAGGAATTTTGGACTAGATGGCACATATCATTGTCAAAATGGTTTGGAGATTATATATATTCAAGATTTGTATTAAATAGCATGAGAAATAAGAGATTTAAAAATAGAATTATTGCTTCACATATCGGACAAATGATAACGATGCTTGTTATGGGAGCATGGCATGATTTAAAATGGTATTATATTATTTATGGACTTTATCAAGGATTAGCATTGGTGGGTACAGATATATATCAACGCAAATCAAAATTTTATAAAGCTCATAAAAAGGAGAAATGGTTTCAATATATCCAAATAGTCGTGACATTTCATATAGCATGTTTTGGTTTATTACTATTTTCAGGATATTTATATAGTAAGTAGGAGGAGAATTTAATGGAAGAAAAAGTACTAAACATATTAATTGAAGTTACTGGTAATGATGATATCTCAGAAGAAAGGGATGCAGATTTATTTGAAGCTGGATTACTTGATTCATTAGGAATTATAGAAGTATTATTAAAGATTGAAGAAGTCTTTGGATTAAGATTACAACCAACAGATTTAGAAAAAAAGGATATGGCAACAGTAAATAATTTAGTTAAATTTCTAAATAGTAAACTAAATTAGCAAATTACATTCTAATATAACTATGTAGTATATTTTTAAAGTGGTTACCTTAAAATTTTTAGGGTAACCACTTTTATAATTATACAATACTCAACGATCATAAGAAAATGTATAATGATAGTGCAATATTGTATATAATCTATAAATATAGAATAAAATAGATTAAAGAAATTATTCTATACTTTGTAATAATCAATAAAATTTGATCAATAGGTAGAAATAAAAATAAGAAATGGTGATTAAATGAGAAATGTAGATTTAAAATTGAGGAATAAATTAAACTTATTCATACACCTTATAGCTAAAATTGAGAAGGATGATGTATTTGCATTATCATCTCAATTAGCATATTATTTAGTATTGTCTTTTTTCCCATTTATGTTATTTTTAATGACATTAGTTGGATTCAGTGATTTAAGTTCTGGTCAAATATTAGAAGGATTAAGTATTGTTTTACCTAAAAGAATACTGGAATTAACACAGTCAACAGTGAAAGAAATATCTGATAATCAATATACAGGATTATTAGGACTATCCATAATATTAATGATGTGGACAGCATCATCTGCTTTTAAAGCTATAATTAAAAGCGTGAATAAGGCTTATGATTTTAAAGAAAATAGATCCTTTATTAAACTTTCAATTATCTCCATGTTAGGAATAGTGGCATTAGCATTAATTATTATACTAGCATTAACTATGTTAGTATTTGGAAATGTAATAAGTGAATATATTAAAAATACTAATCAATTTTATGAGATTATACTTATTGTTTGGAACATATTTCGATATGCTTTTATATTTATTATTATGATAATCATATTTGCAACTATTTACAAGCTTGCACCAACTAAAAAGCTTACATGGAAAGAAGTGATTCCAGGGTCTATATTCAGTACAGTAGGTTGGATAATAGTATCTTTTGGATTTTCCTTTTACATTGATAACTTCAATAATTATACTAGGTTTTATGGAAGTTTGGGTGCTGTATTTATACTTATGACTTGGTTATTTCTCATATCAATGATAATTATTATAGGTGTAGAAATAAATTTTGTTACAGTAGAAATTAAAAATAAAATGCATTTACTAGATTATAAATAAATGCATTTTATTTACTGAAATTTTTATTTTCAATGAATATAAATCACTGAAGTGGATATAACTTTAGATGAAAAATACTCAGGAGGTAAAATATGAATAAAATAATATTATTAGGGAGATTTGTTAAAGACCCTGAACTAAGACATAGTGAAAATAGTGATAAAATTTATACTAAATTTACAATTGCTGTACAGAGAAATTTTAGACTACCTGATGGTGTTCGAGAAGCAGATTTTATTCCAATTATAGTTTGGGGTAAAAAAGCAGAGGCTATAGTCAAGTATATGAAAAAGGGAAGTCTTATAACGTTAAGCGGAAGACTTAGAACTGGTAGTTATGAGGACAAAGATGGAAATAAAAAATATATAGCAGAAGTTGTGGCAGAGGATTTTAAATTCCTTGAAAATAATAAGAATGAAACACAGGCTTTGTAGAAGTAATAAATTATATTTGAATATGCCTTAATATAGAATAAATAGTATGATGCAATATTAATATTCAACATACTATTTATTTTGATTTAAAAGGAATAAATATGCGACTAGAAAAATAAAAAGCACAAAAATAACTATTACTAATAAAAATATATGGATTATATTAAAAATAATAGGAAATAAAAGATATTTACATAAAAAGTGTTGCGTTTAGAATATAGTGTGTTATAATAGATATGTAAACGATATCTAAAAGTTATTTTTCGATTATGGTTAAACAAAAAAAGAGATTATGAGGTAAAAAAAGAGCTGATAGCTCTTTTTTTATTTGCACAATATAATGCACATAAATTGTTTATCCGCCATTTCTTTAGGTTCATAAATATAATTCTATTCTTATAAAACTAAAACTAATGTTAATTGAATTCGACAAATTAAATTATAATTATGAAAGCTTGAAGTATCTATATGTTATAAAAGCTTCAGGAAAATGTTTTATTGTCAATAAAAAAATATATAAACTTTGAAATAGCGGACATGCTTTGACAATTTATTAATATATTATGTGCTAGTATAAGTATGTAATTAAGAATTATTAATTAAGGAGTTGAATGGGTATGAATTTGGTTGAGGAATACACATCTATTAATAGAGATGATGATGTAGAGTTTAGGTATGCTTATAGACTTATAAAAAAAGACTATAGGGGAATAATAGCATATGGAATTGAAATTGAAAGAGAAGATTATGTGGGCTTAAAAAATATAAATTTGGAAAGAGCGAACATAGAAATAATTTCACCTCATAGATATAAGGTAAAACAACTACTCATTAAGTTGTACAATAATCAAGTGTCACCTCTCCATTTAATTGATATCATAGGGAGCTATGTAGATGAGCATGCTTATGAATTTGATGTGGGGATACAAGAACAAGCTATAAACTAGCATTAAAGTATAGCAATAATTAAATATTTACGCTAATATATGGTAAGATATTACTAAGAGAGGCGGCAAATTATGATTATTGGAATTGGTACTGATATAATAGAAATTAATAGAATAGAAAAGGTAATGATGAGAACTAGTAGTTTTCTTGAGAAATCATTTACGTATAATGAAATTGAATATTTCAAATTAAAGGGATTCAAGGGTAATGTAATAGCTGGGAATTTTGCAGCTAAAGAAGCAATTAGCAAAGCGTTAGGAACAGGATTTAGAGGCTTTGGATTAAAGGACATTGAAGTATTGCGAGATGAGTTAGGAAAACCAATTGTAAATTTGAGTTATAAGATTTATAAATTATTAGATATAAAAGAATTTAATATGCATGTTAGTATTTCACATAGTAAAGAAAATGCAACAGCTTATGCAGTGATGGAGGTGATATGATGTTTGAAATTTTTTCAGCTAATCAGTGCAAAGAAATGGATAAAAATACGATTGAAAATATAGGAATTCCAGGGATTATACTTATGGAGAATGCTGCAATAGGTATATTCAAAGAAGTGGTGGATAAAGGTGAGTCATTTTTAATATTATGTGGAAAAGGTAATAATGGAGGGGACGCCCTAGCATTATGTAGGCATTTGATACTAAAGGGAAAAAAAGTAAAGGTTTATATTATAAGTAAAGATCAAAATTATACAGATGATTTTAGGATTAATTTTAATATATTAGAAAAATTAATTGATAAAAGAGATCTTTTGTTCATAAAATCAGAAAAAGATATAGATGAGTATATAATTAATGATATTAAAAATTATGATGTAGTAGTAGATGGGATTTTTGGTGTTGGACTCAACAGAGATTTGACCGGTATATTTAAGAACATTATAGAAGATATAAATCTATATGGGAAGCTTATAGTATCAATTGATACTCCATCAGGCTTGGATTGTGATTCAGGAATTGAGAGAGGAATTGCAGTACATGCTGATATTACATATACATTTGAAGTTGTAAAACAAGGATTTTTAAATTATAAAGCAATAAATTGTGTTGGAAATATGAAGATATTAAAAATAGGGATACCAGAAAATATTAAAAGAGTTAACTCCGGAAATTTTTACATTTTAGAAAAACAGCAATATAAACAATTGCTCTCTAAGAGAAAGGTTTATGGTCATAAGGGGAATTATGGTAGAGCATTAGTTGTAGCAGGTAGAATGGGATTTATAGGTGCGGCGTATATAACTACGGAATGTACAGTTAGAGCAGGGGCAGGACTGACAACATTAATATGTAATGAAGATGTTCAAAAAGCGTTATCGAGCAGATTCATAGAGGCTATGACTTTGAATTTGGAGGAGAAAAATGTAATCGAAATCATAAAAAGTGCAACTTCTATTGCTTTTGGACCTGGAATTGGAACTGGCCATAGGGAAGAAAAATTATTAGAACAAGTTGTTAAAAATAGTAAATGCCCAGTTGTAATTGATGCAGATGGAATAACTTTGATAGGAGAAAATAAATATTTATTAGATAATTTAAAAGGTAGAGCAATTATTACGCCACATCCGGGTGAAATGGCAAGGTTTTTAGGGATAACTGTTGAAGAGGTGGAATGTAATAGAACTAATATAGTAAGAACAGTTGCACAGAAATATGGAATAGTTGTTTTATTAAAAGGATATAATACTGTAATTTCGAATGGGAAAGACACTTATATAAATCCAACAGGAAATAGTAAAATGGCATCTGGAGGTATGGGAGATGCATTAACAGGAATAATAAATGGATTTCTATCACAAGGTGTTGATTTAGAGAAAGCAGCCCTTTTAGGGGCTTATGTTCATGGAGATATAGCTGATAAATTAGGAAAGCAAGCTTACATAGTAAATGCAAGGGATATTATAAATGAATTGCCTAAAGAAATTAACTATATTATTAGTTAACCATAGTAAAAATATACACCACATATTTTACTTAATATTTTTTTCATATGTCTTAATTAAGAATAAAAGTCTAGAGATTTTCATAAATAGTAATATGTAGTAATAAATCTTTGGAGGACTTATGAATTTAAAAAAACTTTTATTTAGCAAAAAAATGATAATAGGAATCTTAATTTTTGTTCCAATCTTTATAATTTTATTCATTATTTTATGTAGGAATATAATTACGCCTTCAAATCAAGAGATAATAAATGAATTGAAAAATACAAAATGCTATAGCAGTACAGTTGAATATGTATTTAAAAATTCAAAAACAGAATTTAAGGAAAACACAATGCAGTATTATAGTTTTGAGAAAGGATCAAGAATAGAATTTAAGGATGGACTTGGAGGAGTTAAGGTTTACAAAGGTGAAGAGATTAAAGTAGAAGGAAAAGAAGATGAGGAATACATTCTTGATAAAAATATAGATATAATCTATCCATTATCATTTATAGAGAATATTTTATCAAATCCTCAGAGTTGTGAAATCAAAGAAGTTAAGGCTGAATGGGGTGAAGGAATTTATTTACAAGTAGATATGAAATATAATAGTAAAAATAAACATTTAAGTAGGGCAGAATTTTATGTAGATAAAAATACAAAGCTTCCGGTTCTATTGAGAATTCTAGATGAGAATAATAAAGAAAGAGTTATAATAACTTATAAAAATTTCAAAAAAGAAAAAAATTTGAATGATAATTTATTTTAAATAAAATAAGTTTATTAAATTGAAATCAAGCCAGCATTAGCATTAAAAAAAGATATACTAACGTTATAGATACCTAAAATACATACATAAGTTATGGGAAAAATGATAAAAACAAAGAATTATCTTATAAGTGACAAATAAGTGACAAATAAGTAAGACAAATCCTTTGACAAATTGACATAATTTGCAATATAATCATAGTTATAAAGAACTTTTTACTGCTATGGAGGCGAAAATATGTCAATAATTAAGCTGAATAATATGAAAAACAAGAAAAGTAGAGATATAAAAAATAATAAAATTAAAAAAAGTAGTGGAATTATGGAGAAATCGTTAATACAATATATTAACGAAGGATTTTCAGCTGATTTTGAAAAATTAATGAAAAAGGGTTATCAAGAAATGGCTGAAATAAACCTAGAATATTCCAAATTAGGTTTCGAATATATGTTAGACGATGTTAATGAGTATGAGGCATGGATTTGCGGAGTGTGATTATTTAAAAATGGCAAACATTGTGGTAAAAAGAGGGGAAATTTTCTATGCGGATTTAAGTCCAGTCATAGGATCTGAGCAGGGTGGAATAAGGCCTGTTATTATAATACAAAATGATATTGGGAATAGATATAGTCCTACTGTTATTGTAGCAGCAATAACATCTCAAATAAATAAAGCTAAATTACCTATTCATGTTGAGATTTCTTCAGAGGAATATGGATTAAATAGAGATTCTGTTGTCTTGTTAGAACAAATAAGAACATTAGATAAAAGAAGGTTAAAAGAAAAAATTGGACATATGACTGAAGCCGATATGAAAAAGGTTGATAAGGCATTAGCAGTTAGCTTAAATTTAAATTAAAAAATCAAGGTATAGATACCCAAGGTGGAAGTTAGATTTATAGTATATCCCAAAAATAAGGGGTATGCACTTAGAATATAAGAGTAATTCATAAGTTAAGTATCTATAATAATTAAGGGGTAGTATAAATAAAATAATATTTATACTACCCTTTTTAAAGTATTAATCACTTTATATATGAAATAAAACGACAAAAGTATATCACATTAACAAATGTAGTATACAAATAATATCTTCTGTGTTAGAATAAATATGTTAAAAATGAAACATACTATAAAATGATTCTTAGCTTCAGATATATTATCTTAATAAAAATATAATTTTCTCTTTTAACTGAGGCTTAGAAGAACTTATAACCACAAGGGTCACAATGTGCCCACAAGGGGCACAATGTCCAGGAGCGTGCAGCCGTTATATCGAACTTTAAAGAAGAGGAAGTTTACGGATGCTAGATATCGGATGAATCAATAAATCAATTAATAATAGGGGGTTCTATAATGAATAATGAATACAAACTTGAAGAAGTTTCAAAGCTAATGAGAAAAGATATAGTATCTATGCTTACAGAATCAGCATCGGGTCATCCAGGAGGGTCTTTATCAATAACTGATATTATGGCAGTATTATTCTTTAAAGAAATGAATATAGATACATCTAAATTAAATGATCCTAATAGAGATAGATTTGTTTTATCAAAGGGGCATGCAGCACCAGCCTTATATAGCGCTTTAGCTAGAAAAGGATACTTTGAAGTAGAAGAATTAAAAACATTAAGACAAACTGGATCAAGATTACAAGGTCATCCTAATATGAATGATCTACCAGGAATTGATATGTCTACAGGTTCACTTGGGCAAGGAATTTCTGCAGCTGTAGGAATGGCAATAGCAGGAAAGCTTGATAAGAAGGATTATAGAGTATATACAATCTTGGGCGATGGAGAGCTTGAAGAAGGTCAAGTTTGGGAAGCATCAATGTCAGCAGCTCACTATAAATTAGATAATTTAACTGCATTTATAGATAATAATGGATTACAAATAGATGGAAACATAGAGAACGTAATGAATCCAGGTCCTATAGATAAAAAATTTGAAGCTTTTGGATGGAATGTTTTAAAGATTAATGGTCATGATTATGATGAAATTATAAATGCAATTGCAAAGGCAAAGGAATTTAAAGGAAAACCAACTGCTGTTATATGTAACACAATAAAAGGTAAGGGCGTTTCATTTATGGAAAATAAAGCAGAATGGCATGGAACAGCTCCAAGTAAAGAGCAATGTGAGCAAGCATTAAAAGAAATTGGAGGGAAAAACTAATGGCAAATAAAATAGCAACTAGAGAAGCTTATGGTAAAGCTTTAGCAAAACTTTCAACTTTAAATGAAAATGTTGTAGTTCTTGATGCAGATTTATCTAAATCAACAAAAACAGCAGATTTTAAAGCCGTAGCTCCTGAAAGATTTATAAATATGGGAATAGCTGAAGCTAATATGATGGGAGTTGCAGCAGGTCTTTCAACTTGTGGAAAGATTCCGTTTGCTAGTACTTTTGCAATGTTTGCAGCTGGAAGAGCTTTTGAACAAATTAGAAATTCAATATGTTACCCAAAGCTAAATGTTAAGGTTTGTGCAACGCATGCAGGATTAACAGTTGGAGAAGATGGAGCTACTCATCAATCGATTGAAGATATATCATTGATGAGAAGTATTCCAAACATGATAGTAATTAATCCAGCAGATGCTGTAGAAACAGAAGCAGCAATACTCGCAGTAGCAAAATATAATGGTCCTTGTTATGTAAGATTAGGAAGATTACCAGTTAGTGTTATAAATAATTCAGAAAACTATAGATTTGAAATTGGAAAAGGTGTAACATTAACACAAGGTAATGATATTACTATAGTAGCAACAGGAATGATGGTTGAATTAGCTTTAGAGGCTAAAGATGAATTAGCTAAAGAAGGAATTAATGCAAGAGTAATAAATATACATACAATAAAGCCAATTGATAAAGAGTTATTAATTAAAGCAGCCAAAGAAACTGGAGTAATAGTTACAGCGGAAGAGCATAGTGTGATTGGCGGGTTAGGTTCTGCAGTTGCTGAAGTTGTAACAGAAGAATGTCCAGTTCCAGTATTAAAAGTTGGAATAAAAGATACTTTTGGTGAAAGTGGTAAACCTAATGAGTTATTGAAGACTTATGGTTTAACAACAGAAGCCATAGTAGAGTATAGCAAAAAGGCTATTTCATTAAAGAAATAATTTAATCTTAAATTTATGTAACAAGTGAAATAATTCAAGATTAAAGATAATAAAATATAGTATATTAAAAATACAGGATATAAAGCTTATGAAATAGCAAAATATCCTGTATTTTTTTATTCATATATAGGAAAATAGAAATTGAAAGAAGATTGATTACTCGTTGTTCCTATTCTTGAATAATCAAAAGTAAACAAGGAAAACTATAAGTAGATAGATGAGAATCCTAAAAGTGAATGTCCAAATTTTATATTTGGTTGCTCGAGCTTAGGGGCTGATGCAAAACGGCTGTTTATTAAAGGTATTTGTATAAAAGATCTGCTATTTCATATTAATTATGCAACAGCCCCTTCCTAAAATAATGATTTGGAGTGAATCAGTTAAGCAGACATCACGAATCTGTGATTTGATGATGGTCGCTTACTCTGTGAGTACTCAGCGAAGGTCTGTAAGTAGAGTTTCCTTAAAGAAGTTCTATATGAATAAGAATTAAAAAGGGGGAATATAAAATGAAAACAACGAAATTTAAGGAATATATAATAATAACATTAGGGATAATTTTAGTTGCACTATCAGTAGAATATTTTTTTGCACCTAATAATATTGCAGCAGGGGGAGTAACGGGAGCAGCTATAGTTATAAATGCAATTATGCCTAATCTCTCAATTGGAATAATAACATTGGTCTTGAATGTAGCATTATTTCTAGTTGCATTTATGTTTATTGATGGAAACTTTGGGGTGAAAACAATTTATGCTAGTTTAGGATTATCTATAATATTGTGGGTAATAGAAAAGTTTTTAAATCCAATAGCAATAACTAGTGATTTAATGATGGCTACTGTTTTTGGAACTTTAATTTCAGCAATTGGGATGGCATTTGTATTTAATGAAAATGCATCAACTGGAGGAACTGATATATTGGCTAAAATTCTTAATAAGTTCTTTCATTTAGATATAGGAAAGTCATTATTAGTGGTTGATTTTGTAATAACTCTTGCAAGTGCATTAGTCTTTGGAATAGATGTGGCTTTATATTCTATGTTAAGTGTGATATTACTTGGAATAATAGTTGATAGAGTTATAGAAGGATTCAATATATGCAAGAGTGTATTTATTATAAGTAAACACAATGATGAAATAAGTAAGTTTATAATATATAGTTTAGATCGTGGATGTACATTTTTAAATGGAATAGGAGCCTATACAGGCAAATCAAATAATATACTATATGCAGTTTTAAGTAGAAGCGAATTTATAAAATTGAAGAGATTTATAAAAGAGATAGATCCGGAGGCTTTTATAACAGTAGGGGAAGTTCATGAAGTTTTGGGGGAAGGATTCAATGACATAGAGTAAAAATAGTATATGAAAATCATATTATCAAATGTGGCCCATTTATCATTTATATTTAATAAAATTGTATAACATTACAAAGTATTCTTATGTTATAATTAATTTTGTAAGTTTTTCAATTAATTTGAGGGATATATGGATAAAGTGAAACTTTTCATGTGAAATTTTACATTTCACGTGGATTTAGTTGAATTAATCTATGCAGTGACGTTCTTAGTTATCATCTGAAGGTGGATAACATTAGAATAACTAGACATCAGATAAAGAAGGAGTGTTTGAGTATGATCGAATTTAGAGGAGTATCTAAAATTTATGATAATAATGTAAAAGCCTTGTCAGACATTAACGTTAAAATAGAATCAGGAGAATTTGTATTTCTAGTAGGACCAAGTGGATCTGGTAAATCTACATTCATAAAAATGATTTTAAAAGAAATTGAACCCACTAACGGTAAGATAACAGTTACAGATAAAGATTTGACGATTATTACTAGAAAGCAAGTACCTTATTACAGAAGAAAGATAGGAATGGTGTTCCAAGACTTTAGATTGATACCAAACCTTAATATATATGAAAATGTTGCATTTGCAATGAGAGTTGTAGAAGCATCACCAAAAGATATTAGAAGAAGAGTTCCAATGGTATTGTCTTTAGTTGGTTTATCTCATAAATATAAAATGTTCCCAAATGAATTATCAGGAGGAGAACAACAAAGAGTTTCGCTAGCAAGAGCATTAGTTAATAATCCAGCTGTTTTAATTGCTGATGAACCTACTGGTAACTTAGATCCTGATACAGCTAGAGAAATAATGTCATTACTTGATGATATAAATAAAGCGGGAACTACTATTTTAATGGCTACTCATGCTAAGGAAATTGTTGATTACATGAAAAAAAGAGTTATAGCTATCGAAAAAGGAGAAATTGTTAGAGACGAGAAAAGAGGTAAGTACGAAGATGAAAATTAATACTATTACACATTTTATTAAAGATGCATTTACAAGTTTAAAAAGAAATAGAACTATTAGTTTTGCTTCAGTAATTACTGTTCTTATAACTTTTTTTGTTCTAGGAATATTTATGTTGGTTGCTACTAATATAAACAAAGGAATTACTAACGTTCAAGATAAAGTCGAACTTAAAATTTTTCTTAAAGATGATATAAAGCTTATTGATCAAAGAGAAATTGAGATAAAATTAAGAGAAATTGATGGGGTTAAAGATATAGTATATCAATCAAAAGAAGAGGAATATAAGAACTTTCAAAAAACTACAAATGAAAATGAAGGATTACTAAAAGGATATACATTACAAAATAATCCTTTTTCAGCATCATTTACAGTAAAATTAGAGTCGCCAGAATACACATCTGACATAAGTAAAGCGATAAAAGATTTTGAAGGTATCGAAACTATTGGAGAACAACAAGAACTAGTTGATAAAATTATAGGAATTGTAAATGGTGTAAAGGTAGTTGGATTTGGACTATTTATAATATTAGTGGGCGTTTCAATATTTTTAATAATGAATACAACAAAACTAACTGTATTTTCAAGACGAAGAGAAGTTGGGATTATGAAATTTGTAGGGGCTACTGATTGGTTTATTAGATGGCCATTTGTGATAGAAGGTATGGTAATAGGATTAATTGGAGCAACTTTTGCATGTGGAGCATTATTCCTTGCATATAATGGATTAGTAAAATGGATTGCTTCACAACTAGTATTCATAAGTCTTGTGCCATCAGCTTATATTTTAACAACACTATCATGGCAATTTATGTTTGGTGGAATTGTAGTTGGTGGAGTTGCCAGTATAATTGCATTAAGAAAATTTTTAGTAGTATAATTTTTGCAAATTAGTATAAACATAAAGTGAAACTTTTTAGTTGGAATTTTATATTCCAACTAAATCTAGTTGAACTAATCTAGGGTCGTGACGTTCTTAGTTATAATCCGAAGGATGAGAACTTTAGAACGACTAGATATCAGATAAATGTGATGAGAATAAAGAAAAATTAAATCTAACACCAAGGAATCTTTAAGAGAAGCCTATATAAGAATCCTGCAAAGGCACATTCAAAAAAATAACAGACCAGTATGATTACTTAGTTTACGCATTTTTGGTCTGCTATTTTATTTCATGTGTCTAAGACTAAGTTTATAAAGGTATTATTGGGGTTATATGTATAATACATGTGAAAGGAAGTCTTTATAGGTGAAGAAATCAAAGAAATATATGTTTGGGAATAATAAACAAAAAAGAAAAAGAATTTTAATAATACCATTGATTTGTTTTATAATAATTATTAGTTGTGTATCTTTCATAGGTGGAAATTATATGGCAACTAAAGGTATTTTTTTAGTGAAAACATCATCACAAGTTAAAACTACTGCAGAACAAATTAATGATAAGAGTAAATATTCAGCACTTTTTATAGTTAGAGATAAACTAATTGAAAAGTTTGACGGTGAAATTGATGATAATACTCTTTTGGAAGGTGCTATCAAGGGAATGACTAATTCGTTAAATGATCAATATACTGTGTTTATGAATGCAAAGGAATTTGATAATTTAATGAAACAAAGTAATGGTAGTATTATGGGGATAGGTGTTACTATAATTCCTAAAGATAATAAAGTGACAATTGTATCTACGATGAAAGGTTCACCTGCCGAGAAAGCTGGATTGGTAGAAAATGATATAATAGAAAAGATAAATGATGTAGATATATCTGGGGATGAACTAGAAAAAGCAGTATCTATGATTGCAGAAGCTAATGACTCAGAAATAAAGTTAACTATTAAAAGAGCTGAGAATGATGAATTTGATGTTAAGGTAGTACGCGAAGAGGTAAAAATTAAATCTGTAGAAGGTGCTATGCTCAATTCATCCGTAGGATACATCCGAATAAAAACTTTTATGAATGAAAATACAACAGAAGATTTTAAAGCAACCATCGAAGAATTGAAAAATCAAGGCATGAAAGGAACAATCTTGGATTTGAGAGAAAACCCGGGTGGATTATTAACAGAAGCCGTAGGAGTTGCTTCTCAGTTTATACAAAAGGATAAAATAATAACTTACACAATTGACAAGTATGATAATAGAAATGAATCATTATCACTTGGTGGAATAGCCGAAGGCATTCCTTTAGTTGTATTAGTTAATGGAAATAGTGCCAGTGCTTCAGAAGTTGTTACAGGAGCTTTACGAGATTATGGTATAGCAACAACTATAGGTCAAACTACTTTTGGAAAGGGAATAGTTCAACAATCAATTAAATTTGATAATGGGATTGGTGGTCTTAAAGTAACTATTTCTAAATATTACACACCAAATGGAGAGAACATCCATAAAAAAGGAATAATTCCAGATGTTAAAGTTACAACACAAGTAGGAATAGATGAAAATGGATATGATAAGAATACAGATGAACAATTGAAAACAGCAATACAAAAAATAGAGGAAAAGATACAGTAGGGGGAAATAGAATGAGTTTATTAATATATACATTAAGGAATGTTGCAGGTGCAATAATAGCTCCCCCATTAGTATTTCTATTAATTACTTTAATGATAATGTTACATTTGAAAAATAGAAAGACAGTATCTATGCAAAAAATGATTTTAGGAGGTAGTGTAAATTCATCTATTGAACTTACACTATCTCAACTTGTTTTAGGGATTATGGGCGGAAGTATAGGGAGCTTAATTCTTACGAGTTTAGGTGTAGTGTTTAATAGAAATTCAGGAATTGAATATTTGTTTATTATATCTATATTATTAATGTTTATAAAACCAAGATTAATATGTTTTTCCTATTCGGGAGCTATTTTAGGAGTTATAAGTATTATAATTAAATTATTAAGTAAATTTGTACCAGGGTTTTCAAATAATATAATATTTAATATTGACATACTATATTTAATAATTTTTATTGGTGTTTTTCATATTATTGAGGGTATATTAGTAATGATTGATGGTGATAGAGGTGCAGTTCCTGTATTCGCAAATAAGGATGGGAAAATTATAGGCGGATATGCATTAAAGAGGTATTGGGCATTACCTGTAGCGATAATGATTGGAATAACTATGAATGATTCATCACTAAATTATATGACAGAATCTATACAAAATCCAGATTGGTGGCCATTAATTAAATCATCTTCAGGACTTAGTTTAATAACAAGTAGTATAATTTCAATGTTACCATTTTATACAATTCTAGGATATTCATCAATCACTTTTACAAGAAGTAAAAGAGAAAAGGCAATATCATCAGGATGGCATATATTAATTTATGGAATTATTTTAATTATTGCAGCTCAAATTACTAGATTTGGAATTTGGGGTGAAATAGTAGTTGTAATTTTCACACCATTTGCTCATGAATTTATGTTAAATAATCAAACAAAAAGTGAAGAAAAGAGAAAACCTAAATTTGTAAGCGATGAAGAAGGATTAACAATTTTAGAAATTTCAACTGATTCACAAGTTAGAAAATTTGGTATTGGTGTTGGAAATAAAATTCTATCGATAAATAATAAAAATATTAATTCAGAAGCAGAGAGTTATGCCATTTTAAAAGCGAACTGGTATAATGCAATTTTGAAGATTAAAGATTCAAAAGGGATTATAAGAGATATTGAATTTAGACATAATAAAAATACTAGACTTGGAGTATTATTGGTACCTAGAAAGGTAAAAAAAGAAGATATTATACCAGTTGATGATAGCAGTTTTAAAAGTGTTTTTAGCAAATTTAAAAATTCAGAACAGAAAAAAAGCTATAAATCAGAACAAGACGGAATTAATGAGAATAAAATTAATCAAGATGAAGAAGATAATGATAAGAAATTATAATTGATAATTGAAAATTTATATAAGATGGCTTAGCCATCTTTTTCTTTAATAAAGTATAATTGTGGAATTTATAAAATTGGCAATTGAAAAATATATAACATAAATTATTGACTTAATAGTTAAGGAAAAGTAAAATAGACATATAATGCGAATGTCTGTTCGAAATGGAGGTAGTTTAATGGGAGAATTTAAAATACATTCTAAGTTTAAACCTACGGGAGATCAACCACAAGCTATTAATGAGTTAATCAATTCAATAAAGCATAATAATAGATGTCAAACTTTACTCGGAGTAACAGGTTCCGGAAAGACATTTACTATGGCAAATATTATAGAGAAATTACAAAGGCCTACTATAATTCTAGCTCATAATAAAACTTTAGCAGCGCAGTTATGTTCGGAATTTAAGGAATTTTTTCCTGATAATATAGTCGAATATTTTGTGTCCTATTATGATTATTATCAGCCAGAAGCATATAAACCTTCAACAGATACATTTATAGAAAAAGATGCATCCATAAATGATGAAATAGATAAATTAAGACATTCAGCTACTTCAGCTCTTTTTGAGAGAAGGGATGTAATAATTGTTGCATCTGTTTCTTGTATATATGGGTTAGGTAATCCAGATGAATATAAAAAATTGACTATAAGCCTCCGTACTGGAATGGAAAAGGAAAGAAATGAAGTTATTAGAGAACTTATAGATATTCAATATGAAAGAAATGACATAGACTTTTCAAGAGGAACCTTTAGAGTGAGAGGTGATTCTTTAGATATAATTCCAGCATCATATTCAAATAAGGGAATTAGAATTGAATTCTTTGGAGATGAAATTGACAGAATAAGGGAATTTGACGTATTAACAGGAACTATTCTTGGAGAAAGAAATCATGTAGCAATAACTCCTGCGTCTCACTTTGCAACTTCAAGAGAAACTGTTGAAAAATCAATTGGGATGATTGAAGGAGAATTAGAAGAAAGATTAAGAGAGCTTAATGCTCAAGATAAACTTTTAGAAGCTCAAAGATTAAGGCAAAGAACTAACTTTGATATTGAAATGATAAAAGAAATGGGATATTGTAGTGGAATAGAAAATTATTCTAGAATATTGGATGGTAGGGCTTCTGGAACACCACCTAAAACTTTAATAGATTATTTTCCAGAAGATTTTTTGATGTTTATTGATGAAAGTCATGTAACATTACCTCAAGTTAGAGCAATGTATGCAGGTGATAGGTCTAGAAAAAATACTTTAATAGATTATGGATTTAGGCTCCCCTGTGCATATGATAACAGACCATTACAGTTTGAAGAATTTGAAAAGAAAATAAATCAAGTGGTTTTTGTAAGTGCAACTCCAGCAGCTTATGAAATAGATCATTCAGAAGTAATTGCGGAACAAATTATAAGACCTACAGGATTATTAGATCCTGAAATCATTATAAGACCTATAAAAGGACAAATAGATGACTTATATGGAGAAATCAATAAAACTAAAGAATGTGGATTTAGAACATTAATAACAACTTTGACTAAGCGTATGGCAGAAGATTTAACTAAGTACTTAACAGAACTTGGAGTTAAGGCTACTTATATGCATTCAGAGATACTTACTATAGAGAGAATGAAAATTATAAGGGATTTAAGACTTGGAGAATATGATGTATTAGTGGGAATAAACCTTTTAAGAGAAGGCTTAGATATACCAGAAGTTGCTTTGGTTGCAATTCTAGATGCTGATAAAGAAGGCTTTTTAAGGTCAGAAACATCATTGATACAAACTATAGGAAGAGCAGCTAGAAATTCAGAAAGTAAAGTTATAATGTATGCAGATAATATAACAAAATCTATGGATAAAGCGCTAAAGGAAACAGATAGAAGAAGAGCTATACAAAAAGAATATAACATCAAAAATGGAATGGTTCCAACAACAATAATTAAAGAAGTCAGAGAGATTATAGAAGCTACAAAGATTGCAGAAGAAGTAGCAGAGTATAGGATAGATGATAAAAAGAAACTTACAAAGAAAGAAAAAGATAAGTTAATTAAAGAATATACAGAAGAAATGCTATTAGCTGCAAAGAATCTGCAATTTGAGAGAGCCGCTGAACTTAGAGACATCATTAATCAATTAACAGTTAACAATTAACAATGAACAATGAAGGAACAAACTCCTTGTGGAGTTTGGAAAATTATATAAGTAATTTTTGATAAATATATTTAAAATTTAAGAAATTAAGGGGGTTGTGTTATGAAGGATAAAATAATAATTAAAGGTGCTAAAGTTAATAATTTAAAGAATGTTAGCTTAGAAATACCAAGAGATAAATTAGTTGTGTTTACAGGGTTATCAGGATCAGGTAAATCATCTTTAGCTTTTGATACGTTGTATGCAGAAGGACAAAGACGATATATGGAATCTTTATCTTCTTATGCAAGGCAATTTTTAGGACAAATGGATAAGCCAAATGTTGAGTACATAGAAGGGTTATCTCCAGCAATATCAATAGATCAGAAAAGTACAAACAAAAATCCAAGATCTACAGTTGGAACAATAACAGAGATTTATGATTATTTAAGATTATTATATGCAAGAGTGGGGACTCCGCATTGCCCAAAATGCGGAAAGGAAATTACCCAACAATCTGTTGACCAAATTGTTGATAAGATTATGAACTATGGGGATAAAACAAAGCTTCAAATATTATCACCTATAGTAAAAGGCAGAAAAGGAACTCATGAAAAGTTATTAGAAAATATAAGGAAAAATGGATTTACAAGAGCTAGAATTGATGGGCAAATTTATGATTTAACTGAAGAAGAAGTAAAATTAGATAAAAATAAAAAACATAATATTGAAGCTGTTATAGACAGAATTGTTATAAAAGAAGGAATTGAAGGAAGACTTACAGAGTCTATAGAAGCATCACTAAAAATTGGAGAAGGCTTAGTAATAGCCAGTGTTATTGGCGGACATGATACTTTATTTAGTGAAAATTTTGCTTGTGCAGAATGCGGAATAAGCATCGGCGAATTAGCACCTAGATTATTTTCATTTAATGCTCCATTTGGAAAATGTGATAATTGCGATGGTCTTGGAACTTTAATTGAGATAGATGAGAAACTGGTAATTCCGAGTACAGAAATAAGCATTATGGATGGGGCTGTAGCTAGTTGGGGAAATGGAAGACTTAAAGAAGATTCATGGACCTATGCCATACTTCAATCATTAGTTAAAGAATATGGATTAGACTTAAATACGCCAATAAAAGATTTAGATAAGAAACATGTTGAATTACTTTTATATGGGACAAAAGGAAAGAAACTTAAGGTTGAATATACAAAGGATGGTATCAAGGCAGTATATAATTACGCATTTGATGGAGAAATAAATTCTTTGAATAGAAGATATAGAGAAACTAATTCAGATATGATAAAGAATCAAATAGAACAATATATGAGCGATGACTTTTGCCCTAAGTGTAAAGGTGCAAGATTAAGCGATGAAGCATTAGCAGTTACTGTTGGTGAAAAAAATATATTTGAATTTGCAAGCATGCCAATAAGAGAAGAATTAGATTTTATAAATGGAATAGAATTTTCAGAAAAGAATAGAATTATTAGTGAACAAATTATTAAAGAGATCAGAAATAGATTACAATTTTTATTGGATGTAGGACTAGATTATTTAAGTTTAAGCAGAAATTCAGGAACTTTATCAGGAGGAGAATCTCAAAGAATAAGACTAGCAACTCAAATAGGTTCATCACTTATGGGTGTTTTGTATATTTTAGATGAACCTAGTATTGGTTTGCATCAAAGAGATAATGATAGACTAATACAAACTTTAAAAAACTTAAGAGATGTAGGGAATACGGTAATAGTTGTAGAACACGATGATGATACCATAAAAGAAGCCGACTATATTGTTGATATTGGCCCTGGTGCAGGAGAGCATGGAGGAGAAGTAGTAGTTGCTGGAACTCTCGAAGAAGTTAAAGCATGTGAAAAATCGATAACAGGTCAATACTTAACAGGAAAGAAATTAATTAAAATACCTGAGATAAGAAAAAAAGGTAATGGGCAAAGTATAAAGGTTATAGGGGCGAAAGAGAATAACTTAAAAAACATAAATATAACAATTCCACTTGGAACATTAACTGCAGTTACAGGAGTTTCAGGTTCTGGAAAAAGTACTTTAGTAAATGAAATACTTTATAAAGGATTAAATAAGATAGTAAATAGAAGTAAAAATCCCGTAGGAAAACATAAAGAAATAATTGGACATGAGAATATAGATAAAATAATAGATATAAATCAAAGCCCGATAGGAAGAACACCACGTTCTAATCCAGCTACTTATACAGGTACATTTGATATAATTAGAGAACTTTTCTCGCAAACGCAGGAAGCTAAAATGAGGGGATATAAACCCGGAAGATTTAGTTTTAATGTTAAAGGTGGAAGATGTGAGGCTTGTTCTGGTGACGGAATTATAAAAATAGAAATGCAATTTTTATCTGATGTATATGTACCTTGTGAAGTTTGCAAGGGGAAGAGATACAATAGAGAAACTCTAGAGGTCAAATACAAAGGCAAAAATATAGATGATATATTAAATATGACAGTTGAAGAATCAGTGAAATTCTTTGAGAATATACCTAGGATCGAAAATAAATTAAGAACATTAAATGATGTAGGTCTTGGATATATTAGATTAGGTCAACCATCAACTCAATTATCAGGTGGAGAAGCTCAAAGAATAAAATTAGCATCTGAATTATCTAAAAGAAGTACAGGAAAGACATTGTACATATTAGATGAGCCTACAACAGGATTACATGTAGATGATGTTAGCAGATTAATAGAAATACTTCAAAGGCTAGTTGAAGCAGGAAATACTGTTGTTGTAATTGAACATAATCTAGACGTCATAAAATGTGCAGACTATTTAATTGATTTAGGACCAGAAGGTGGAGATAAGGGAGGAACTCTTATTAAAGCAGGAACTCCAGAAGAACTATGTAAGGTTGAAGCGTCGTATACAGGAGAGTATTTAAAAAAAATATTGTTCTAATGATTAGTATTTAGAGATAATGTGCAATGCACAATGAAGGAACAAATCCATAAATAGATTTGAAAATATTAAGGAAAATAAGAAATGTAGGTATCAAACATTTCTATATGTAATAATTCAATTTCCAAAGGAAATTATTACATAATTATGCATTGAGAATTGTGAATTGAACATGCATTGACCGTACATTGTTAACTCTTAACTGAATTTTACGTGTCAGACTTAATTTTTTGTTGTATAATCATTAATAAGGTAAATGCAAAATACATATCATATAGTTTGAATAGTAATTTTTCAGATGCCTATGATACAGGAATAGATATTGAGGTGAAAATATGAGTTTTTCAAGAATGATTGCTGGAATTTTTGGAGTAGTTTTTATTATTATGTTATATGTAATAATATACTATGCACTGAAGATAATGTATAAGGATGTTAAAAATGGTGGTAAGAAGAGAAAACTACCTATAGCAAAAGGAAATTATGGATTAGAAATAATAAATTCGGGAAATAACAAAGATTTAAAGGATGGATCCATTATCCCCATAAGATCAGATTTGACAATAGGTAGAAACGATGGCAATTCAATTGCTTTATATGATCAACATGTCTCTGGAAATCACGCTAAAATTATAGTGAGGAATGATTCATTAATTATAGAAGATTTGAATAGCACAAATGGTACTTATTTAAATGGAAACAAAATAAGTGGAAAAATGAAATTAACTAATAAAGATGAAATAAAGATTGGAACAGCAGTTTTTAAAATTTTAAGGTAAAGCATATCTAGCATAACTTAAAGAATTCAGACAAATTAGGCTCAGTGGAGGAGTATACATCTTTCACTGAGCCTTACAAAAAATTAAGGCATATGAAAGAAAATAGGCTAGGTACGGATTTGTTATTTGTTTATTTAATGGATAGGAAATTATACGATCATTGTTTACTGGGAATTAAAAAATGTATACAGCAACTTTTGTTCTATGCTAAATTAAAAGTGTACATATAAAATAAATAAACGTAACGAGGTGATATAGATTGAAGATTAAAAAGGATGAGGTAAAACTATTAATTTTGACTTATCTTTTATGTATGGCTCTTTTTACCAATATAGCTATATTAAAGGATCCTATTGATATGGGTGCAATATACATGGGATTGGTAGTATGTGTATTATTAACAGTCACTCAAATTTTAGTTAGAAAATTTTATCCACAAGGAGATAAGTTTTTAATTATATTTGCATGCATATTGTCAGTTATAGGCATGGCTGTGTTATATAGATTAGATACTAGCGTTGCAATTAAACAATTAATTTGGTTTACAGCAGGCATTGTTATATTTATTACGTTAGTTGTAGCAATTCGAGATTTAAGAGATTTTGCAAAATATAAAAAAATATATTTAATTATAACACTAATTTTTATGCCAATGGCATTAGTTTTTGGAAAAGAAGTCTATGGAGCAACTAACTGGGTTATGATTGGAAGCATGGGATTCCAGCCATCTGAATTTGGTAAAATCAGTTTTGTGATTTATCTTGCAGCCGCATTTAAAGATTACGAAGATAAAAATAATATTAAAGAGGACTTTAGACAACTTTGGCAACCTGCATTAGTAGTCATGTATTCATTGGGATGCTTGTTTATGCAAAAAGATTTAGGTTCAGCTTTAATATTTTTTGGTATTGCAATAACAATGCTTTATGTTGCTACTGGAAAGAAAAAATATGTAGTAATTACTTTTGTATTATTTATAGCTGGTTCATTTCTTGCATATAAATTATTCCCACATGTAAGACAAAGAATATTAATTTGGAGAAACCCATGGGAATATTCAAATACAGAAGGATATCAAATAGTTCAAGGTTTATATTCAATTTCTTCTGGTGGTATGCTGGGGTCAGGCTTAGGTGAGGGCTATCCAGGATTTGTACCAGTTAATACTTCAGATTTTATTTTTGCAGTAATTTGTGAAGAACTAGGAATGGTATTTGCTATTGGAATTATGATGATTTATTTCTTGTTTTTCTATAGAGGAATGAGAGCAGCTTTTAGGGTTCAAGATAGATTTTCACAACTTGGTACTATAGGGATAAGCGCTATGATAGCTTGCCAAGTATTAGTTATAATTGGAGGAGTGTTTGCATTAATACCACTTACGGGAATTACATTACCTCTTATTAGCTATGGTGGATCTTCCATATTAAGTATGTTCTTTGCACTGGCAATACTTCAAAAGATATCAGAGGAGGGCTAAAATTTGAAAAATATTTCTAATAGTATAAAACAAGTAATGGTAGTTTTTCTCTTTTGCTTTGTAGCTCTTATATCATATATTGCATATTTTCAAGTTTTTTCAGCACCTAACATAGCAGAGGGACAAGGAAATCAAAGACTTTGGGCAAAAAGAAATGAAGTTTTAAGAGGAACTATATATGATAGAAATAAAAATGCATTAACAACAAGTGCAAGAGTAGATGCGCTTACACAAAAAAGGACTTATGTTAATGGAGACTTATATGTTCATGCTTTGGGATATGTAGATCCAAGATATGGATTAACAGGATTAGAGGCAAATTATGATAGTGAATTAACAACTCATAATAAAATTACAGATAACATTTTAAATTTAACTAAAGATTTTAGTAAGGATAAATTAAAAGAAATGTTTCAAAATAGAAAAGAAGATGAAATTAAAGTTGGAAATGGGGTTATAACAACACTTGATTCTACGCTCCAAAAGGTAGCATATGATGCTCTTGGAAATAACAAGGGGGCCGTAGTTGCATTGAATCCTAAAACTGGAGAAGTACTTGCAATGGTTTCAAAACCAACATATAATCCTAATGATTTAGAGAGTTCAATGAAAGCAGCCAATGCAGGTACAGCAGACAATAGCCCACTTATAAATAGAGCAACCTCTGGATTATATCCACCAGGATCAACTTTTAAAACTGTTACCTTAACAAGTGCGTTGGATAACATAACTGGTGTTACAAATAGAACCTTTCAAGATGAAGGAAAAATAGTATTTAATTCTAAACAATCCTTAAGCAATGCGAATAATGCTGTTTATGGAACTTTAGATTTAAAAGATGCCTTTAAAGTGTCAAGTAATGTAGTATTCGGTACATTAGCCATGGAACTTGGAAATGATAAATTAAAAACTACAGCAGAGAAATATGGATTCAATAATACAATTGACTCAGAAGGATTTAATATTACAAAAAGCCAATTCCCCACATTAAAAACAGTAGAAGTTGGAAGTATAGCACAAACAGGAATTGGTCAAAGTAGTATTTTAGCTACACCAATGCAAATGGCGCTAATTTCAAGTACTATAGCTAATAATGGAAAGATGATGGAACCTACATTAGTTAGTAAAGTAATAGATAAGGATGGCAATATAGTAAAAACTATAGATTCAAAAGTATATAAACAAGTTCTTAGTACAACAAATGCAGCTATTATAAAAGATTATATGAAGAACTTAGTCGATTCTAAAGTAAATAGTAGTTGGACTTATTTCCAAGGAACTAATGCTGCAGGTAAAACTGGAACAGCAGATTATGTTCTTCCTAACGGGCAAAATGCGACTCCTCATTCATGGTTTATAGGGTTTGCACCAGCAGATAATCCGAAGATTGCAGTGGCAGTAATTGTTGAAAATGGAGGATATGGATCTGTAGCAGCAGCACAGGTGGCAGGAAGAGTAATTTCAAGTAACAAGTAATAATTAACTGTTAATTGATCAAATGGGGGTGGATTATGTTCGATTTTAAAGCTCAATTAAAGATTTTACCTGACAAACCAGGAGTATACTTAATGAAAAACACTCTTGGAGAAATTATTTATGTTGGAAAAGCAAAAGTATTGAAGAATAGAGTTAGGCAATACTTTCAAAATTCAAAGAATCATTCAGAAAAAGTAAAAGCTATGGTTAAGAATATTTCTGAATTTGAATATATAGTTACAGATTCTGAAATGGAAGCATTAATATTAGAATGTAATTTAATAAAAAAATATAGCCCCAAGTATAATATTTCATTAAAGGACGATAAATTTTACCCTTTCATAAAAATAACTACCAATGAGGATTTCCCAAAAGTCTTTATTACTAGGAATTATGCAAAAGATGGAAATAAGTATTTTGGACCGTATCCTAATGCTGGAGCTGTACATGAAACAATAAACTTAATAAGAAGAATATTTCCTCTTAGAACTTGTAAGAAATTTATTGTAGAAGGTGGAAAACAAACAAGACCATGTTTGAATTACCATATAAAAAAATGTAAAGCTCCATGTGAAGGGCATATTTCGAAGATTGATTATAGAAATATGATAGATGAGATTATGGATGTTTTAAGTGGTAGAGATAAGACCTTATTGAATAAATTAAAAAAAGAGATGCAAGAAAATTCTTCAAATTTAGAATTTGAGAAGGCTGCATCCCTAAGAGATAAAATTTTAGCTATAGAGAATATAGCTGAAAAACAAAAAGTATTTAAATCTCAAGAAGGTGATGAAGATTTCATTAATATGTATAAAGATGAGAAAGATTGCTGCATCCAAATCTTCTTTTTAAGAGATGGAAAAGTGACAGGAAGAGAACATTTTATTATTGAAAATAGTTCTTATGAAGAAGATAGTACTGTTATTTCTCAATTTATAATATCATTTTATGGAGGTACTCCAAAGGTACCTAAAAACATTTATATTCCAGAAAGTGATGAAATAGAATCTTTAGAAGAATTCTTAAGTGTAAAGAGGGGTTCGAAGGTTTTTGCTAAGATTCCAATAAAAGGTGAGAAAAAAGATATGCTAGAATTGGTAAAAAGTAATGCTAAGGTTACTTTAGATCAATTCAAGGATAAAATTTTAAAAGATAAAGAAATGAATATAATATGTTTAGAACAAATACAAGGCTTATTAGAGCTTGATAGTATGCCATTTAGAATAGAGGCTTATGATATATCTAATATACAAGGTGTAGATTCTGTAGGATCAATGATTGTATTTGAAGATGGAAAAGCTAGAAACAGTGATTATAGAAGATTCCGTATAAAAACTGTAAAAAATGCGAATGATTATGATAGCATGAGAGAAATTTTAGAAAGAAGATTTACTCATGGGTTAAAGGAAATTAAAGAAATCCAAGATAAAGAAATTAAATTTTCTAATGGAAAATTTTCTAACTTTCCAGATTTAATTATGATGGATGGCGGAAAAGGTCAAGTAAACATAGCTGTTGAAGTTTTAGATAAATTAGGCATAAATATACCGGTATGTGGATTAGTTAAAGATGATCATCATGGAACAAGAGGAATAATCTATAATAACAATGAGTTAATAATAAATAGAAATTCTAATTTAATGCAATTGATAAGAAGAATTCAAGATGAAGTTCATAGATTTGCAATTACGTATCATAGAAGTTTAAGAGATAAGAGAACATTACATTCAATATTAGATGATATACCCAATATTGGGCAAAAAAGAAGAATGGCACTCCTTATGAAATTTGGAAGCATTGATAATATAAAAAAAGCTACACTAGATGAACTTCTTGAAACTGAGTCAATCGATAACAAGGCAGCAAATAGCATTTTCACATATTTTAGGCATAATACATAAAGTAGACTAGCATAATGATTGTTAATTTTTTGAATATGATTAAAAACATGAACAAAATAAATAAATTATGCTATAATAATACGGAATAAAAATTTACTAAGTATAGGTTAATATGAATAAAATTTAATTTGTATTGTTTTGAGTTTATTAGCGCAGTTAACAATCGGATAAAGTTTTTCTTGTGTTAGTTTAATTTATGGATTATTCTATATGATGTAAAGAAATGATATTAATATCAGTGTTTGAGGAGTTTTAGCATGAATCAGTATGGAAAGTATAATAATTTGTTTAATAAGATATATGAAGAGTCACAGATTCAGTTAGATGCGAAAATGAGTGAACATATATACTTTAAAGTTGGGGGAGCGGTAGATATACTTTTAACTCCCAATAATATAGAACAACTAAAAGAAACTATCACTATCTGTAAACAAAATAAAATTCCATTTTATGTTATAGGAAATGGATCTAATATTTTAGTTAAAGATGGTGGTATTAGAGGCGTTGTTATAAAGTTATGCGAACTTAATAAAATAGAACGTGTTGGTAATAAAATTACAGCACAATGTGGAGCATTACTTAAAGATGTTTCAACAGAAGCTACAGCAGGATCCTTAGCAGGGTTTCAATTTGCATGTGGAATTCCAGGTAGTGTAGGTGGAGCTGTATTTATGAATGCAGGAGCTTATGATGGAGAAATATCATTCGTTATTGAGAAAGCAGAAGTGTTAGATGATAACCAAGAAGTTAAAGTTTTTTCTAAAGAGGAATTAAATTTAGGGTATAGACAATCTTTAGTTATGCAAAAGGGGTATATAGTATTAAGTGCAACTTTTGATTTAACACCTGGAGATAAAGAAAAAATTCAAGCTAGAGTTGATGCATTAACTACAAGAAGAGAAGATAGGCAACCATTAGAATATCCTTCAGCAGGTAGTACTTTTAAGAGACCAGAAGGTTATTTTGCAGGAAAGTTAATTGAAGATGCAGGTCTAAAGGGATTTACAATAGGTGGAGCATGTGTTTCAGAAAAACATGCTGGCTTTGTAATTAATAAGAGAAATGGAACAGCTAAAGATGTATTAGATGTAATATATCATGTTAAAGATGAAGTGAAAAGACAGTTTGGTGTAGAGTTACACCCAGAAGTTAGAATTTTAGGTGAAGATTAAGGCATACTTATTTGTTATCTTTTGAGTATGATTAGGATGATTGAAGAGATCAATGTTAGGTTAAATACTGAAACTCAAGAGTTTATGACTTTTGGGTTTTTTATGATTTAATTATAATAGTATGATATAATTTTAATCCTAAGGCACATTCAAGAAAATGGACTTATGTGCCTAAAAGTGATCTTTGGCAAAAGGGGAGTGTGTAATATGAGATTTGTTATAGTTACAGGATTATCAGGAGCAGGAAAAACACAAGCAACAAGAGCATTAGAAGATTTGGGGTATTTTTGTGTAGATAATCTTCCACCAAAGTTAATCTCAAAATTTGCAGAAATGTGTACGCAAAGTGGCGGCAATATTGAAAAAGTAGCATTGGTTATAGATATTAGAGGTGGAATTTTCTTTGATGATTTTTTAGAAACTTTGAATTATCTAAAACAAAATGAATTTAAATATGAAATTTTATTTTTAGAGGCAACTGATGAAGTTCTTATAAAAAGATTTAAAGAAACAAGAAGAAGTCATCCGTTATCACCAGATGGAAGGGTTTTAACTGGTATTACTCAAGAAAGAGAAAAACTAAGAGAAGTCAAAAATTTGGCAGACATTATGATTGATACATCTAAGTATGAAATAAGACACCTTAGAGAAAAGATAAATCAAACTTACGGGGATAATATTTATCCAGAAAAGCAATTATCAATTACAGTATTGAGTTTTGGATTTAAATATGGAATACCTGTAGATTCCGATTTGGTTTTTGATGTTAGATTTATACCAAATCCATTCTATATTCCAGAATTAAAGCAGTATTCAGGAAACGATGAACAAGTTAAAGAATATGTATTAAAGCAAACGGAAACTGTTAATTTTATAGAAAAATTAATGGATATGCTAAAATATTTAATTCCTAATTACATTAAAGAAGGAAAAAGACAGTTGATAATATCTATAGGATGTACAGGGGGAAGACATCGCTCCGTTGCAATTGCAAATGAAGTTTATGAAAGATTAAATAAAGAAAACTATAACTCAAGAATAGAACATAGAGATGTAGCAGAAGATCTTCATAAAGGGGAAAAGAAGCTATGAGGATACGCGACTGGCTTAAAATAGGGATTAAGGTAAAACGATGGCTAGCATTTGGAGTATTCGGAATATTATTAATAGCATTTGGTTTTACAGAATTAGTGACTCATAGAGTTTATGATTTATATTATCAAGTTTTTTATGTGTTTCTAAATATTACAGGAGTATTTGTGTTATATATTTCAGTTACAGAAATGATGAGATCTATAATTGCACTAGTTAATAGAGGCTATCTAAAAGTGTCCTTGGATAGTAGAAAAATTGAAAGTTTAATATATGAGAAAAGATTATTAGTTAAAGGTCCTAAAATAGTTGTAATTGGTGGGGGAACTGGTCTTTCAACAATGCTTAGAGGATTAAAATACTATACATCTAATATTACTGCAATAGTAACAGTTGGGGATGATGGTGGTGGTTCTGGAGATTTGAGAGAAGACTTAGGAATATTGCCACCAGGAGATATAAGAAATTGTATTTTAGCACTTGCAGATACTGAACCTATACTAGAGGATTTACTTCAATATAGATTTAAAGACGGTAGATTGAAAAATCAAAGTTTTGGGAATTTATTTTTAGCAGCGATGACTGGAATATCAGATAATTTTGAAGAAGCAGTTCAAAAAATGAGCTCAGTACTTGCAGTAACAGGAAAGGTTATACCAGTTACCTTAGATAATATGGAATTAGTAGCAAAGCTTCAAAACGGCAACATAGTGGAAGGCGAATCTCAAATTCCAGAAGAGGCTATTAAACAAAATTCTAGAATAGAAGAACTTAAAATAAGGCCGGAAAATGCAATGGCATTAAAAGAATCATTAGATGCATTAAAAGAAGCAGATGCAATAGTTATGGGACCTGGAAGTTTATATACTAGTATAATATCGAATTTACTTGTTAAAGATATTGCAAAGGAAATTAGAAAAAGTGATGCTATTAAAATTTATATTTCAAATATAATGACTCAACCTGGTGAAACTACAGGATTTAAAACATCAGACCACTTGAAGGTTTTGCTTAAATACGGTGGAAAAGATATTGTTGATTATGTAATTGCAAATACAGGTGAAATAACAGATGAGTTAAAAGAAAAATATGAACAAGATGGTGCAGAACTTGTTAAGTTAGATAGAGAAGATATAAATAGTTTAGGAGTAAAAATAGTCGGTGATAATTTAGTTAAAATTAAAAATGGATTTATAAAACACGATTCAGATAAATTAGCAGAAGTATTAGCAGATACAATAATGGAAAAGAAACTTTTATATGATAAGAAGAAAATTATAGAATATATGTATTTATCACAACGTATTAAGGAAAGAGTAAGAGAAGAAAAGGGAAAAGAAATAGATTAATTGTAAATTGAAATATGTATAGATAAGGAAGGAAACAAGATGTCATTTTCATCAAAAGTTAAAGGAGAAATATGCAGGCATATAGATATTTCTAAGGTAGAAGCCTTGGCAGAAATATCAGCTATAATGAAGGTTAGTGGCACATTAGCTTTTAGTGGAAGTGGACTTAGCTTTAAAATGACCACGGAAAATCCAGCTAGTGCTAGATTGATTTTTACACTTTTAAAAGAACATTTTAATATTCATTCAAGATTAATGGTAAAAAAAAGTAACTCATTAAAAAAGAATAATATTTATATGGTAGTTATTACAGAAGAAATGGGTGTTAGAGGATTACTAAGTGATACTGGTATACTTAAAGAAATCGATGGGATAATGAGTTTAGACTACAGGATTGAAACACACATTTTTAAAGAAGATGATACAAAAAAAGCATATATAAGAGGTGCTTTTATTGGTGGTGGAAGTATAAGTAACCCTGAAAAAACTTACCATTTAGAGTTTGTAACTCATAGTGAGGAATATGCTAAAGACTTATCGAATCTTATCAATACTTTTAGTTTAAATTCAAAAGTAATACAAAGAAAGAACAGCTTTATAGTATACATTAAAGAAGGAGAACAAATTGTAGATTTACTCAACGTAATTGGCGCTCATTCATCTTTATTAGAAATTGAAAATATAAGAATAATGAAGGAAATGAGAAATAATGTAAATAGACTTGTTAATTGTGAAACTGCAAATCTTTCAAAAACAGTAAATGCAGCTGTAAGACAAGTTGAAAGCATAAAACTAATACAAGCACAAATAGGCCTTCAAAGATTACCGGATAATCTAAGAGAAATTGCAGAATTAAGATTGAGTTATCCAGATGAGTCACTAAAGGAATTAGGAGAAATGCTAGAGCCTCCAGTGGGGAAATCAGGAATAAACCATAGATTAAGAAAAATAGAAAAAATAGCAGAGGAATTGAGAACAGGCGAGTATTAACTCAATTAACAGTTAACAATTAAACAAAGGGGGGATATCATGTTTACACATATTGTACTTTTTAAAGTAAAAGAACCAACAAATATGAATTTACAATTGTTAGAAAAAACATTTTTATCTATGGACGGAAATATTAAAGAATTAAAGCAATTAGAAGTAGGAATAGATGTAGTAAGAAGTGATAGAAGTTATGATATTGGAATTATAACAAGATTTGATTCCAAGGAGGACTACTTAGCTTATGATATGAATGAATTTCATGTGGAGAAAGTTAAGAAGGTTATAACACCTTATTTAGAAGGAAGTAAAACTATAGATTTTTAGATCAATGCTCAATGCTCGATGCTCAATTGTCAATTATTGATAATTGAGCATTGATAATTGACAATTGATATTTAAGGGAAGGAGAAGTTGCATTTGGAAGAAAAACAATTTTGTCATTTGCATTTGCATACGGAATATAGTTTATTAGATGGATCAGGTAAAATTAAAAATCTTATGAAAAAAGCTAAAGAACTAGGAATGAAGAGTATAGCGATAACAGATCATGGTGTTATGTATGGACTTGTAGACTTTTTTAAGGCTGCAAAAGAAAATGAAATAAAGCCAATATTAGGTTGTGAAGTATATGTGGTACCAAAATCTATGCATATTAAACAACCAGATAAAGAAAATTCGACTTATCATTTGGTTTTATTAGTTAAAAACCAAATTGGATATGAAAATTTGATGAAAATAGTATCAGCAGCATCTATTGAAGGCTTTTATTATAAGCCGAGAGTTGACCATGATTATTTAAGAAAGCATAGTGAAGGATTAATTGCTTTAAGTGCATGTTTAGGGGGCGAAGTACAAAATTATCACCTTAAAGGAAATTACGAAAAAGCTAAAGAAGCAGCTTTAATATATAAAGAGATATTTAATGGTGATTTCTATCTTGAAGTACAAAATCATGGAATGGAAGAACAAAAAAAAGTAAATGAAGAAAATATAAGATTAGCAGAGGAAACAGGGATACAATTAGTAGCAACTAATGACGTCCATTATATAAATAAAGAAGATTCTAAGTCTCATGATGTGTTAATGTGCATACAAACAGCTAAAACTATTGACGACCCTAATAGAAGACGATATCCTTCAGATCAATTTTATTTTAAAAGTGCTGAAGAAATGTGGGATATTTTTTCATATGTGCCAGAAGCACTAGAAAATACAATTAAAATCTCAGAACAATGCAATTATGAATATAAGTTTCATGAATCTAAATTGCCTAAATTTCCATTAGAAGAAGGGCAAGACCCATATGAATATCTTAGAGACACTTGTTATAAAGGGCTTATTGAGAGATATGGCATTTTTGAAGAATTAATTGGAAAGCCTTTAAATTATGAACAAGTAGATAAGATAAAGGATGGTAGTGCGAAAGCAAAGGAGTACATAGATAGATTAGAATATGAGCTTGATGTTATAAAACAAATGGGTTATGTTGATTACTTTTTAATTGTTTGGGATTTCATTAGATTTTCTTATGAAAGTGGAATTCCAACAGGACCTGGTAGAGGTTCTGCAGCAGGGTCAATAGTAGCATTTACTCTAGGAATTACTAAGATAGATCCTATAAAGTATAGTTTGATATTTGAACGTTTTTTAAACCCAGAGAGAGTATCTATGCCTGATATCGATAGCGACTTCTGTTATGAAAGAAGACAAGAAGTTATTGATTATGTTGTAGAGAAATATGGGGCAAGTAATGTTTCACAGATAATAACTTTTGGTACAATGGCTCCTAGAGTATGCATAAGAGATGTAGGAAGGGCCATGAACTATAGTTATTCAGAAGTAGATAGAATTGCTAAGATGATACCAACAATGCTAAATATAACTATAGAAAAATCATTAGAAATGAATCCAGAACTCAAATTAGCTTATGACAATGAGGAACGAGTAAAAACATTAATAGATGTTGCGAAGGACTTAGAAGGACTACCAAGGCATTCTTCAACCCATGCAGCAGGTGTTGTTATTGCATCAAGACCATTAGTTGAGTATGTGCCATTACAAAAGAATGATGAAATGATAGTAACTCAATTTGGGATGGGAACTTTAGAAGAGCTTGGATTGTTAAAGATGGACTTCTTAGGACTCAGAACTTTAACTGTTATGAACGATGCAATTAACATGGTTAAACAAAATAGAAATGTGGATATAGATCTTGATAAGATAGATTTTAGCGATAAAGAAGTTTATAAAATGATTGGTGAAGGTAATACAGCAGGAGTATTCCAATTGGAATCAGCTGGCATGACATCTTTCATGAAGGAATTAAAACCTGATTCTATAGAGGATATAATCGCAGGAATTTCATTATATAGACCAGGTCCAATGGCTGAAATACCAAGGTACATAGATGGAAAAAGAAATCCAGAGAAAGTTACTTATCTAACTAAAGAATTAGAGCCCATATTAAAAGTAACCTATGGATGCTTAGTATATCAAGAACAAGTTATGCAAGCTGTTAGAGATTTGGCAGGATACTCTATGGGACGAAGTGATATGGTTAGAAGAGCTATGTCTAAGAAAAAGCATAAAGTCATGGAAGAGGAAAGAAAAAATTTCATTCATGGTATTGTTGAAAATGATGAAGTAGTAGTTCCGGGATGTATAAGAAATGGAATTACAGAGGACGCAGCAAATAAGATTTTTGATTCTATGATGGACTTTGCTTCTTATGCTTTTAATAAATCACATGCAGCAGCTTACGCAGTTGTAGGCTATCAAACAGCATATATTATGAAATATTATCCTGTAGAAATGATTGCAGCTATGCTTAATTCAATTATGGGAATAAATGAAAAGGTTGCTTATTACATTGCAATAGCAGAGGAATTAGGGATACAAGTACTGCCACCTAACATAAATGAGAGTTTTTCAAGATTTACAGTTAAAGGTGATAAAATAATATTTGGTTTAGCAGCTATTAAAAATGTAGGAGCTAATGTTGTAGATAGTATTGTAAAGATGCGAGAAGAGAAAGGTAAATTTGAATCTTTAGTAGACTTTATAAATAAAATGGAACCATCAGCAATAAATAAACGTGCAGTTGAGTGCTTAATAAAGGCTGGAGCTTTAGATAATTTTAAAGTTTTTAGATCGAAAATGTTAGCAGTTCATGAAAAAATGATCGAAAATATATCAAGTGATAAGAGAAGAAATATTGATGGACAAATAAGTTTATTCGCAACTGAAGAATTAAAAAATCCAGAAGTCAAGTATCCTAATATAAAAGAATTTAACAAAAGAAATTTGTTGGCTATGGAAAAAGAAATGACTGGACTTTATATTACAGGACATCCGTTAGATGATTATGCTCAAACTTTAAAAATGCAAACTTCAAATGAAATATCTAAAATATTTTTAGTTCAAGAGACCCTTGATGATACATTGGAAAATGATATAGCTGAAGTTGCAATATTTAATAGTCAAGACACTCTCCAAGATAATGATAGAGTAATTCTTGGAGGAATACTTGCAGTAGTCAATCAAAAGGTAACTAGAAATAATACGATAATGGCATTTTTAAAACTTGAAGATTTAACAGGGACAATTGAAGTAATAGTCTTTCCTAAAACATTAGATAAAGTTAAAGAATTATGTGTAACTGATAGTTTAGTTATAATAAAGGGTAGATTAAGTTTAAAAGAAGATGAACCACCTAAACTTATCTGTGAAAGTATAGAACCTTTAGAAAAAATAGATAATTCGAAAATTTATTTGAGAGCAGAGGATACAATAGCAGCAAAAGAACTTAGTAAAAAACTTAAAGAACTGTTAATAAAAGAACACCTTGGAGATACACCTATTTATATATTTGCAAGTAAAGAAAAACAAAAATTTAGAGTGCCAAGAGATAGATGGGTATCACTAGAAAGTAATGTGGTGAATTTGTTAAAGGAAAATTTGGGTGAAGAGAATGTAAAAATACAAGAATGACAATTAATAGCAATTGAGGACTTTAAAATTATCAAATATGTAAATGAAAAATATTACAAAAATTAATCTTGCAAAAATTATATTAAATTATATTAATTTATCGATTATTGGGTATAATAAAGAAGGTAAATTAAAGTTTAATATATATTTATAAATAAACATAATACATTAAATGCAGCCAATATCTTAATTAAGAATGTATATGAACTTATAATTAGAAATGTATGTAAAATAGCAAAATAAGTAGTATAATTAAGAATATATATATAATATAAAATTTTTCATAAAATTAAGAGATTTATTTTAGAATAATATCAGAATTTGGATAAATATGATTGATAATTTATAGAAATTTATGTACAATAATTGTTGGTTAATAAATTATGGTTATATTATGTTCACGGGGGACGATAAGTGTCCTGTGATATTTAAGGAGGAAATATATATTATGAAAAAGATAGCTGTGTTAACAAGTGGTGGAGATGCACCAGGAATGAACGCTGCAATTAGAGCAGTAGTAAGAACTGCAATTCATAACGGAATTGAAGTTATGGGAGTTCAAAGAGGATATGCTGGACTTATCAATGGAGAATTATTCAGCATGGATAGAAATTCAGTGTCAGATATAATTCAAAGAGGTGGAACAATCTTAAGAACTGCTAGATGCGTTGAATTCAAAAATGAAGAAGTAAGAAAAAAAGCTGCTAAAATATTACAAGCCTATGGCGTAGAAGCTTTAATAGTTATAGGTGGAGATGGCTCATTTATGGGAGCAAAATTATTATCACAACTTGGAATCAAAACAATTGGTTTACCAGGAACAATTGATAATGACTTAGCTTATACTGATTTTACTTTAGGATTTGATACAGCATTAAATACTGTTGTAGATGCTATAAATAAAATTAGAGATACTTCAACTTCTCATGAAAGAGTTTCAATTGTAGAAGTTATGGGAAGAGATTGTGGAGATTTAACTTTATATGCAGGTATCTGTGGTGGAGCAGAAGCAGTTATAATTCCAGAAATCGACTTTAATAAAGATGAACTTTGCAGAACTATTTTAGAAGGCAAAAACAAAGGGAAAATGCACAACTTAATAATCCTTGCAGAAGGAATTGGTGGAGCATTTGAACTTGCAAAATATGTTGAAGAAGTAACAGGAATTGAATCAAGAGCAACAATCTTAGGTCATATTCAAAGAGGCGGAAGCCCTTCAGCAACAGATAGAGTTTTAGCTTCAAGAATGGGAGCAAAGGCTATTGAAGTATTAATAGAAGGAAAAACTTCAAGAGTAATAGGAATTAAAGATAACAAGATCATTGATCAAGATATCGATGAAGCTTTAGATATAGAAAGTAAATTTGATCAAGAATTATATGATATTGCGAAAGTATTATCATAATAATAATATAGTTTATTTATATAAAGTTTATAAATAGAGACACATTTAATTATGTGACTAATCAAAGAAAGAGGAGTGTTAGTTTAATGAGAAAAACTAAAATGATTTGTACAATTGGCCCAGCAAGTGAGGATATGGAAATATTAGAAAAAGTAATGTTAGCAGGAATGAATGCTTCAAGACATAATTTTTCACATGGTGACCACGAAGAACACGGTGGAAGAATTGCAAAGGTTAAAGAATTATCAAAGAAACTTAACAGAGAAATTGCAATAATTCTTGATACTAAGGGACCTGAAATCAGAACAGGAAAGTTCGAACCTAAGAAACTTGAATTAACTAAAGGTACAGAATTTACAGTATATGCTGGAGATATGGAATTAGTTGGAGACGCTACTAAATGTGCTGTTACATATGAAGGATTGGCTAATGATGTTAAACCAGGAAATACTATCTTAATAGATGATGGTTTAGTTGGATTAACTGTTAAATCTGTTGAAGGAAACGCTATAAAGTGTGAAGTTCAAAATACTGGATTCGTTGGAACTCATAAGGGAGTTAACGTACCAGGAGTATCTATTAAATTACCAGCTCTTACTGAAAAAGATAAATCTGATTTAATCTTTGGTTGTGAAGTTGGAGTTACTATGATCGCTGCTTCATTTATAAGAAAAGCATCTGACGTAAAAACTATTAGAGATATACTTGATGCAAATGGTGGAGAAAGAATATTAATTTGTTCAAAAATCGAAAACCAAGAAGGTGTTGACAACATCGATTCTATCTTAGAAGTTTCAGATCTTTTAATGGTAGCAAGAGGAGACCTAGGTGTTGAAATTCCAATAGAACAAGTTCCTGCAGTTCAAAAGATGATGATTCAAAAATGTAATGCTGCTGGAAAGCCAGTTATAACTGCAACTCAAATGTTAGATTCAATGATGAGAAACCCAAGACCTACAAGAGCTGAAGTTTCAGACGTAGCTAATGCTATTTTAGATGGTACTGATGGAATAATGTTATCAGGAGAAAGTGCTAACGGAGATTATCCAGTAGAAGCTGTTGCTACAATGGCTAAAATTGCAGAAGAAACTGAAAAACAATTAACTTATACAGTTGCTGTTTCAAATGCTAAAACTCATACACCAGCTATATCAGGAGTAATATCAAGAGCAGCATGTAATGCAGCTAGTGAATTACAAGCAGAAGCTATTATATCATCAACTCAAACTGGAGCTACTGCAAGAAGAATTTCTCAATGTAGACCAGAATGTCCAATTATAGCTGTTACTTCTGATTCAGTAGTTGCTAAACAATTAGCATTCTCATGGGGTGTATATCCAATAGTTGCTGATAAGATGATATCAACTGATGAAATGTTAGAAAAATCAGTTGAAACTGCTAAGGTATATGAATATGTTAAATCAGGAGATACAGTTGTATTAGCAGCTGGAGTACCTGTTAATGAAATTGGAGCAACAAACCTATTAAAGGTTAGCGTTGTAAAATAAGATTTAAAACATAATACATACAGAGACTTTGGTAATTATTTTACTGAAGTCTCTTTTTTATATTTAAGAATATTTAAAAATTATATGATTTGAAGTTTTCAATGATAGTTAGAAAAATTAATAATATTTAGTGGCTAATATAAGCAAGGGAACATTAGAATTGATAATTAAAAATTCTAGATTGATTTAATTTTATATATTTTATTGTGGATAAATAAAAAAGTTAACAAAAAATTAACATTTATATAAGTAATATTTAATATATAATGTATATTATTGATTTAAAAGAGAGATACTTATTCAATGACTATGGAATTAAATGGCAACTGATTCTGTATTAGCACCGAAAGGTGCTCTTTTTTTAAATAAGACTAAGAGAGATTAAAAAATAACAAGTTGGTATGCTAGTATATCTTGCCTTGCGCAAAATATACATAGCATCGTTGACTTTCTATTTTGATTCATATCCCTAAATTTTAACGAAGGACGTGTGTGCGTGTTAGAAAATAATAAAGAATATATTGTGAAGATTGAATCCTTAGGTTATGAAGGTGAAGGTGTTGCAAAAATAGATAGATATCCAATATTCATACCAGGAGGATTGAAGGGAGAAACAGTAAAAACAGAGATAATTAAAGCTAAGAAAAAATATGCTTATGGAAAACTTATAGAAATAATAGAAAAATCAAATGAAAGAAAAGAACCTGAATGTGGTAATTATAAAAAGTGTGGTGGTTGCACTTTAATGCATTTAAGTTATGAAGGACAATTAGATTTTAAATTTGATAGAGTAAAGGATTGTATAAAGAAAATTGCAGGGTTAGATGAAAAAGTCGTAAAATATCCACTGAGAATGGAGAATGGATATAGATATAGAAATAAAGTTATATATTCTGTTGGATTGGTAGAAGATAAACTTGCAATAGGATTTTTTAGTGAAAAAACTCATGAAATAATTAATATGGACACTTGCCTACTCCAAGATGAGGAAGCTGATAAAATTGTAAGAACTATAAGAGATTGGATGGAAAAGTATTCAATAATACCAGCTAAACAAGATGGGTTGTTTTATGAACAAGGGTTAATTAGAAATATAATGATTAGAAAAGGCTTTAAGACTAAAGACGTTATGGTTGTATTAGTTACTAATGATAAAGAAATTCCTCATAAGGAGGAATTAATAAATCAATTGACTAAAGAAGTTATAAATTTAAAAAGTGTAATTCAAAATATAAATTCGAAAGATACTAATTTAGTTCTTGGAGATAAATGTTCTACTTTATGGGGATCAGATTATATATGTGATTACATAGGTAAATATAAGTTTAACATATCACCTTTATCTTTCTTTCAAGTAAACCCAATGCAAACAGAAGTCCTTTATAATAAGGCTTTAGAATATGCTAATTTAAGTGGAAATGAGACTGTATTTGATGCTTATTGTGGTACAGGTACAATAACATTATTTTTATCCCAAAGGGCTAAAAAGGTTTATGGAGTAGAAATTTTAGAACAAGCAATTGAAAATGCAAAAGTTAATGCTGAGCAAAATAAAATAACTAATTCTGAATTTTATTCAGGTAAATCAGAAGAGGTAATTCCAAGATTAATAGATGATGGAATTAAACCAGATGTAATAGTTGTAGATCCTCCTAGAAAAGGTTGTGATGTTAAATTGTTAGATGCTATAGGAAATGCAAAACCTAAACGAGTAGTTTATGTATCTTGCGATCCTAGTACTTTGGCGAGGGATTTAAAACATTTGAATGGGTTGGGGTATGAGACGGTAGAAGTACAGCCGGTTGACATGTTTCCTATGACGAAGCATGTAGAGTGTGTAGTTTTGCTATATCGTAAGTAGAATTATTATAACAAGATATTTAGTGCGTTGGTAGCTGGAAGTAAGATTCTGGAACCAACGCATTTTATTTTTTATTTTTTGCAGAATATTGAACTTCTTTTTGAATGAAAAGTTATAACATAAAAATATAAAAGATATAGACAAACTTCATGGTTTTATGATAATCTAGATTTATAAAATTGTTAATAAATATGGGTAGTTTCTTATATTAAATGAATACGACATTTAATTAAAAGCAAATAAGAAATATTATACAAGGAGGATGGAAATGTATTTTAAAGAAAAACATGGTTTCCAAAAGGATTTTCTATGGGGAAGCGCATCTGCGGCTTATCAAGTAGAAGGTGCTGCTGAAGAAGAAGGAAAAGGAAGAAGCAATTGGGATGAATTTGTAAGGATTCCTGGGAAAACATTTAAATCTACAACAGGTGATGTAGCAGTTGACCATTATCATCGTTTTAAAGAAGATATTGCTTTAATGGCAGAAATGGGATTAAAGACTTATAGATTTTCAATTTCTTGGCCAAGAATTTACCCAAAAGGTAAAGGCGAAGTTAATAAAAAAGGCTTACAATTCTATGATAATGTAATTGATGAATGCTTAAAATATGGAATTGAACCAATGGTTACAATCTACCATTGGGATTTACCACAAGCTTTGCAAGAAGAGTATAATGGGTGGGAAAGTAGAAAGATAATTGATGATTATGAAAGTTATGCAATAACTCTATTTGAACGTTATAAGGATAAAGTTAAGTACTGGATAACTCTAAATGAACAAAATATATTTACAGCTCATGGATGGATGATGGCAACACACCCACCAGGTAAGAAGAATGATTCAAAGATGTTCTATCAAGTAAATCATCATGCAAACATAGCTCATGCTAAGGCAGTACTTGCATTTAGAAAAATAGTTCCAAATGGTAAGATAGGTGCAAGTTTTGCATTCGGACCATCTTATCCAATTGATTGTTCTCCAATAAACAATATGGCAAAGGCAGATTATGATGATTTACAATCATTTTGGTGGATGGATGTTTATGCATATGGACGTTATCCAAAAGCAGCATTTAAATATTTAGAATCACAAGGCGTTGCACCAAAGTTTGAAAATGGAGATGCAGAGCTTATGAAGGCAGCAGCACAAGTTGACTTTATGGGAGTAAACTACTATCAAACTGCAGTTGTTGAATACAATCCAATAGATGGGGTTGGAATGGCTGAAATGAATACTACAGGTAAAAAAGGTACAGCACAAGTTAGTGGAACACCAGGATTATACAAGAACCCACCAAATCCATATTTAAAAACTACAGATTGGGATTGGACTATAGATCCTATGGGTATAAGAATGTGCTGTAGAACTATCACAAGCAGATATGACTTACCAATAGTTATTTCTGAAAATGGGCTCGGAGCATTTGATAAGAAGACTGAAGATAATAAGATTCATGATGATTATCGTATAGCATATCTAAAAGCTCATGTAGAAGAATTAAAGGAAGCTGTTAATGAAGGTTGTGAAGTACTTGCATACTGCACATGGTCAATAACAGATTTATTAAGCTGGTTAAATGGATATCAAAAGCGTTATGGTTTCATTTATGTAGATCGTGAAGAAGAAGAAGGAGCATCTATGAATCGTTACAAGAAGGATAGCTTCTATTGGTATCAAAATGTAATAAAGACTAATGGTGAAGAACTATAGTTTCAAGATGAATTAAAGGAGTCGTTGATATTTTTATCAATGACTCCTTTAAATCTTAGTTGCCTAATTCTTCCCAATGATCATATGCTTCATTTAATTCAGCAAATGAACTTGACTTATCTTTTGCCATAATTGCACCATGAAGACGGGCTATATTTGTACTAAATAAATTTATTTCATCTCTTTCTGAACTAAATTGAATTCTTTTAACTACCCTTTTCCATGTATTTGATAACTTATCTGTTTTATTATTAGCATCTTCCCAATTTTCGGACTCTATGTCCTGAATGATTATTTGTATTGATTCAGGGATATTATCATCCTTTCCAATAGAACGTTTTAAAATACTACTACTAAACATAATTAATACAAAAAGAGCTAATGTCACTATAGGAATAGTTATAACTAAAAATTTTCTCATGATACTTCACTCCTTAATATGGTCCTTTATAATCACCAATATCAGTTATTTTTACAATATGATCATCATACTTATCTACATACAAAGAGCCAGAAGGAGTTAATGTTGCAAGAAATACTTCGGAAATATGCTTAATTCCCTGTAGCTTAAGTTCATGCATAATCCATTTTTTAGTTTTATTAAGTTGTTTTAGATTTTGATCTATAAGTATTCCATCATAAATAAGTTCTGTGCTTATACCAGTTGATGCTTTAGTAATATTCATATCTTGAGCTGTTAAAGGCTCATACTCTGGTTTTTTAAGTACAGATAACTGACCATTTGGTTCAATGATTGCAAAATCCACTTGTGACAAGTCAAAAATATCTTTATTTCTTAATAACGCCATAATATCGGATACTGTATACTTCATTTTTCGCAATGCATTTTCCATTATTTTACCACCCATAATAACAATTGTAGGTTCTCCATCTATATATTTGTCAGCATATCTCCATTTCATAGTGATATATTCCATTACATATCCAAGCAAAGCCCAAGTGAAAAGGCCGACAAAATGTGGCCATGCTCTGCTGGACAAATCTGTAGTAAGACTTGCGGCAATAGATCCAATTGTTATTCCAAGCACATAATCGAAAAATGTTAATTGACTTATTTGTTGTTTACCTAATATCTTCGCAAAAATAAGTAAAGAAAAGAATGCGATAATAGATCGCACAAGAACTACTAATCCTTCATTCAATTTTCACACCTCCTCATCTTAAATATCCATAATATATAGTTATTATCTAACTTAAATTAAATTTTATACTATACATAATATAGGACTGATGGAGTATTTAATTTTCGACAAAGAAGAATAAGAAAATATGAACGTTAATAATGTTTATTAAAGAAAATAAATAATCAAATACAGGCATATATAATTCAATGTAAGCTACAGGAATAGGCCTTTCAAATATTATAATAAATTTCATTATTGTGACAATACATATAAAAATATGGTTTTCGATTAACTAATATTATGGTATTATATTTTTAGAAGAAATTTGAAGAATATGAGGGAAAATTTGAATTATTACAATTATATTAGGTGAAATAATTAAAGTGCTAAATGAAGATTTAGTATTTGACGAATTGAAGAACACATATTAAAAGGAGGACAAACATGGATATATTTTTGATTACAGGTCTTATTGGCGGTTTTGTAATTGTAGTTGCCGCTATGATAGAAAAAGGGGCGAGTCTTTCTGTACTACTAAGTCTTGAAGCAATAATGGTAATTCTTGGTGGTACCGTAATTGGATTAATGAATTCTTTTCCAAAAGGTGAGTTTCTTAAAATTGGTAAAGTTTTTGGGGTCCTTTTTAGTAATAAGAATAAACAAGAGCCTAGTGAAATTATTATGCAACTTGTAGAAATGGCTCAAACAACTAGAAGGGATGGATTATTATCTCTTGAAGGTACTATAAATGGATTAGAAAACAAGTTCTTAAAAAAAGGATTAGAGATGGTAGTCGATGGTTTAGAGCCAGACCTTATAAAAGAAGTATTAGAAATAGAAATTGAGAGTATGGAAGAAAGACATCGTCTTGGTATTACAGCCTTTTCATCAGCAGGAGGTACAGCACCAACCCTTGGAGTTTTAGGAGCTGTTATTGGACTGATTGGTGCTCTTGGAAATCTTAATGATATTGACAAACTTGGAGAGAGTATAAAGTCAGCTTTCGTTGCAACCGTTTATGGTATTTTTACTGGATATTTAATTTGGCATCCATTTTCAAACAGATTAAAAAGAAAATCTTTAGAAGAAGTAACTAGTATGAATATTATGCTTGAAGGAATCTTAGCTATTCAAGCAGGGAATAATCCAAAGAGTATTGAAAGAAAACTAGTAGGGATGATAGAACCAAGCAAAAGAGGAATATTTGAAGAAAACAATAGTGAAAAATAATTTAAAGGAGAGTAATGATGAGAAAGAAAAAAGAACATCATGAAGAGCATGTTGATGAAGCATGGCTTCTTCCATATTCAGATATGTTAACACTCCTATTAGCACTATTTATTGTTATGTTTGCTATGGGTCAAACAGATGCAGGAAAGTTTAAGGCAATGAGCGAACAATTTAATATTATTTTTGCAGGTGGTAGTGGTGTAATGCAACAAGATGGTAACTCAGTTATCCCTATGGAGATTTCACCAGGACAAGCTGAGTATGACAAGATGTCTGAAGTAAAAAAAATGTTAGAGGAAGAAATTACAAAAGAGGGTTATTCGGATAAGGTTAAGGTTGATCTTAACAATGAGGGACTAGAAATTTCAATACAAGATGCTGTGCTTTTTAATACCGGTGAGGCAGATGTGAAAAACAATTTATCACCATTACTTGTACAAGTTTCAAATCTGCTTCAAGGCTTAGATAATCAAATTAAAGTTGTAGGGCATACAGATAATGTACCTATTAAGAATGATAAATTCCAATCTAACTGGGAATTAAGCTCAATGAGAGCTATAAATGTAATGAATTTTATCGTCAGCTCAGGAAAAATTAGTGCAGATAAAGTATCCATTCAAGCTTATGGTGAATATATGCCTAAATTTGAGAATACCACAGAGGACGGTAGAGCTAAAAATAGAAGAGTAGAAATTATTGTAGTTCGAAAGTATCCGTCAGCTACAGAAGAAAAATCAAATTGATAAGAAAAATTAAAAACTATTTAATTAAATAGAGATTTGAGGATAATAAAAAGCATTCAATTTAAGTGAACAACATTCTGTTAATTATGCAGGGTATAGTTCAAGCTAATTGAGTGCTTTTTCATAATAGCTTTTTTCATTTTCAACGGAAAAGATAAATATAGGCAAGCTATTATAATATTTCACATAATTAAGTGATATTTTTAACTATATAATAACTTATTAATAATATATATTTATAATAATACATATATATTATAAATTATAATGTGAAGTACGTTGCTATGTTAAAATTGGTATACTAACTTTAGATATCTTTGAAAAGTTATTTTAAGACGCTTAATTTAGTATAATGAAAAGATATATATAGAATTAAATGGAGGGCAATAATGGAATTCATAACTGCAAAAACAATTATATCAGGATATGCTGAGCATAATGAGCGGTTTGGGAAGAATTATAATATGAATATCTACAAGGGATGTTGTCATGGATGTATTTATTGTGACAGCCGTAGTGAATGTGATAGATTTGGAATATTATATAAAATGGAAGATATTATTGCTGCTTATAAGAAGTGGTACGAGGACAATCAAATTTCCATGTTTTGATTTAAAAAAATTAATAAAACTATTGATATGGTATAATAATATTAAACTTTGCAGAGATATTTTACCCTCTTAGGGTATAGGTTCAACTAATGTCTAGATTGAGATTACCCCAACTCGAATCAAGTTTCACTTGATAATTAATTAATGGAATGGTAGGTAAAGAGATGGTAAATGATTTTCAACAAGAAATTGAGGGCAGGAAATTAAGAATAAAAAATGATATGAAGAAAACTGGCGGAAATTGTGCAAGAATGCTTCTTATACTGGCGATATTAGTATATGTAATAGGATTTGTAATTATATTAGGCATTAAAATTAGGGGGAGAGTTTTAGGTATAGATATAACAACTAATCCTGAAATAAATACTATTTTAGGGATTTCTAAAGATAAGTATAATTTTTTGGTAGGATATCTTCCCTGTATAATTGGAGATATAGTAGCAATTATAATAGCAATGAAGACTACAAATATAAAATTTAAAGAAGACATATTTAACAAAAATAAATCACCTAAAATATTTATATTATTAGGAACAATTTCTTGTATAGGAATAGGAATGATTTCAAGCATAATCTATTTAACATATTCAACAATTATTAAACGGTACGGTATAATTATTCCAGAGCCAGATTTTAGTTTTCCCGCACAAAGTAAATATTTAATATTGTTTCTAATATATGCATGTTTACTAGGACCTATATTAGAAGAAATAATATTTAGAGGTTTTATACTTAAGAGTATGCAAAAGTATGGAAACTTAACAGCAATTATCGTATCTTCTATTTTATTTTCTATGTTTCATTTAAACTTGGTTCAATTTGTTAATCCTGTATTAATGGGAATTGTTTTAGCATTTATTACTATTAAGTCTAAGTCCATTGTACCATCAATAATAGCGCATATATTTAACAACACAATAACTTTTACAATGACAAGAGTGTCATTGATTGACATGCAGTTACTAAAATCCATGTCTATAGCTATATATGCTTTTGCTGGAATTTTAGCGCTTACAGCATTTATTATTAAATATGGGAAAGACTTCGCTCAAACAATAAAAGAGGACAATAGAATACTAAAAACTCATGAAAAAGTTAGGTATTCTTTTAGTGGAATATGGGGATTGTCATATATAACATTTTATGTGATATTTGTAGTTGGAATTATGATAGTAACTAATGTAATAAAGAAGTAATGTATTTTAATGAATAATTAAGAATTAAATAAGGGGGATTAATATGATGAATAAGATATTATTATCAATAATAGAGAATTTGAACGATGAGCTTATAGGTGTGTATCGTAAATTACATGAAAATCCTGAATTGCCTAATGAAGAATTTGAAACAACAAAGTGGATAAAGAAGTTATTGAGAAAAGTAGATATAGAAGTTCTTGATTTACCACTAGAAACAGGGCTTGTAGCTCAAATAAAAGGAAATCCTAATGGACCAGTTATTGCTATTAGATGTGATATAGATGCATTGCCGATTCAAGAAGAGACAAGTTTACCTTATAAGTCTAAAATTAATGGTAAGATGCATGCATGTGGACATGATTTTCATACAGCAGTAATTTTGGGAGCGGCTTATTTAGTTAAAAGGCATCAAACATCTTTAATAGGTACGGTAAAATTTATTTTTCAACCAGGAGAAGAGAGTGCAGATGGGGCCAAGAAAATTTTAGAAACAGGTGTTTTAGATGATGTAGAGGCAATTTTTGGAGTACATAATGTTTCTGATGCAGAAGTTGGTATTATGGGGATGAAACCCGGAGCTATGACTGCAGCAGTTGATAGATTTGAAATTAAAGTCACAGGTGTTGGAAGTCATGCAGCTAAACCAGAAAGAGGAATAGATCCAATCATAATTGCAAGTAACATAGTTACTTCTCTTCAGACAATTGTTAGTCGTAACATAGGTGCAACAGAAAAAGCACTTTTAAGTGTAACACATATAGAGGGTGGAAATACGTGGAATGTAATACCAGAAGCTGCATATCTTGAAGGAACTGTTAGAACATTAAATGAAGATATACGTGAGTTAATATCTAAAAGAATGAAGGAAATAATTACTGGAATAGCACAATCTTTTGGGGGAAGTGCAGAACTTATTTGGCATTCAGGATCACCAGCAACTAATAATACGGCAGAATGGGTTGACTTTGGTACTAAACTTGGGAAAAGGGCAGGCTATAATGTTAAACAGATTTCTATGGGATTAGAAGGAGAGGACTTTGCATACTATCAAAAGAAGATACCGGGGGCATTTATTATTATAGGAACAGGATTATCTTATGCACATCATCACCCTGCGTATCAAGTAGATGAAAAAGCAATTTTAAATTGCTCAAAATACTTTGCTCATTTAGCAGAAGGTGGATTAAAAGAAATATTGGATAAAAAATATACACCTCTAAAAAAGCGCGAAGCGCAACCAAGAACTTTTGACTGTTAAATTATTGGATTATTGAGTTTTCTCATTGAAGTTGTAATTTGTAACTTACAATTATTCTATGTCAATTGAAAAGAGGTAAATAAAAAAATGAATACTAAGGTGATTATATTAATTTTTATTGTATTAGGTTTATATATTAGCCTTTGTTATTATATTGGCTTAAAAGGGAAAAGAATATTTTTACATGGGCGCTTAAAATTTAAATATAGATGGTGTTGGTTAATATATTGGTTGATATATTGGACTGTTGCCTTAGCTTTTATTTTAAGGGATATATTTATGGGCATATTAACTACAGATAATTGGATAACATCTATAGTTACATTGATTGGTACAACTTATCTTGGTATTTTTATTTATTCAATAATGATATTTTTTGTGGTAGATATTATAAAGTTTATTTTAAAGAAGATTAATATTGGTCAACCAATTAAACAAAACCTAAAAAATATATATTGTAATGGAATTTCGGTATTTATAATAGTATTTATTGTTGTTGGTTTAGGGATTCGGAATGCTCAAAATCAAGTTGTAACTAATTATGAAGTAAATATTAATAAATATGCAGGAAAAATCACTTCATTAAATGTTGTTATGATTTCTGATGTTCATATGGGAATAACAATAAAAGAAAATGGCATTAATAAAATGGTAAATTCAATAAATGAATTAAATCCAGATATAGTTTTATTTTGTGGGGATATATTTGATGAAAATACAACTACAAATTTAAAAGAATATTCTAGAGAAACATTTAAGAATATAAAATCCGAGTATGGAGTATATGATATTACAGGAAACCATGAATATGGTACCGGTGATTTATCACAAACTATTTCATACTTTGAAGATGCAAATATCAAGTTTTTGCAAGATGAGTCAATAAAAATAGCAGAGAGCTTTTATGTAGTTGGAAGAAATGATCCAGCAAACAGAAGAGTAACAGGACAAGAAATAAAACCGTTAAGCGATATTTTGAAAGATGTTGATAAATCACTTCCGATTATAGTTTTAAACCATAGACCAGAGAACTTAGAGGAAGCAGAAACAGAGAATGTGGATTTACAACTTTCAGGGCATACGCATAAAGGACAGATATTTCCAGGTAATCTTATTACAAACTATTTAAATGAAAAGGATTATGGGCATTTAATAAAGGATAATTTCAATTTAATTGTAAGTTCAGGATATGGAACATGGGGGCCGCCAATAAGAATTGGAAGTGAAAACGAAATAGTAAATATTAAGATTAACTTTAAAACATAGGGTTTCCCAATGATAATTGAAATTATTATTGAGAAACCCTATATTACAATCTTTTGTAGTTTAACCAGTACAATTTATATGGTAATATATACATAATATATATGTTGGTAATTTGTGTTAAGTATTTAGACGAGCATCTACAAGGTTTAAATTTTAATGTTATGATTAAACCACAAAAACTATAAAGTATCGTGATTAGTTTGACAGCTTTGCTTCAAATTCTAAAAAATATAATTTAAAACAGTTAATTATTACAGCAACTATACATGCAATTATATTGAGAAAACACTCTATGCCACTTTCAAGAAACTGTTTTAACAGTTTCTTGAAGTTATAGGCTGCGATTTTAAATCCAACCCATAATTTTGAGCGCAATAATCCCCGGATAGGCATGGTATCAATTTTATATCTTCTCCTCAAAACAGAAGGAATACCTTCTATACCAGCCCTTTTATTTGCAAGCTTTATATACTCACTCTCGTGCATTTTTTCTCTTTGAGTAGCTGTATTATAAGCTTTTTCGCTAACTCTTATGGTATTAAATTTCTTTGATATTTTCTTTGGACATTGTGAATTTAAAGGACATTTTTCACATGTACTGGAGTCAAATTTGGCTGTATAAGATTTTGAACTATAATAAGACTCTACAGGTTCGACTCCGTTAGGACAACAACTTATTACATTTTTTTCGTCATCTACAATGAATTTTGAATAACTCAGTTTATCAGTAGATACTTTTCTGCCAACTAGTTGACTTGGAATCATTTCAATTCCTTGTTTTAAAGCATTTTTGGCTTTTTCTTGTTCATAGTAAGCACCATCAACTAGTAGTTTACAGTTTGAATTTTTATTTTGTGAAGCTAAATTAGCAATAACATCATCAGCAAATTTTGAATCGCTGTGAATATTTTGCTTAAGGTCATAGCCTGTTATAACACTGTTTTTATCATTAAATGATTCTTGTATATTAACAACATAACCAACGTTACCACCATATTTTTTTCTGTAGGTTGCATCTTTGTCAGTTGGATTTTGTAAACTAGTTGAAGTTATATCTTTTGAATCTTTAATAACTAAATTTTTTGCAGCATCTTCTGTAGTTTGGTCCTGAATAACTCTATTTAAAAGTTGAAACTCTTCTGTTGAAGTAACTATATCTCCAGCTTTCAGAGCGATATTGTATAGAATTTTAGAATGTTCGATTAAAATTGAAAGTTTTGAATCAGCCTTTAAATCTTGAGTTCTATATATAGTGTCATTTTTATGCCCCTTTTCAAGGTACGGTTTTAGTTCATCACTTATAATAGGTGGATTTATTATATTTAGAGCTTTAATAAGTCTGCTATTTATAGAATATACTAGCTCAATTCTACTTAATTTTTTGCATGATGAACTAACCATTAACGAATCCACTCTAACTTTTTTATTATCAACAGATAAATACTTAGCAATGCTTTCGGATAAAGCTTCAACTTCAGCTTTTATTAAGTCTTCATTAGTTGACGCTTCATATTCAACAAGTCTGTTTCTAAAATTTGTTAGAGTATTTATAGATACTGGTTGTGTTTCATAATTAGTTGTATTTAAAGCATATTGATATCTTACATCGAAATGAATAGAGCCGATAAGCTCTTCATCAGTCTGCTGAAATATTTCTTTTATAATTAGTAAGCCAAGAATAACATTAATAGGTGAATTAGGCCTTGAGGCTTTATTGCTATATAAAACCGAAAAACGCTCCTCATTTATTCGCGGAAAAATATGATCCTTAAATGCCTTAGCCCAACTTTTATTTAAAATATCTTGAAGGTATTTTGGCATTTGGTTGATTGGTTCAAATAATGAAGTTTGTTGAAGGTCATTTTTGCAAAACATAGTAATTCTCCTCATACGTTTAATTTTATAATGCTATTATATCATTAAATTCTAATTGGATGATATTTGTCAGCTTTTTGTGGTCTAATCATGTTATAATTATTTTATATAAACTTAAAGAGGAGAAAATATGATATGGAGTACAAACTGTTCAAATTATTAGTGGATAATATTCTACAACCTATATGGATAAAAGATCTTGATTTGAGATTTATATACGTTAATAAAGAATATCAAAATATATATAAAGGTACAAATAAGGATTTTATTGGACTGAAAGATGAAGAAATTTTTAATGGAGCAGTAAATAATGAATTGCGTGGATATTATAATTTAGTTATAAATTCATTGAAGCCCATAACAGAACAAATATGTTTAGATGGAAATTATAGAAAAGTCACTATAATTCCATTAATTGATGAAAGTGAACAAATAATTGCTATAGCTGGTATATATACAAATTTAGATATTATAAATGAGAAGGATAAGATTATAGAAGAAAAAGAAAGAGTATTAAAGATAGTAATGGAAACATTGCCAGGTATGGTTTTTTATAAAGATAAAGATGGGAAATATGTTTATACAAATAAGAAATTTGATGAGTTTTATAATGAAAAAGGAACAGATGAATTTGTAGGGAAAACAAATTTTGATATACATGCTTCAGAAGAATTAGCAATTAAATATACAAAAGAAGACAATGAAGTTATAAAAACAAAGCAAAGCATAAAAACTGAAACAATACTTCACTCAGATGACGGAAAAGACATATATACGGCAGCGGTAAAAGTACCTGTAATAGATAAAAATAATGAAATTGTTGGTGTAGTTGGACTAATTTTAGATGTTACTGAAAATAAAAAAGTAGAAGAAGAGTTAAAACGTGCAAGTTTTACAGATATTTTAACTGGCTTATATAATAGAACTTATTTTGAAGAAAGGGCAAAGACACTTTTAGCAAAAGAACATCTTCCACTAGGAGTGATAATGGGAGATGCAAATGGCTTGAAATTAGTAAATGATACCTTAGGGCACCGTGAAGGGGACGAGTTGCTAAAACTTATAGCTCAGGTTCTTAGAGATGTTTGTGATGATAGACAATTAATATTTAGAATAGGTGGAGATGAATTTGTAATTCTAGTTCCCAATAGTACTGATTATGAGTGTGAAAACATTATTAAAAAAATATTTGAACAGTGTAAACTTTATAAGCATGACTTAATTGATATAAGTATATCTTTAGGTGCATCTATAACTGATAATATAAATAAAAGTATATATGAGGCTTTAAAGGAAGCTGAAGATAAGGTGTATAGGCAGAAGTTGTTACAAAAAAGTAGTTTTAACAGTTCGGTGATGTATTCATTGCAAACAGGACTTCAAACTAAAAGTTTAGAAACAGAAGAACATACAGATAGAGTTTTAAAACATTCTTTGATTATTGGGGAAAGATTATCACTTCCAATCTCTGTAATGGATGAACTTACAATAGTTGCTAAACTTCATGATATAGGTAAAATAGGTATAAACGAAGAAATACTACTGAAATCAGGAAGATTAACAGATGATGAATTTGAAATAGTTAAAACTCATACGGAAAAGGGATATAGAATTATAAAAGCTTCTAATCAATTAGATAATATTGCTAAAGGTGTATTAACACATCATGAAAGATGGGATGGAGAGGGATACCCTCTTAAATTAAAGGGAGAAAGTATACCGTTAATATCTAGAATTGTTAATATTGCAGATGCATATGATGCCATGACTAGTAATAATATTTATAAAAAAACTTTTAGTAAAGAAGATGCTATTAAAGAATTACAAAGATGTTCAGGAAAGCAATTTGATCCTGATATAGTTAAAATATTCGTAGAATATCTAACACAAACTAATTAAGAGTAAATATGTTATACAATATGGAGGAATCAGATGGAGTTTGATATTTATAAAATTGCTGATAACTATAAATTGACGGAAATAGAGAGACAAGTGCTTGGGTATATAGTGAAAAATAGTGAGACGGTATTAGATAAAGGTGTAAGGGAAGTTGCCAACATTAATTATACTTCTGCATCAACAGTAATTAAATTATCAAAAAAGTTAGGTTATACTGGTTATACTGATATGTTATATCGCTTGAATTTCATAATAAAAAACCATAAAAAGAATCAAGAACATACTTCTGACATCACTAGTTTCATATCTCATATTGATAAAAAAAAGATAGATATCTTTATATCCATGTTAATTAAACATAGAGAGGATATAATTTTTATAACAGCTACTGGTTTTTCTTCCCCCATTGCAGAATTTTTCTGGAGAAAGATGTTGGTATTAGGATTTAAATGTATCAAAACAAATTCTTATGGAGTGTATGATAATAATCAAATAGGTGGTGCTTTAGTAATTGGAATATCCAAAAGTGGAGAGACTGAAAGCGTAACGAAAGTTATAGATTATGCAGTTAAAAATGATCTGGATATCATTACATTTACTGGAGAAAAAGTGAATCATATGGCTAAAGAATCGACTTTGAATTTTTCTATATTGGATGATAAAGAATTAGATGATCGAAATATTACTGCGAATTATTTTTATGCTAGAGTGATGATTATTATGGAATACCTATTAGATAAAGTAATAAATAATATATAAGCCGCTTAAAAGGTTGCCTTAAGATTAATTCTGGAGGCAGCCTTTTTTCGTATAAAGAGGTAAACATGTTTACTTTTTGCTCAACATGTTACTGAAATGCCTAAAACTATTAACACAGTTTGTAAATCATGATATTATATGCCTAGGTAATTACCAAAGGAAAATATTATAAGATTAGAGAGGGGTAAATTTAAATGAAAGACAAGATTTTAGATAGTATGCAAAAGTTTGCTAAGGCTATGATTGGACCAGTATTATTCTTGCCTATTGTGGGGATGTTGATTGCATTAACTGCAGTTTTTACTAATACAACTTTCGTTACAGAAGGAGGACTAATTTGGAAGACAGGAAAATTCTTCAATGGTATGCTGTCACCGATTATGGGGAATTTAAGTATTCTGTTTTGCGTTGGAATTTCAATTGGTATGTCAAAAAAGAAAAAATCAGATGCAGCATTTATATCTATAATGTCTTATATATTATTTTTAGGTGCTAACAGTAAGTGGTTAGAATTATCAGGTAAATTAATTAAGGGTGATACAGCAAGTACTTTATATGGTACTGGACAAACAATTCAACTGGGATTTCATGTAACCGATATGGGAGTTTTTCTAGGCATGATTTTAGGAGTTTTAGTGGCTTTAGTTCACAATAAGTATGGAAACACAGAATTTAAAGGTGCCATGGCTCCTTATGGTAATAGTAAATTTGTATTTGTTATTATGATTCCTGTGATTACAATATTTAGTATTGGAACAACATATATTTGGCCTACCATAGCAAATGGAATTACAGCACTTACAGGATTTATGAGTACAGCAGGGCCATTTGGTGTATTTGTTTATGGATTTTTAAATAGATTCTTAGTTCCAACTGGACTCCACCATTTGATTTGGTCACCATTCCTATACTCTGCAGTAGGTGATCAAATGATTATTAATGGGCAAAATGTAATTGGAGCAAAACCTGTATTTTTAGCATTACTAAATGATCAGACAATAACTATGATGCCGGATTCAGCAAGATTTCTGACTTATGGTTTAGTTAAAACCTTCGGTGTAATTGGTGTTGCTTTAGCATTTTATTTTACAGCTAAAAAAGCAAAGCGTAATAATTTAAAAGCACAGTTAATACCATCAACTTTAACTGCTGTAATTGCAGGTATTACAGAACCATTAGAATTCACATTTATTTTTGCAGCACCATTATTATGGTTTGTATATTCCGTAATTGATGGATTATTTCAAATGTTAGTGTATATAGTTGACGTAAGAGTTTGTGCAACAAATGGTATTTTAGATTTCCTTGTTATAAATTTACCTGCAGGTATTAGCAGAACCCATTGGCCTATATATGTATTAATAGGACTAGTTGAAATAGTTGTTATATTTGTAGTATTCAAATTTATGATTGAAAAAATGAATTTGAGAACACCTGGAAGGGAAGAAGATAATACAGATACTACAATTGATTTAAATAAAAATGCAGCAAAAGTTAAACAAGACATGAAAACAGGTAATAAAAATGATAGCCTTAATGCCGATAGAGAAAAGGCTCTAACAATTATTAAAGCCTTAGGCGGTAAGAGTAATATAGTAACTGTAGAAAATTGTTTTTCAAGGCTTAGAGTAGATGTTATTGATAATAGTTTAATTGATGAAAAAACATTAAAAACTACTGGAGCAGCTGGAGTTGTAAAAAAGGCAAATAATATACAGGTTGTTTATGGTCTTTCAATTAATAAAATTAGAACAATTGTAGATGAAGCATTAGAAACAATAGAATAAAATTAGGGAGGAATTATTGAAATGAAAACATTTAAACTAGTAATCGTAGGCGGAGGAAGTACTTATACACCAGGAATTGTAAAAAGTTTACTTTCAAGAAAAGAGGAATTCAAAATATCAGAATTGAGATTATATGATATAAATGAAGAACGTCAAAATAAAGTTGGGGTAATAGTAAAGAAAGTTGTTGAAATGTTTGACCCGGAAGTTAAGCTTATATTTACTACTAATCCAGAAGAAGGCTTTAAGGATGCTGATTTTGTATTTGCTCAAATGCGTGTTGGCCTATATAAAATGAGAGAATTAGATGAAAAAATTCCGCTAAAATATAATGTAGTTGGACAAGAAACATGTGGACCAGGGGGATTAGCATACGGTCTAAGAACTATATATCCTATGGTAGAAATGATTGATTTCTGCGAAAAACATGCTAGTAAAAACTACTGGATTGTTAATTACTCTAATCCAGCAGCTATTGTGGCAAAAGCTATGTATAAATTAAGACCAAATGCAAGAATTTTAAATATATGTGATATGCCAGTTGCTATAATGAGAAATATGGCTAATATTTTAGACTGCGATAGACATGAAATTGAAGCAGATTACTTTGGATTAAATCATTTTGGATGGTTTACAAAAATTAGAGTAAGTGGTGAAGATAAAACAGAGGAATTAAAAGCATATGTAGCAGAATATGGCTATATTCCACCAAATTCTAGGAGTGAAGTAAGACATAATGATGCGTCATGGCTTCACACTTTTGATAATGCTAAACATATAATGAAAATGTTTCCTAAATATCTTCCAAATACCTATATGCAATATTATCTTTTAGGCAATAAAATTGTAGAAGAATCAGATAAAAATCATACCAGAGCTAATGAGGTAATGGAAGGTAGAGAAAAGAAAATATTTACAGCAGTAGAACAATATAATGTTACTGGTGAAATTGATTTAACACAATTCTTTACAGGTGTTCATGGAGAATTTATTGTAGAAGTAGCTATGAGTTTAGCATATGATTTAAGAAAAAGACACTTAGTTATGATTGAAAATAATGGTGCAATTAAAAGTTTACCAGATGATGCTATGGTAGAAGTACCTGCATATATTACTAAAGATGGTCCAGAACCAATACGTGTTGGAGAAATACCGACTTTCTACAAAGGTTTAATTGAACAACAAGAGGCTAGTGAAAAGTTAGTGGTTGAAGCTGCAATTGAAGGTTCATATGAAAAGGCACTTATGGCATTTACAATGAATAAAACAGTTCCATCTGCTTTTATTGCAAAACAAATTTTAGATGAGATGATTGAAGCTAATAAAGAATATTGGCCAGAATTAAAATAGGAGAGTATATGTTTAAAAATATATTTAAGAAAAAGAGAGATAAAGTCTTATATGCATTTGCAGATGGCACTAGTGTAGATTTAAGTGAAGTTAAGGATGAAGTATTTTCACAAAAAATGATGGGCGACGGAATTGCCATTAAGCCAAGTGATAACAAAATATTTTCTCCATGTAATGGATTAATTGTCACAGTAATGAAGGAAAGCATGCATGCTATTGGAATAAGAACTGATGATGGTATAGATCTTCTTATACATGTAGGGCTTGATACCATAAATTTAAAAGGTGAAGGATTCACTTTATATTGTGAAGAAGGGAAATACATAAAAAAAGGTGATTTGCTTCTGACCTTTGATAAAGAACTGCTAAAAGAAAAAGTAATAGATGACATTACTATGCTTATCATTGCAGATCCAAATAATCATGAAATCTTAAATCTTCATATTGGAGAAATTATGAAAGTTGAAGAAAGCATTTTAATTGAATATCAAGTAAAGCTTGAGTCCGATGGGGTTTGATTCCTATTTGAATCTTAGTTGAACTTATCCAGGAGCGTGCAGCAGTTATCATAACTTTAATAACCCCTGGAAAATATTTAGAAGCAATTTCAAAAGGTAAGACATCTCAAGCAATTAAGGCTTTGATGGGACTAACACCCAAAATCGCAATAATTATACGTGATGGTAATGTAGTAATTGCTTCTGTTCGAGAAGTAATTGTTAGAGATACAATTTTAGTTAAACCAGGAGAAAAGTTATCTGTAGATGGAGAAGTTATTGAGGGAAGTAGAATCAATGCTCATTGGTGAAAGTATCCCTGTGGAATATAGTATAGAAAGTAATGTAATAGAGGCGAGTATTAATAAAACAGGATTTATTAAGTATAAAGCCACAAAGGTTGAGAAATATACTGAACTTTCTCAAATTGTTAAGTTAGTTGAAGATGCACAAGGATCAAAGGAACCAATAGCAAAACTTGCAGATGCTATAGCTAAACAAGTAAATATTGATTGAAAGAATGAGTTGCGAACATTGTGTAGGTCATGTAAAGGAGGCTTTAGAGGGTTTAGATAAAGTAACTTCAGTAGAAGCTGGTCTTGAAAATAACTGTGCAATATTTGAAACTACGAATAGTGATGAAGAATTAAAAGCAGCAATTGAAGAAGAAGGTTATGATGTAGTTAAAATTGAAGAATAGAATTTTATTATAATATGGTCAATGAGGTCATTGTATTTTCACTAAATCATTACTAGGACGTAGAATAAAAAGTATTCTATATGAATCAGTATAAAAAATGATCAAGTGAAATATGATGGCTTTCTTATTGAATATGAAGTTTCTCTAAAGTTTAAAAAATAATAGAATTAAAAAGTAAAACAAGTAAAGTATTAATTGACAATATTATTGCAGACCGGGAAAATGATTATATGATAAATAAAGAATGTAATATAATATTTAGAATAAACTCAATTAAGGGACTAAATATAATAAGAGTTCAAAGAAGTTCATAATAGTAAATGAATAAGGTTTAAGAATAATTAATTTTGGAAAGGAGGATAACATGGAGAGCGTTCAAAGTAAGTTAACAAAAGTTTTTTTACGAGTTTTTAAAATAAATAAAATATGGAAATTAACTGGGGACGAGTTGAGATATAGTATAGAGAAAAGACAATTATCAGAAAGTCATAAACCACCTAAAATAATCAAAAATAAATTTAATATTGTTAAGAATGAGATAAATGGTTATTGCTATTATGTAATGAAACCACTAAGAAATGTAGGGCAAAAACATATCATTTTCCTTCATGGAGGAGGATATGTATATGAAATTAATAGCATGCATTGGGAATTCTTAAGAAAACTGTCAGATGCCTTGAGCTGTACAATAACTATTCCTATTTATCCTTTAGCACCGAAACATAAACATCAAGAAGTCTTTGAAATGATTATTCCAATATATAAGAAAATTATTTCAGATGTAAGACCTAAAGATATAGCAATTATGGGAGATTCAGCAGGTGGGGGAATGAGTCTTGCTTTAGCAGAGCTTTTAAAAGAAAAGCATTTACAGCAGCCAGGGAATATAATTCTAATATCACCAGCTTTAGATATGTCATTAAGTAATCCTAAAATACATGAAGTAGAGAAACTTGATCCAATGTTAGCAGTACCTTCATTAATTGATATTGGCAAGTGGTATGGAGGAGAAAAAGGCTCAAAGCACTACTTGATTAGTCCTATTTATGGTAACCTTGAAGAACTTGGGAAAATTAGTTTGTTCACAGGAACTAATGATATATTATACCCAGATGCCAAGAAGTTAAAAACCATAACAAATGAAAAGGGAATAAAGATAAACTATTATGAATATCCTTCCATGATTCATATTTGGCCCTTATTTTTCTTTCCTGAATCAAAGAAAGCAAGAGAACAAATTGTTGAAATTATAAGAACATCATAATTTTATAGTTATGATGTTCTTATATTACTAATTTAAAGATTGTGTTATTTTGCTAACGGCATAGTCTAAGGCACTTTCAAGATTGGCGTTATTTTTACCAGCGCCTTGAGCTTGGAATGGACTTCCGCCACCTTTACCATCAATAAGTGATATAGCATCTTTTAAAAGATCATTCATTTTTATTTCTGTAATATCTTTAGAGCAAGCAAATAAAAGATTAACCCTATCTTCAGATTTTACTGCCATTAAAGCAATTGTATTTTCACTTTCAACAAGCTTAGAAGTTAAATTAGTTACATACCTTAGATTTTCACTATCAAATATTTTTTTTATGACTTTGACGTCATTTATTTTAGTTGCATTTTCAAGAATTTCTTTGACTTGATATTTGGCTAATAAAATATTAAGGCTTTTATTGTTCTCATTAGCTTCACGTAGGTTTTCATTTAAATTTTTTATTCCATTGATAGCTTCACTTTCATTGCAATTTAAATACTTGCATATTGAATTTTGGAATTCATCTTTTTTAAAGGAATCATAAACAGCACGCTCACCAGCTAAGAATTCTATTCTTGTTCCTTCTTTGTGTTTCTCAAATTTCTTTATTTTAATAAGCCTAAGATCTTGAGTTAATGTTGGGTGAAGACCACAACAAGCATTAATATCAAAATCACCAATTTTAACAATTCTTATATCTTCTGCAGTATTTGGAAGAGCACGTCTAAGAGATAATTTTTTTAGTTCAGATTTAGTTGGGATAAAGGATTCTACAGTTAAAGCATCACCTATAACTTTATTTGCAAGTTTTTCAGCTTCTTTCACTTGAGTGTCACTTAAAGTTCCATATACATCGACAGAGCTTATATCGCTACCTAAATGTATTGCGAAAGTATTTGCATTAAAAAGATTAAAGAATGCACCAGATAAAACGTGTTGACCTAAATGTTGATGCATACCGTCAGTTCTTCTATCCCAGTCAATTTCACATTTAACCTTATGTATCTTAATAGGTTTTTTTTCAACTACGTGATAAACAATTTCATCTTGTTCATAAACATCAAGGATTTTCTGATCTCCTAAAATTCCAATGTCACAGCTTTGTCCGCCACCACCTGGAAAAAATGCAGTTTTGTCTAATATAACATGAAATTTATTATCAATTTCTTTTATATCAACAATTTCAGCCGTAAATTGCTTAAGGTATTGATTATCATAATAAATTTTTTCCATATGTAAAATAGCCTCCTAAAATGTATTTCTATCTAAGACTCAAAATATAAAGTGAAACTTACACCCCCAAGGGGTACCTCGTCTAGGGTCGTGCCACTGTTATCTCCCACTTTCATAGAAGATGGGAGATAACAGTGGCTAGACATCAGATAAATAGTATTTTTGATTCATTATTTTCTTTAATATACCTTAATCTGAATCTAAAGGAACTTCATAATTTTATTATAACAGAAAGGCATTCAATATAGGATAAAAGATAATTATTCTACAAATACTAATATAAGCAGAGATAAGTGAGAATCGAAATTTTATATTTCGTTATTCGAACTTAGTTAACTAACTTTGTTAGTTAACTTCCTTAAAAAGTGATTTGGTGTGAATCGGTTAAGCAGACATCTCAAATCTTTGATTTGATGATGGTCGCTTACTCTGTGAGTACCCAGCGAACGAATGTGAGTCGGGTTTCCTTATATATGTAGAAAGAGGTGACTATATTGTATGAATTTATTATTTTATATAACATTTAACTTTATTATATATTCTTTTATAGGTTGGATTATAGAAGAAGTATATTGGTATTTGACTGTTAAAAGAATTAAAAAGGAAGGGTTTTTGAAAGGACCATTTAAGCCTATGTATGGAATAGCAAGTACAATTTTGATTTTATATAATCAGATGTTGGATATTGATGGGATTCCTTTAGTATTATTATGCTTCTTAATTCCAACAACAGTAGAATATATAAGTGGATATATGTTAAAACATATCTTTAATAAAATTTATTGGGATTACTCACATTTGAAATATAATATCCACGGATTTGTAAGCCTTAAATTCTCTTTATATTGGACAGTACTTAGCTTTATAGGTGTTTACTTTTTGCAACCAGTTGTTTATAACATTTATAAAGGATCAGAAGAAATTTTAATTATAGCAGTTTGTTTTTTTTCAATCTTATTTATGTTAGATTTCCTACTAACGTTGAAAGAGTTTAGAAAAAATACAATTTTAAATTTTAGAGAAAAATAAGGAAGAACTTATACATATATAAATAAAGGGGCATGCTTTTGTAGAGTGTTACATTAGAAGACTTAGAAGCTCCCATCAAAATCTTCAGTAACCATAACAAATGCAGGCCTCCTTATTTCGGATGATTATCCACATAAGTGCAATGTCTATAATTTATAAAGTGCTGCAAGCTTATCAAATGCTTGTAATGAGTCTTTGATTTTTTCATATGAGATACAATAAGATAATCTTACATGACCCGGACACCCAAAGGCTGAACCTGGGACAAGTAATAAGTTGAATTGTTTTGCATCTTCACAGAATTTCTTATCATCTTCAATTGGTGATTTAGGGAAAAGGTAAAAAGCACCTTGAGGTTTAACACAAGTAAATCCAAGTGATATTAAATGATTATATAAAAGATCTCGATTTTTCTTGTATATACTTACATCAACTTCTGCATCTAAGGATTTTGCAATAACTCTTTGGAATAATGATGGAGCATTAACAAATCCTAAAATTCTGTTTGCAATATTTAATGCAGAGGCCATTTCTTCAAAAGCATCCATTAATGTGTTGATAACCACATATCCTATACGTTCACCTGGCAAAGATAATGATTTACTATAAGAATAACCTATGAAAGTATTATCATAATATTTCAAAAGGCAAGGAACTTGAATACCATCATAAACTATTTCTCTATATGGTTCATCAGAAATTAAATATATAGTTGTATTTAATTCTTTTTGTTTTTCATTAAGAAGATTAGCTAAACTTTGTATTACTTCTTTTGAATAAACAATTCCAGTGGGATTATTAGGATTATTTATTATTAACGCTTTAGTTTTAGCTGTGATAACTTCACTTAAAGCTTTTAAGTCAGGTTCAAAGGTTTCTGTGTCAGTTGGAGAAATTATAAGCTTACCATCAAAATTTTGAGCATAATTTTTATATTCTCCAAAGTATGGTGAAAAAGTAATAACTTCATCATCAGGATTTAATATTGATTTTAAAATTATATTTAATCCACCTGCAGCCCCACATGTCATAATAATATTATTTCTAGAAAGATTTAAATGATTCTTTTTGTTTAGAAAAGTACTTATGGCATCTCTAACATCTTCATACCCAGAATTGTTCATATAACCATGAACTAAATTCGGTTTTTCTTCATTTAAAATTTCAGTTATAACTTTTTTAATGCTTTCTGGAGGTTCAACATTTGGATTACCTATACTGTAATCAAAAACATTTTCTTCTCCATAAATTTCTGATAATTTTTTCCCTTCCTCAAACATAGCTCTTATAGTAGAGTTATTTGAAACAAGAGATTTCATCTTATTGGATATCATTTTTTAAGCCCCCAATTCATATTTTTAATAGTATAATTTTATCATATTATAGCTAAAGAATGGTAAGATATTTATTAGAAGAGGTAATAAATGCATACCTAATAAGTGAAAAGTTATACACATAAAATTATTTTATATCTAGATCTCCACTTATAGTATTAATATCTATAAGTGAGCTTTCATCTCCAGAAGATAATTGTTTATTAGAGGATTCTAAATTTCCGGAAGTTGTTTCATAATTTAATTTGTAGCCTAGGTTTATTGGAAGCGATAAGGTTACTGATCCGGAATCAGTACTTAAAAATGTATTACTTAGAGAATTTCTAAATTGCAAATTAATGTCGCCAGAAGATGTACCACCATTTACAGTTCCTAAAGTGCCACTTCCAATAATATCTCCAGAAGAAGAAGTTAACTTAGTTTCATTTAAGGTTGTTAAATTATTAAAGTTTATATCCCCACTAGAATTATTTAATTTTAAATAATTTAAAGTGGTTCCGAAAACACCTATATCTCCACTAGCTGTAGAAAGATTTAAAGTATTCATAGATAAATTAGAAATATTTATGTCGCCACTACTTGTAATAATCTTTAATACACCTCTATCATTAAAATTATAAGGAATACTTAGTGAAATACTAGAATTACTTGGGGTATCATATCTAGTATTAAGGATTAATTTATTGCCACTTTCAGTTTTAGGTAATTCACCAGATAGAACACTATGACTTTCGATTTGAACTTTTAAATCTTCTCCATCATAATTAACTACTTTAACATCTTGAGAATTTAAATTAAGATCAATTTCATTAATGTTATCATTAACAGGATAATTCATTGATATATAAGAGTTATCAAAATCAAAATTCAGTTTGTTAAGATTAAATTTGAATTTAAAAGTTTGATGATCTATATTAAGCTCATCTGCATAATCAGAAAGTTTATAACCACTTTGTACTAAAGCAATGCATCCCGATGCATAGAGAGTCATAGACAAAAGAAATAACACTAATAAAAATATTTTCATATTAGTAGAAATAAACTTCTTCTTCATTAGAATGAACCTCCTTTAGATTTTATGGAATTATAAATTTTTATTAACATCTGTATGAGAAATTTGAAAAGATAATAAAATAAGAATATTAAAAGTATTGATAATGAAATTGATCCTAGGGAAAAAAGTACTAGTGATGGATGGGGGAAGTTAGCAACAAACATTGGCACATTAGGAAGCCCAATAAAACTTGTAAATGTACCACCAACTAATACTCCTATACTGGCAAGAAAAATACTTATAGCTACTCCGAGAAGGCCAATAATACAACCTATAATGCCAGTTATAACTGGAAAAAATATTGCTAAAGCTAAGATTCCGGTGCAAATTATTAAAATGGTATTTACGTTAAATTTTAAAATTTTATTCTTATGATTTTCATCATTAAAGCTATTTGAGTTAGAATCTGAATTATGATCACTATTAAAATTATTACTTGAATTATAATTGAAATCATCTTTATTATTATGATTAAAATCACTTTTAACAGTGAAATTATAATTTGATTGATTTGAACTGCGGAGATTATAAAAATCGGAGCTTAAATTAATATCATCATAAGAACTACTAGTTTTAAAGGTATTAAACTTGTTATTAGTTTTAAAGCCATTTTCAATAGAATTATTATTGTTGAAGATATCATTAGTCTTAAAATCATTAAATGTATCAGCATTTATAAAATTATTATTGGTAGTAAAATTTGAATTATTAATATAATTTTTATTACCAATATTAGTAATATCAACATCAGTTGTAAAATATCCTGTATTAATAGGAGTCTTTAAAGCTTCAGTTCTATACTTATTAACTATTAAATCGGGATTACCTAATTTAGTTATTATTTCCTCTTCTGTTTTTCCAGAGACTAATTCAAGCACAAAATTATTTTCATAATAGGAAATAATATCGTGTAATTTTATTTCGGGAAAGTCTTTTAAACCATCCATCAAGATGTTAAAAAATTCATTTTGATTCATCAAAATAGGCCTCCTTGATTTCTTACATATACGCATAAGTTATCTTTCGTTTTAAATGAAGATATTCATTAAAACTATTTATTAACTAAAAGTATATGATACTAATGTATATAGGACAACACATTAGCACGCAGTTTAATATTTTATTAAGGTGTTATATGTTGAGTTAACAAAGTATTAAGAAACTTTTAAGGACTATATGTATATTCACGTGAAAACTACACTTAAGTGTATGTGGGCAAAAGTGAAGAGCATGTATTTTTATATTAGGTATATTTTCGTAATATAATTACAATTTGGAAAATAAATATTTATGATATCAATTTATTATTTGTGTTATTAATTGGAAGAGATAGGAAATACTAAGATATTTATATATAATAATTTAACTTACAATCAAAGTTATACTATAATTGTGAATAAGCTTGTGGATAACCCTTATATTTAATTTTATAATATAAGGGATTAATCTAGCAAATATCAATAAGTATTCATAATGTTGATAACGATATAATGGTTGTGGATAAGTAGATAAGTGAGAATCCAAAAGTGAGAGTCCAAATTTTATATTTGGGTTCTCGAACTTTCCCCTTGTGGGCATCTTGTATTTGGCTATTCGAACTTAGTTAGCTAGCTCTGCTGGTTAACTTCATTAAATCACTTACTAAATGAGTTTATGTGAATTAAAATACCACCTGTGAGTTTTACTCTTTAGTAAAGATATTATTTAAGCTAATTATTAATTAATGTTATAAGGTAATTAAGTCTAGAAGAAAGAAAAATCAGTAGAATAACATACTGATCTATTATTTTGTTAATATGCTTTTTATATTAATAAAAAACTGTAAAAAGTTTTCAAGTGATTTATACCAATTAGAGTTTAAAATATATACTTATAAACAATATACACACTTTTGTGGATAAATACTGTGGATATTGTGTATAAATAAAAAAATAATTTTAAGTAAGAATGTAAAGTAGTATAATATAATATGTTATGTTAATTATTTTGGAATAAAAGTGTTCACAATTAAAGAAAATTATTATATAGTAAAATGTAATTATGAAAGTTTAATAAGGGGATTTAGACATATTTAAGAAATAAATAATGGGGAGGGGATAGAAATTATGGTAAATAAAGAGGTTAAATTTGTGCCTCAAATAAAAGGTACGCTTAGAAATCATGTAATTGAGGTTCCAACGGTTATAAGAAATTGTGGTGGAATTAAGATTTTTGGGAAAAGAATAAAGTCATTATTATTCAGCACTGATGTTGCATTAATAAGAAATAGCAATGCAGATGCAATTATTGCAGTATACCCATTTACACCACAACCATTAATAACACAAGCTCTTGTTATGGCAGCCGATGTTCCTGTTTTTTGCGGTGTTGGCGGAGGAATAACACAGGGGAAAAGAGTTGTAAACTTGGCCATGGATGCAGAGTTTAAAGGTGCCATGGGAGTCGTAGTAAATGCACCTACATCTAATGAAATTGTTAAAAAAATTAGAGCAACTATAGACATACCAGTAATAGTAACTGTTATTTCAGAGGATGAAGACATTGCTAAGAGAATTGAAGCTGGAGCAACTATATTAAATGTATCAGGTGGGAAAAAAACAGCTAACATAGTTAGAAACATTAGGAATAGATTTCCGGAATTCCCCATAATAGCTACTGGTGGACCAAATGATGAATCAATTAGTGAGACAATTCAAGCGGGAGCTAATGCTATAACATATACACCTCCAACTTCAGCAAGTATTATGTGTGACCTTATGGATGAATATAGAAATGAATAAAATTAAATTAAATATTTTTATTTATTGATTAAAAAAGTGTTGATTTAAGAAAAAAGTATGGTATCATATTTTTAATAGTTTAATAATATAATAGTAACTATTATAAGTTTAGATAATATAATCTTATAATACTACGGGAATATAATATGACCTGGGGTAGAGGTGCTGTAATAAATAGTAGGTATAATGAGCTGGTAGGCAAAGACTTATGCTAAAAGGTATTATGGCCGAAAAAACAAATTATTGTGCGGTAATTTGTTTTTGGGTATTCATAAAATATGTGAATAACTGTCACGAAAAGTGTTGAGCTACAAGGTACTTTTTTCAGTTAACAATTAACAGTTAACAGTTAGCAATTTAGGAAGAAATAATGATTTTATTAATGTATATTTTCAAATTCATCTAATAATTCATATTTTCATAAATTGATAATTAATGAAAACATTGTACATATAAATTAGCATGATCTACCATTCGTCACAGATATATTCTGTGGCTTTTGTTTTTTTAGCAGATAAGTAATATAAGTGAAAGTATAAAATTTATACTTAAAATTTCATAATGGGTGACACGCATCGTGTTTCTTATTAATTTGATGCATCGAACTTTTGCACAATGCAATCTATGATTTTGTGTGAATGGAATATTGAGTCAATATATGTGGGTTTAATAAAGCAATAAATAACAAAATTTAATCTGGGGGTTAGTGAAATGAAATTATTTGGAACAATGAAAGCACAAGGTAACGAGTTAGTAATCGGGGGAATTAGTGCTAAGGATTTAGTAAAAGAATATGGTAGTCCATTATATGTATTTGATGAAGAGTTAATAAGAGAATATTGCAGAGATTATAGAGAATATTTTAAATGTAAAGAAAATAATAATAGAGTTGCTTTTGCAGGAAAAGCATTTTTAACTATTCAAATGTGTAAATTACTAAAAGAAGAGGAAATGAATTTAGACGTTGTCTCTGGTGGAGAATTATATACTGCACATAAGGCAGGTTTTCCACTTGAAAAAGTAATGTTTCATGGAAATAATAAAACTATAGATGAAATTGAACTAGGAATTAAATTAGGTGTAGGGAATTTTGTTGTAGATAATTACTATGAAATGGATGCATTAAATGACATAGCTAAGGAATATAATAAAGTGCAAGATATTTATTTGAGAATAACACCAGGCATTGAAGCACATACTCATGATTATATAAAAACAGGACAAATAGATTCTAAATTTGGTTTTGCACCAGTTGGGACTGTTATAGAAGATGCTATTAAAAAAGCTATAAGTTTAAGCAATATAAATCTTGCAGGAATACATTGTCATATAGGATCACAAATTTTTGACTTGGAACCATATGAAGATGCTGTTGAAATAATGTTGGAACTTGTAAGAAATACTAAAGAAAATTTCGGGTATTTAATAAAAGAAGTAGATTTTGGTGGCGGATTTGGAATATATTATACTAGCATAGATGAGCCAAGAACAACTGAAGAATATTGCAATACAATAATCAATAAAGTTGATGAGGTTTGTGCAAGAACTGGTCAAGAAAGACCAATAATTACAATAGAACCAGGAAGAAGTATTGTAGCTAATGCTGGAATTACTTTATATACTGTAGGTTCAGTTAAGGAAATTCCAAATGTCAGAAAATATGTTTCGGTAGATGGTGGAATGACTGATAATATAAGACCAGCTCTTTATAATGCAGAATATGAGTGCATTCTTGCAAATAGAATTGAAGGCGTTTCAGAAGAGATTATAACAATAGCAGGAAAGTGTTGTGAATCAGGGGATATATTATTAGAAAATGTTAAGCTTCCAGAAGTTAAAAGTGGAGATATATTGGCTATAATGACTACGGGAGCTTATGGTTATTCCATGGCAAGTAATTACAATAAAATACCAAAACCAGCAGTGGTTATGGTTAAGGACAATGAAGCAAGGCTTATCTGTAAAAGAGAATCTTATGAAGATTTATTGAAGAATGAACTAATATAGGTTGTACAATTCTTAGTTATAAAAGATATAATAGTTTTAGATAGGCTTAGTATCAGAGAAAATGGATATGCACTAATTTTTAAGATTAGTGCATATTTTTATTTAGATATATTCAAAAATTCACAACTTATAAATATTTAAAAGAACAAATTATGGTATACTGAGATAGTGTAAAAAAATGAGAAGTAGATTTTCTTGTATGTCTAAATTTATAAATAAAATGTTATATACAAGAATAAGATATAAAGATAAAATCTAAGACGTGGAGGCAAAGTACTGTGAGAGAAAATGATGAAAATGAAATAATAAAAGATAAAAAAATTAAAAAGAAGTCAATAATAAGAGAATGGATAGTAGATATAGTAGCTATTGCCTTTGTAACACTTTTGGTATGGCGCTTTGTAGGGTATGGTGTTTGGATTACCAGTGGATCTATGATTCCAACATTGGAAGTCAAAGATAGATTGATTGTGACAAGAGTACATAATCCAGAAAATTTAGAGGAAGGAGATATTGTACTGTTTAAGAATGATGAATTTAAAGATGAAATTTTAATAAAGAGATTGATAGGACTTCCAGGAGATAAAATAGAAATTAAAGATGGCATTGTTTTTAGAAATGGAGAAGAACTTAAAGAAGATTATGTTAAAAATAATGAAAAGTATAATCGAACATTTCAAGTGCCAAAAGAAAAGTATTTCTTTTTAGGTGATAATAGAGCAAATTCTAATGATTCTAGGTATTGGGAAAATCCTTATGTTGATGAATCATATATAAAAGGAAAGGCTAAAATAAAGTATTTCCCAATAAAGGATTTTGAAATATTAAAGTAATATAAATAATTAGAAAATCAATATTGATTAAAAGTGTAAATAGTATTAAAATAGGATATTAAATATACACATATAAAAAAGGCGCGAAGCGCAATCAAGAACTTTTGACTGTTAAAGAATATACACCTTTAAAAAAAGCGCGAAGCGCAACCAAGAACTTAAGAAATAGCCTGATATTTCATTAAAAGTTGCTAATAGTAAAGTATATATAATCATAGATAAGAGTAATTTTAATAAAAGGAGAACGTTGAATGAGAGAAGAGGATGAAATAATGGAGTCAAAAGATATAGATAGTTTGGAAAGTAGCTCCGATTATTCAAAATCAAAAGATATAATAGCCGATAAAGAAGGAAATTTATCAAAAAAAGGATTCGTGGGAATCTTTACATCAAAAGGTGGGTTTTTCAGAGAATGGATAATTCCAATCGTAGCTGCCATAGCAATAGCATTTTTAATAAATAAGTTTTTAGTTTATAATGTTTATATACCAAGTGAATCAATGGTTCCAACTTTAAATGTTGGTGATAAATTAATGGTGACTAGAGTTTACGATACTGATAAAATTAAAAGAGGAGACATGATTGTCTTTTTTTCAGAGGAACTTAATGAGATACTTATAAAAAGGGCAATAGGACTTCCAGGAGATCATATTAAAATACATAATGGTATTGTAAATATAAATGGAGAGGATATTAAAGAAGATTATGTGAAGAATAATGAAAGCTTTGATGGGAGTTTTGATGTGCCAGACAATAAATTCTTTTTCTTAGGAGATAATAGAAGTCGTTCAAATGATGCTAGAAGGTGGATTAATCCATATATAGATGCTTCTAATATACAAGGAAGAGCTAGGATTAAATTTTATCCATTTAAAGATTTCGGCAGTCTAAATTAGAAAAGTATTAAAGCATAATTATATACATGGTATCTTTGGGTAACTATTTTATTTCATGGGCCTAATCTTAGAATTAATTTATATTATGAAAAGAGAGTGTTAAATGGATGAAAAGTATATAATAGATAGAATAGAAGAAAACTATGCTATTATTGAAAAGGAAGATGGAGATATGTATAAGATATCCATTGAAAATATTAAGGGTAATTTTAATGAGGGAGATATTTTAATTTCCAGAGGTAAATATTTTGAAGTAGATAAAGAATTTACATTAAATAGAAAAAACGATATAAATGATAGTATGAAAAATATGTGGGAAGAGTGATGTAATACATGAATAGGACTAAAGATAAAAAGAATAAATAATGTTAAGGGAAGGTGATTAGATGCAGAATAATAACAATAATAATGGAAAAAATAAAAAGAGCGATAAAAACAATAAAAATTCTATTACTATGGCGATTACATATTTCTTAATAGCTTTTGCATTTGTAATGGCATTTAATTATGCAAAAGACTCAGCTATAAATAAAGAAATTACATACAATGAATTTGTAAGATTACTGAGTGATAAAGAAATTTCAAAAGTTGTTATTACAAGTGAAAATTTAATAATAACACCAAGTGAAAGTAATGAAGAATATAAAGGGAAAACCTTATATACTGCAAATATAAATGACGATACACTAATAAATAAGTTAGATGAGGCTGGAATTGATTTTACAGGTAAAAATCCTAAGGAAACTCCAATTATGAATTTTGCACTTACTTGGATATTACCTATGATATTTATATTTTTCATGTGGAAATTTTTATTTTCTAAAATGGGCGGAGGCGGAGGCGGTGTCATGGGCATCGGCAAGAACAACGCTAAGATTTATGTGGAAAGCGATATAAAAGTAACTTTTGATGATGTAGCAGGACAGGAAGAAGCTAAGGATTCTTTGAAAGAAGTTATTGACTTCTTAAATGCTCCAGCTAGGTATACTGAAATTGGAGCTAAATTACCTAAGGGAGTATTACTTGTAGGACCTCCAGGAACAGGTAAAACACTTATTGCAAGGGCTGTAGCTGGAGAAGCTAAAGTACCATTTTTCTCACTTTCAGGTTCAAGCTTTGTTGAAATGTTTGTAGGAGTTGGAGCTTCAAGAGTTAGAGAACTATTTAAAGATGCAGTTGCAAAAGCACCATGTATTATATTTATAGATGAAATTGATGCAATAGGTAAGAGTAGAGATAATCAAATGCAAAGTAATGATGAAAGAGAGCAAACTTTAAATCAATTGCTTTCTGAAATGGATGGATTTGATTCGTCTAAGGGAGTAATTTTACTTGGAGCTACCAATAGACCTGAAATACTTGATAAAGCACTCTTAAGACCAGGTAGATTTGATAGAAGAGTAATAGTTGATAGACCAGATTTTAAGGGGAGAGAAGCAATACTTGCAGTTCATGCTAAAAATGTAATATTAGGTGATGATGTAGATTTAGCTGAAATAGCTAAGAGTACTCCAGGAGCTGTGGGAGCTGATCTTGCTAATATTATTAATGAAGGTGCATTAAGAGCTGTAAAAAGAAAAAGAAAAACTGTACTTCAAGAAGATTTGAGAGAAGCGGTTGAAGTTGTAATTGCAGGTAAAGAAAAGAAAGATAGAATTTTATCACCGAAGGAAAGAAAAGTTGTTGCTTTCCATGAAGTAGGTCATGCACTTGTTGCAGCAATGATTAAAGGTGCAGATCCGGTACATAAAATAACTATAGTACCTAGAACTATGGGAGCGTTAGGTTATACTATGCAATTGCCAGAAGAAGAAAAATATTTAACTTCTAAAGAAGAATTATTAAATCAAATAACAGTAATGTTAGGTGGTAGATCAGCTGAAGAAGAAGTATTTAATTTAGTTTCAACAGGAGCTTCAAATGATATAGAAAGAGCTACTGCATCGGCTAGAAGCATGGTTTCCATTTATGGTATGAGTGATAGATTTGATATGATGGCTTTAGAATCAATACAAAACAGATATCTAGATGGTAGAGCTGTTAGAAATTGTAGTGAAGAAACTTCAACTATTTTAGATGAAGAGACATTAAATATTATAAGAACTTCTCATAAAAATGCTAGACAAATTCTTAGAGATAATAGAGATCTATTGGATAGAATATCTGGAGTACTTTTAGAAAAAGAAACAATCTTTGGAGATGAATTTTTAGAAATTGTTTATGAAAAATATCCAGAAATGAAGGAAACAAAAGAAAGAGAAAAGTCAGAAAATGAAAAGAAAGTTAAAGAATTAGAAGAAAGAAGAGCTAAAAAACATTCTTTAGACATTGTTATAGATGATAAAGATGAGAATGTTAAAGAAACTTCTGAAACTACAGTTGATGGTGAAGATGATTATAAAGATGTAGTTAACACTAAAACTATAAATGAAGATGAAACTAAAAATCTATAAAAAGCATAAAATATAATTAATTAAATTATGAATTTAAATGATAAGAATGGTAATTCAATAGATGATTATATAATTAAATAGACTTAAATAAAATATTAATGCACAATGGAGGATACAAAACTAATTTAGAGTTTTTAGCCATACATTGTGCATTGTGCATTGAAAAAAAGGAGTTGGAATTTTGAATAAACAAGTAGATTTCTTAAAAGAAGAAAATAAATTAAATGAAATTTTAGATATATTAAATAAGGAGATTTTGAATTATTTAGAAAAAAGAAAAGGTGTTACAAAATATATTATTGATTCTAGAAAGAAATATATTGAAGACTATAAGGATGATGAAGATCAAGTTATAGATTATTTTGACCATGAAAATTATGTTCAAGAAGAATCATATAAAACAATAGATAAGAGGCTTATGGAATACACTAAGCTTAAGGAAGCACCTTACTTTGGAAAGGTTAATTTTAAGGAAAATGATGACATTCCAGAAGATATGTATGTGGGGAGATATGGATTAACTTTAGAGAATAGCTATGAGCCTTTAATTGTTGATTGGAGAGCTCCAATTGCAGCTCTTTTTTATAAGGGAACACTTGGAAAAGCAAGCTATAATCCACCAGTTGGAGAAATACAAGCGGATATATTATCAAGAAAACAGCTTATAATTAAGAAAGGTGAATTAAAAGGCGTATTTGATTCAGCATTAGATGTTAAAGATGAAATACTTCAAATGGTTTTAACTGAAAATTCATCTGATAAGTTAAAAGATATAGTAATGACTATTCAAAGGGAACAAGATGAAATAATAAGAGAAGATAGAAATAAAATAGTTGTTGTAAATGGAGTTGCAGGTTCAGGAAAGACAACTATTGCACTTCATAGAATTTCTTATTTGCTTTATAACTTTAGAGAACAATTTGGAGATAAAGTATTAATTTTTGGACCTAATGATATTTTCATGGATTATATAGCTCAAGTACTACCGACTCTCGGGGAGAGTAACATAAAGCAAACTACTTTTGAGAATTTTGCAAAGAAAGAACTCGGGTTAGAAAAAGTAAAGATAAAGAGCTTTGGAAGTTATATTGAAGAGGCTATGAATGGAAATGAAAGTGCTTTAAAAGAATATAAGTATAAGAGTTCTAAGGAATTCGTGAGTTTATTAGATTCCCAAATAGAAACTTTAAATAAAGAATATTTCAAAATACAAGCAATTAAATTTAAAGGCGCAGAAATTGTTTCAATTAAAGAAATAGAAGAATTATTCAATGTTTATTATAAAGATATGCCTTTATTTAGAAGAAGTCAAAAGATAAAGAGGATACTAACATCTAAGATTAAGGATAAAAGAGATGAAGAAGTTTATAAATTAAATGCTGAACTTAAAGAAAAGATGGATAATTTGTCAAAGGATGAATTAGAAATGGAAAAAAGTAATATAGATTACTTGAAAAGAATTAGAATAAGAGAAATTGTAAGAGAAGTAATAAATTCTCGTAATGAATTAGATTCTTGGATTATAGTTGAATCTGTTATGGATATTTATAAGAAAATTATTAATTTAAAAGGGATTAAAGAGGATACTGAAACATTAAATAATCAAGATAACAATGGTTTAAGGACAACTCTAATAGAAAATAATGAATTTTTAAAAGAAGAAGTAGACAATTTAGGATATATGGACTTGATAGGAATTCTTTATTTGATGGTAAAATTGCAAGGTTTAAAGGTAAAGGAAGAAATAAAACATATTGTAATTGATGAAGCACAAGACTATAGTTTTATTCAATTTGAGATTATCAAGGAAATGACAGGGTGCAAGAGCTATACAATAGTTGGAGACTCTAATCAAAGATTAATTACAACTAGTAAAGAACCTGCAATGCTTCACTTAGATGAAGTGTTTGAAGATTCTAATATTGAAATTAAGAAATATGAACTAAACAAGAGTTATAGATCAACTCAAGAAATAATGGAATATGCAAATGAATTCTTAAATGAAGATAAAATAGTTCCTTTAGTTAGAAGTGGAGAGCCTGTTATTCAAGAAGAAGTTACATCAGAGGATGATTTTATAAATACTCTTATATCGATAATTGAAGATTATGAAGAAGATGGCAATGAAAATATTGCAGTAATATTTAAAGGTAAGAATGAATTAAATAAATTTGCAGCTGCTATTAAAGAAAGAATTAATATACAAAATATAGATAATGAAGATATTCTCTATAAAGGTGGAAAGGTACTTATACCAGCTTATTTAGCTAAAGGGCTAGAATTTGATGGGGTAATAGTAGTAGAAAATAAAGAAATTCAGCCTTTAGTTAAGTACATAATGTGTACTAGAGCATTGCATAGATTATCTGTAATTAAAGATCTAATATAGATAACCGTGGTGAAAACTATACTTATGGATATGCTCCTTTGAAATGAAGGTCATGCATTTGTTAAGGTTACTTGAGGATTTAGCTGTGAGAAAAATGAAACTCGACTCACATACGTTCGCTGAGTAAGTTCGAGTACCCAAATACAAGATTTGGACTCTTACTCAATAGCAGAAGTTGTACCCATTTATGCATGCTCCTGACAAGCATAAATGAACAACTTCTACTAAAGGAATATCTACAGCTAAATCCGAAATAGTAACACTTCTACAAAAGCATGACTTTTAAATTACCAATTCAATTGATGAATAAGTACAACTTTGTACCTGGCAAACTAGGTTTTTTGTTGATGACTTATAATAAAATATGTAAAATAAAGAATTGAATATCATAAATATTCAATTTAGTGTATTAATATTATATAGTCAGCAATAATACATAAAAAATATATAAATATATATACTATTATTACTAGGGATAATTATAATTTAATTTTAAATAATAAAAATTAAAAAATTATACATATAACTATTGAATAAATATTAAATAATGTGTATAATTATGCTATTGAAAAGAAAAACTATATAGTTAGATTTGTAACAAAATTTAGGGATGATATAAATTTCAGGAGGTAATTATAATGAAAAGTGGATTAGTAAAAAAAATAGTAGCCGTAGCTGCAGTTGCAACTATAGCAATAAGCATGGTTGGATGTGGAAGTAGTACAAAAAAAGAAAGTGCTAATAGTAATGCATCGGCAATAGATACAATAAAATCAAAGGGAAAACTTGTAGTCGGAACAAGTGCTGATTATCCACCATATGAATTTCATAGTGAAGTAAATGGAAAAGATGAAATAGTTGGATTTGATATTGAAATTGCAAAACAACTTGCAAAAGATTTAGGGGTAGAACTTGAAGTAAAGGATATGGCGTTTGATGGATTACTTGTAGCACTCCAAGCAGATAAAGTAGATATGATATTTGCAGGTATGACTCCTACAGATGAAAGAAAACAAAATGCAGATTTTTCAGATATATATTATGCTGCAACACATAGATTTATACTTAGATCAGGAGATGAAACTGCAATAACTTCAATGGATGATTTAAAGGGTAAGAAAATTGGAGTTCAAAAGGGTTCAATTCAAGAAGGGATTGCACAAGCTAACTTCGATGCAACAAACATTAAATCATTAGACAAAGTTACTGATTTAATATTAGATTTAAAGAACAATAAAGTAGATGCAGTTTTAGCTGAAGCACCAGTTGCTCAAATTAATATTCAAAAGAATCCTGGTATTTCAATTGCAGATAAGGTAGTAGTTGAGGATCCAGATGGTGGATGTGCTATAGCTATGAAGAAAAATTCACCTGAATTACAAGCAGAAGTTAATAAAACAATAAAGAAATTAACAGATGAAAAGAAGATTGAACAATTTGTATTAGACGCAAATAAAATGGTAGAATAATATATGCACATACGAACTAATTTAAAATAGTTCGTATAGTTTTAATAAGAAATATATATTTAAGCATAGATAATTAAGAATTTAATTAAGGCAACACCTCTTAAAAACATTAAGAGCGTGATGCCTTAAGTCATGTAAAGCAATTCTTGTAATTGTTAATTACAACAGTTGATAATTAACAATTAATAATTTATAATAATGTGATGCAGATTTCATAAGCAGAGAAGGTCTGTGAGTCGGGTTTCTTATAAGCAGAGAACTCAAATCTATGATTTGATGTGAATCGCTTACCCAGCGAAGGTCTGTGAGTCGGGTTTTTTATAAAAAATTATAATTAATTTCTTATTAATAAACAAGCGTTGATAATTAACAATTAGGAGGGAAAATATTGAATTTTACATTTTTAGAAAAGTACTCTGGATATTTTTTAAAAGGGACAGAGATAACTATTGTATTAGCATTTTTTGCAGTGCTATTTGGAACAATTTTAGGCCTTGCATTAACACTTTTAAGACGTTCAAAATTTAAACCTATAAGTTTTATAGCAACAGCTTATGTAGAATTTGTAAGAGGTACTCCACTTCTAGTTCAAATCTATATAATCTATATTGGATTTCCCCATTTTGATGGATTACCTAAATTTATAGGGATACCTATGGAAGACTTACTTGTAGGTGTAATTGCTTTAGCATTGAATTCAGCAGCATATGTATCTGAAATAATGAGGGCTGGAATTGATGCTGTAGATAAAGGACAAATGGAAGCTGCAAGAAGCTTAGGGATGAATCAGGGATTAGCAATGTTTCATATTGTGATACCTCAAGCCTTTAAAAATATTTTACCAGCTCTTGGAAATGAATTTATTTCAGTAATTAAAGAGTCTTCGCAGGTTTCTGTTATTGGAGTTGCAGAGCTTATGTTTAATGCAGGAGTTGTAAGAGGTAATACGGCTTTAGGGTTAGAACCAATAATAGTAGCAGCAGTAATTTACTTTATAATAACATTCACGATGACAAGAATATTAGGATATGTAGAGAGGAGGATGAAGGCAAGTGATATACGTTAAGGATTTACATAAAAGCTTTGGAAAAAATGATGTACTAAAAGGTATAGATGAGCATATTAGTAAAGGCGAAGTTGTAGTTGTAATTGGACCATCTGGTTCGGGAAAAAGTACATTTTTAAGATGCCTTAACTTATTAGAAACTCCTACATCTGGTACAATTACTTTTGAGGGTAAAGATATAACATCAAAAGAAACTAATATTGATGAAATGAGAGAAAAAATGGGGATGGTTTTCCAACAATTTAACTTATTTCCTCATAAGACTGTATGTGAAAATATATGTTTAGCACCTATGAAAGTAAAAAAACTTTCAAAAGATGAAGCTAAAAAAAGAACAATAACTTTATTAGAAAAAGTAGGACTAGTAGATAAGGTAGATGCATATCCAGCTTCATTATCAGGTGGACAAAAGCAAAGAATTGCAATAGCTAGAGCTTTAGCTATGCAACCAGATGTTATGTTATTCGATGAGCCTACATCCGCTTTAGATCCTGAAATGGTTGGAGAAGTTTTAAGTGTTATGAAAAATCTTGCAAAAGAAGGAATGACAATGGTAGTTGTTACACATGAAATGGGATTTGCAAGAGAAGTTGGAGATAGAATATTATTTATGGATGGCGGAAAAATAGTAGAATCAGGAACTCCAGAAGAAGTATTCAAAAATCCTAAAAATCCACGTACAATAGACTTTTTGTCTAAGGTACTTTAAGTAGATAAGTGAGATAAGTGAGAGTCCAAATTTAATATTTGGTTACTCGAACTTATGCAAATCACTTTAGTGATTTGTATTCTTTAATCACATTTGCACTCTCGAACTTAGTTAACTCGTGTATACGAGTTAACTTCCTTTTTCAAATGATTTGGTGTGAATCACTTACCCAGCGAACGAATGTGAGTCGGGTTTCCTCTAAATAAGTTATAGATGCCCAGCTGAAATCAACGATACTCTGATGTAACACTGCACAAAGGAGTATCACTGATTTTATGGGTATATAATAAGAAAATATAGAATTTGAGTATCTATAAGAATTAACTGTTAATTGATTTGAAGTTGAAAATTAAGGAATAAGCTCATAGAGAAAGTTCATATTTCCAAATGTAAAGTTTGGAAACATGAACTTTTCACTTATGACTTATTCCTTAATTTTTTTAGAAATCATTAAAAGATTTCATCAGTAATTACTAAATGCACATTGATAATTTTTAACTGATTAATAAGAATAAGATGGATATGCAAAATCGGTTGGATTAACTGTAGTTGCAAATGAGAAGTAATAAAGTTAAAATAGATAAAAACTTTATATGAAATCTTTATCTATAGTGATTATGCAGTTATAATATGGATGAGATTTTTGTACACTTTCAGAAAACTTATCAATCAATTCAGAATCGGTTATAGGAGATTCATTTAATGAATCAACAACTATATCGAAGATTAAATTCTTAACTTCACCTTCACCAACAACTCTAAAATCATGTATAGATTTAATATAGTCATATTTCTTAATTAAAGATAAAATTTCTTCATAAGCGCCTTTGACTTCACCTTCAATAATACAAATGGGATCGATATGTATTACTAAATAGATATTAAGAGCAGTAGAAATCTCTCTTTCAGCTTTATCAATTATTTCATGAATAGCAACAACACAGATATCACTTGGAATTTCAGCATGAATTGAAGCCATACATTTACCAGGACCATAATTGTGAATTATTAAGTCATGGGTACCAAGTATTTTGTCGTAAGATAAAACCATTTCTTTAATAGAATTTACAAGTTCAGGGTCTGGAGCTTCGCCTAAAAGAGGATTTATAGTATCCTTAACTAAACTGAAACCAGAATAAACTATAAATAATGCAACAACCATTCCGATATACCCATCTATAGGAAAGGAAGTGAAGTTTGCAGCTAAAAATGAAATAGCGACACAAGTTGAAGTAAAGACATCACCTAAAGCATCTACAGAAGAAGCTTTTAAAGCAGAGGAATTAATTTTTTCACCAACAAATTTATTAAATCTTGAAAGCCAAATTTTAAGAAATATAGATATAAAGAGTAATATGAATGGAACTAATTCAAAAGTAACAGGAGTTGGATTAACTATTCTTTGAAAAGAAGATTTAATAAATTGTACACCAACTAACATTACCATAAAGGCAACGATTAAAGCAGACAGATATTCAATTCTGCCATGGCCAAAGGGATGTTCTCTATCCGCTGGCTTATTTGAAAGTTTAAAGCCTAAAATAGTTATTAAAGAAGATGCTGCATCAGAAAGATTGTTAAAAGCATCAGCCATAATAGCTATACTTGAAACAAAAAGTCCAACAGAAAGTTTTATAATAAATAAAAGTGCATTTACTAAAATCCCAACAATTCCACCGAATACACCATAAGAATTCCTAACCTTATTATCTTTAATATCAGAATTATTTTTTATAAATATATTAACCATGTGTTCAAAAAACATTTAATACACTCCAATCATTTATGTATAATTATCTAAGAATATGCAATATATATTATTATAATACAACTTTTTAGTTAAGCAAGTTCATTATAATTAATAATATGCCCAAATTAGTTTATTATTAATTAAATTTTTACTAATTAATAATGCATTCTAAGTTTATAGTATAACTTTACTGTGTTATAATTTATTTAGAAAGTATTCAAGGGGGCAGATTTTATGAAGGATGTTATATTTACTGGTGCAGCAGTTGCTATTGTTACACCTTTTACAGAAGATGGAGTGAATTTTTCAGAATTAAAGAAATTAATTGATTTTAATATAGAAAAAGGCACTGACGCAATTGTAATTGCAGGAACAACAGGGGAATCTTCTACTATGAGTGATGAAGAACATAAAGAAGCTATTAGATTTACAGCTGAGTATGTTAATAAAAGAGTACCAGTTATTGCAGGAACAGGATCTAATGATACTATGTATGCTTTAGAACTTTCTAAGTATGCTGAAAGTGTTGGAGCCGATGCACTTTTATTGGTTACACCATATTATAATAAAACTACTCAAAGTGGTTTAATTAAACACTACAATTATATTGCTGATAGGGTTAATATTCCTATTATCTTGTATAATGTACCATCAAGAACAGATGTTAATATATTACCTGAAACATATGTTGAATTAGCAAAGCATCCACGTATAGTTGCCACAAAAGAGGCTAGTGGAGATATTTCAGCTATTGCAAGAATAAAAGCTCTTTGCAAAGATGAGCTTAATATTTATTCAGGAAATGATGATCAAATAATTCCAATTTTATCTCTTGGAGGAAAAGGAGTTATTTCTGTTTTCTCAAATATTATGCCAAAAGAAGCTCATGATATTTGTAGTCTATATTTTGAAGGAAAAGTAAAAGAAAGCTGCGATCTTCAAACAAAATATTTAGATATTATCAATACATTATTCATAGAAGTAAATCCTATTCCAGTAAAGACGGCACTTGGACTTATGGGATATAATGTAGGACCACTTAGAATGCCACTATTTCCTATGGAAGAAAAGAATTTAGAAATGTTAAGAATGCAACTTAAAAATAATAATCTTATATAAGTCATGATTAAAAAGCTGTATAGAATAATGGGCTGTTGAGAAATAGAAATATAAACCCTATTTTTTAACAGCTTAATTTATTTGAATGTGTATTATTTATTTTTTACCAAAAAAAAGAAGTAGCAATATAAATACTTCCATATGTCCAAAAAATAAAATAGCCCTCCTTTTTCAAATATATTATAACATAATTGTAAATAAAAGTTATTGGATTCGAATTAGGCACAATCAAAAAAATAACAAGTTCATCTCATAGTATTTCCAACTTGTTATTTTCTTTCTTGTACATTGAACGAATGTATATTCGTATAAAATCTCTTCTAGTGGTTAATATATTAATATAACATTACTTGGAAGGAGTATAAAGATGGATTATAATAAGGTAGAGGATGCAGTTTTCAAGAAAGCAATGGAAATCTTTAAGAGTGGAGCTGCAGAATTCTTTGACTTGGATGTTAATATAATTGCACCAGCAGAAACTGAAATAAAGAATATTGATATCAAAACTAATGCGATGGATTATTTATTTTACACAGAAGATGGTGGGTATTTGCATTTTGAATTTCAAACAACTAAGAAGAAAGATGATATGTCACGGTTTTTATATTATGATGCTTCTTTACATTATAAAAGCAAGAAAAACATAAATACTATAGTAGTATATTCATCTGAAATTTCAGACGCTGCGACTACTTTAAATTGTGGCACAATTAATTATAGAGTGAATGGTTTTTATATGAGTAATCTTGATGGAGATTCCAAATTGAAAAATATAGAGTATAAAGTACAAAATAATATTCAGTTAACAGAACAGGATATAATGACACTTAGCTTTATACCATTAATGACTAGTAAAAAAGGTAAAAGTAACATTACATTAGAAAGTATTGAAGTGGCAAAAAATATACACAGATAAAAAAGGCGCAAAGCGCAACCAAGAACTTATAGTGCATATAATAATTGTTTAATGTTATTATATGCTTTGTTCGATAAATTTGGGGATGATATTTCAAAGAAGAGATTTAAGGAGGTAGTTAGCATGACTGATGTAGGGAAAATGATATTTGAAGAGGGAATGGAAGAAGGAATAGAAAAAGGAATAGAAAAAGGAAAAGTAGATTTATTAATAAAATTATTAATAAAGAAATTTAAAATAGTACCAGATGAGTACAAAAAGAAACTTATGTCTTTATCTCAAGATACAATAGAAGTTATAGGTACTGAAATATTTGATATGGAATCAATTGAAGATTTGAAGAAATATTTTTAGTAATCATAATAACAGAGAGTTGTTTAAGTTAATAATATACAATAAGTATTAATTGTATATTGTTAATTTTAACATATCTAATATTAAAATTAACAATATATAGAAAAAGAGGGATGAGCAAATATGAACAACGCACAAGAATTATTAGATTTTATAAATAAAAGTAAAACTGCATTTCAAAGTGTTTATGAGATCAAATGCATTTTGGATAAGAATGGATATAGTGAAGTTAAAGAAGAAGATAAATGGGATTTGAAAAAGGGTGGAAAGCATTATGTTATAAAAAATGATTCTGCTGTAATTGCATTTGAGGTTGGTACTGGAGAAATTGAAAAGGATGGATTTAGATTAATTGGAGCGCATACTGATTCGCCAGGATTTAGAATAAAGCCAAATCCTGAAATGCTAGTTGAAGGACATTATCTAAAGTTGAATACTGAGGTATATGGTGGACCAATACTTAGTACGTGGTTTGATAGACCTTTATCAATAGCTGGAAGAGTTATGCTAAAGGGAGAAGACCCATTTAATCCAGAAGTTAAATTAATTGATGTTAATAAACCAATTTTAATAATTCCTAATTTAGCTATACATATGAATAGAAATATAAATGAAGGATATTCATATAATAAGCAAAAGGATACGTTACCACTAATGACAATTAAAAATAATGATTATAGTGAAAATTTAACTTTAGAAGTTCAAAATAATGTAGAAATTGAAGAAGAAAATACATGTAATAAAATTAATAACACTAAAACTGAAAAACTAGAAAATGAAAGTTTAAATATAGTTGTAAATAAGCTAGAAAAGGATGAGTATCTACTTAAATTAATAGCAGAAACATTGAAGGTAGATTATAGAGATATATTAGATTTTGACTTGTTTTTGTATGAATATGCAGAAGGTATGTTAATTGGAGTAAATGATGAATTTATATCATGTGGAAGATTAGATGATCTTTGGATGGTATTTGCAGGATTAAAGGCTTTACTAAATAGTAATAAAATTAAGGCAACTAAGGTTCTAGTGGCTCTAGATAATGAGGAAATAGGAAGTTTAACAGCTCAAGGAGCAAATTCTTCGATTTTAGAAAGTATTTTAGAGAGAATAACTTTAGCACTTAAAAAGGAAAGAGAAGATTTTAAGAGAACATTAAGTAATTCAATAATGATCTCAGCAGATTTAGCTCACGCAATACATCCAAACTATACAGAAAAGTCTGATCCAACGAGTAAACCGATGTTAGGAAAGGGACCTGTATTAAAAATTGCAGCAGGTGGTAGTTATTCAACGGATAGTTATGCAAGTGCAGTATTTAAAAGTATATGTGAAAATGCTGAAGTTCCATGCCAAGTATTTGTAAATAGATCAGACTTAAGAGGGGGAACTACAATAGGGCCAATTACAGCAGCAAAATTGAATATACCAGTAATAGATATGGGTGCACCAGTACTTAGTATGCATTCTATAAGAGAATTAGCATCCGTAAAGGATAATGAATATACAATTAAAGCATTTACTGAATTTTTCAATTAGTCATAAATATAGATACCAACATTAAAAGTTTAATACATTAAGAAAAATGTATTAATTCATAATTTAGATTAAATAACTGTCCAATATGCTTAATTAGCAAACTTGGATGGTTATTTTTTTAAGATGCTTTAGTCAACAAGAATATATTTTGCAATTTGGGTAAAAATAACTCCATTGAATAATTTGATATTGTCATCGAATGTCCATTGTTGACTGTCAATTGATAATTTCAATTAAGAAGGGAGTTTTTTACTTGAAAAATAATAACTTTTATGGCGTGAGAAAAAATGTTTTAAGAGAGCTTGAAGATGGATTTTCATGCATCCGTGAAAATTTCAAGTACTTTAGCAAACTGTCAAAAAATGGTCATAAAGTACTAGGAGCGTGCGAATGGCTTCTTGATAATATATATATGATTGAAAAAGAGTATAAAGGAATAAAAATGGAGATGCCTACAGATTATTTTAAGGGTCTTCCTTCTATGAGTAGAGACCTGGAATCTCTGATTTTGGGTGAATCACTTACTCAGGAAATGCATGCGAGTGGAGTTTCCTTAAGCAGAGAACCAAAATCTAAGATTTTGCGTGAATCGCTTACTCAGGGAACGAATGTGAGTCGAGTTTCCTTAAAAGATAAAGAACTAATTCCACGTATTTTTTTAGTAGCTAAGAATTATATAAATAATGAAGATGAGATTAGCTGTGATAAATTTATTAAGTACATAAATGAATTTCAAGAACACAGTATTCAAAATGAAACAGAATGGAATTATGTAGATGTTCATGTTGAAGAAGAAATTTTAAATACAAATGCAGGAAATAATGAAATTACTTTTACTATGGGTGAGTTATGGGCTTTTCCACTTATGCTTAAAATTGCAATCATTATAAATTTATCTAAATATACACAAGAAATTGTTAACATTCAAAAGGGAATTTTAAATGAAAGTAATGGGGAAATGAATTCAGATTTTAATAGTAACGGCATAAAAGGTAACTTAAGAGAAGAATTTTTAGAAAAACATATTGGTGAATATATAAATTCAATTAGAAAAATTGAAGGAATAAGTTGGCGTAGATTTTTTGAAAATACTTCTAAAGTTGAAAAGATTTTAAAAGAAGATCCTGAAGACATTTATAACTATATGGATTTTGAGTCTAAAGATTATTATAGGCATAAACTTGAAAAAATAGCTAAAGTTATTCAAATAAATGAAATTAGTTTAGCAAATTATGTTTTAGAACTTGCTAAAAGTAGTAAAGATAATAAGGAAGATAGTTATAAGTGTCATGTGGGTTATTATTTGATTGATGATGGAATAAGTGAAATAAAAGGATATCACCATAATATAAGAGGTGTGATTTCAGAAGAAACGTATCTAACTATTAATATTCTAGGAACTCTTATGGTGAGTATGATTCTTCTATTTATAAGTAGTTTGCTAGGAATAACATATACTAAAACTCAATATATAATTTCGTTATTAATTATTTTAATTCCTATAAATGAAATAATAATAGGACTCATTAATTGGACTGTAAGCAAAATTTCAGAAGTTAGGTTGGTTCCAAAATTAAATTTTAGTATGGGAATTCCAGATGAGAATAAAACTGTAGTTGTAATTCCGGCTATTGTGAATTCTAAAGAAAAAGTTAAAGAGCTTATGGATAAATTAGAAGTTGCTTATTGTGGGAACAAAGATAAAAATTTGTACTTTGCCTTGCTTAATGATTTTTGTGACTCTGATTATGAGAGTGAGGAAAGGGATACTGAAATAATTAGGTGTGGAATCGAATGTGCGCGAAGCTTAAATGAAAAATATTGCAATAATAATAGAAATAATAATGGTAATAGTATTAATGATGTGAGAGAGGATAAATTTTTCTTTTTGAGCAGAAAAAGAATTTATAATAAGAAACAGAATATTTATATGGGCAAGGAAAGAAAACGTGGAAAACTCATGGAGTTTATGGCTCTTATTAGAAATAGTAATGACCACACTTATGATGTTTTTAGTTCAGAAATTCATATGCTAAGCAATGTTAAATATCTAATTACATTAGATGAGGATACATTTATGCCAAGAGAGAGTGCTTCTAAACTTGTAGGTGCTATGAGTCATGTACTTAATATTCCATATGTGAAAGAAAATAAAGTTGTTAGAGGTTATGGAGTTATGCAACCTAAGGTGAGCATAAGTCTAGAAAGTAAAAATCAGACTTACTTTTCTAAAGTTTTTGGAGGAGAAGAAGGTGTTGATGGATATTCAGTAGCCTATTCTGATACTTATCAAGATTTATTTGGTGAAGGATCTTTTACAGGGAAAGGAATAATTAACATAGATGAATTTTACCCATTATTACATAATTTAATAAAGGATGACAAAATACTTAGTCATGATCTTCTAGAAGGGGGACTTGCAAGATGTGCATTGGTAAGCGATGTAGAATTTATTGATAAATACCCAGCATTTTATGAATCTAGTTGCAAAAGATTGCATAGATGGGTTAGAGGAGATTGGCAATTAATAGGATGGCTATTTTCTAATAAAATAAGTTTTCTATATAAATGGAAAATATTTGATAATTTAAGGCGGAGTTTATTATCACCTAACTTACTTCTTACTCTTATTTTATCATTGACCATTTTAAAGGGAAGAAGTCAAATTGCAGTGCTTTGCTTTTTGGGTTTAATAATTTCTTTAGTATTTACAGTAACAGATCTTGTTGTAACGCCTAAAAATAAACTAATGGGAACCTTCAAAAATTTTGAACAAATATTATTAATAATAAGTTTTATCCCATATCAATCTTTTTTGATGATTCATGCTATAATCATTACATTATTTCGAGTTTGTATTTCTAAGAAAAATCTTTTGGAATGGCAGGCTTCAGAGTTTGTAGAAAAGAATTATAGCAATACGTTCATGGGCTATTTGAAAAGAATGTGGATTGCACCAATAATGGGATTATTAATACTATATTTATCATTCTATAGTTCTTTTGTAGTTATTACTTATAATTTGATAGTTGGAATACTTTGGATATTTAGTCCATATATAGCGTATAGTATAAGCGTGAAGCTTCCAGATAACAATAAGAATACATTAAAGAATGAAGAAAAAAATTATTTAAGAAAAATATCTAGACGAATATATGCCTATTATCAAGACTTTGCTAATGAAGAAAACAATTATTTAGCTCCAGACAATTACCAAGAGAATCCATTTAAAGGAGTTGCTCATAGAACTTCTCCAACTAACATAGGTATGGGATTAACTTCAAATATTGTTGCATATGATTTAGGATATATAACTATGTTTGAACTTGTTGATAAGGTGGAACTTACATTAAATAGTATGAAAGATTTAAAAAAGGTAAATGGTCATTATTTAAATTGGTATAACACAAAAACAAAAGAACCACTATGGCCAAGATATGTATCAACAGTTGATAGTGGAAATCTCCTAGGGAACTTGTGGGTTTTGAAAGAAGTAATGGAGGAACTTAAACACAATAAAGTCATAAGAGTAAAGGAAGTTGGAGCTTTAAATGATATTTATAAGATAATTGAAGATGAAGATTCATCTATTAAACTTAAATTTACTTCACATGTTAAAATTGGTGAATATTTTAAAGTGCTAAATGAAATCTTATTCAAAGTTGAGGAATTTAAAAATAATGAAAAAATAAGTAAACTGCAACAATTAGATGAGGTTAATGATGATAATTTTAATAAAGAAGAAAATAACTTAAACGAAGAAGAAAATGACTTAAGTGAAAAAGAAAATTGGAATAAAAGTATTTTAAAATTTCATAATGAAGAATCAAATTATTGGATTTCCAAGCTTACAGATGAGGTTAAGAAAAAAATTAAGTATTATAATTGTACTTTGGGGGACCTAGAAAAGTTATATAGTAAAGAATTTTTTGAGGGCGTTCCAAATATTATAGAATTAACCAACCGATGTGAAGATTATAAAAGAAAAAATGGGGATAACTTTGATTGCACATTAGGACAAAGAATTGTTACTTTAAAAAAATATGTGGATAAAATAGATAAGATAATTGAAGATATTAATAAAATATCAGAAGAAATGGACTTTAGTTTTCTTTATGATAAAACTAGAGAGTTATTTTCTATTGGATATAATGTAGAAGAAAATTCGCTTGGAAATTCTTATTATGACTTATTGGCATCGGAGTCTAGAACGGCATCATTTGTTGCTATAGCTAAGAATGATGTACCTTCTGCTCATTGGTTTAAATTAAGTAGGGCAATGACTAATGCTTTTCATACTCACTCTCTCGTATCTTGGAGTGGAACAATGTTTGAGTATTTTATGCCTGCACTAATAATGAGAAATTATCCTAGAACTTTGCTTAGTCAGACTTATAGATCCGTAATAAAGGCTCAAATAAATTTTGCAAAGCAAAAGAAAACGCCTTGGGGAATATCAGAATCTGCATTTTATAAATTTGATGTTGCAGAAAATTACCAATATAAAGCATTTGGTGTACCTGGTCTTGGGTTGAAGAGAGGCCTTGAAGATGAAATTGTAATATCACCGTATTCAACTTTAATGACACTTACATTTGCAAAAAATGCTGGAATCAAAAATCTTAAGAGATTTGAAAAGATAGGTGCCTTAGGGAGATATGGATTTATTGAAGCTATAGATTATACTAAAGCTAGAGAAGATAAATATATAATAACAGTTTCTAAAAAAGAAACAGAGAATGAAATACAAAATGAAACATTAGAAAAACTAGCTGTGGATAACTATAACATAAAAAAACCTAATAATGGCAGAAATAAGGATAATATTTTATCAATTGAAAATAATTATCCACAAAATGTGGATAAAAACGGAGATTATGTGGATAACTACGATGAAATCGTGGATAGTTATCATAAAAACGTGGATAATATATGGAATGAAAACAAAGATAATGATGTGGATAATGTGGATAACTTTCAAGTTCCTGAAAGTATACATGAAAATAATGCTCATGAAAAAAATGTTGGAATTTCAAACAATTCGCAAAAAATCAACAAAATCATGACTTATATGGTTCATCACTTAGGTATGTCTCTTATGTCTTTAGATAATGTTTTAAATGATAATATTTTGATTAATAGATTTCATAGTTTACCAGAAGTTAAATCAACAGAGCTTTTATTAAAGGAGAAGATTCCACAAAATGTAACTTTTGAAAGAAATGAAGATTTTTCTATAAAGAATAAATATCTTGAAGGAGAAACCTTAATTCCGAGAATATTTGAAAAGGTAAATACAGATGCTCCACAGCTATTGTTATTATGTAATGGGGAGTATTCATCTATGATTACAGCAAGTGGAAGTGGATATTCTAAGAAAAATGATACTATGCTGTATAGATGGAAAGGGAATTCTACAAGTGATGATAGTGGAATGTTCTTTTATATAAAGAATTTAAATTCTAATGATTATTGGAGTTCAACTTTTGAACCTTGCAAAAATTCTGGTGATAAATATGTGGCTGAATTTAATTTGGATAAAGCTAAGTTTAGTAGAAAAGATGGAAATATTGAAACTGTAACTGAAATTGTAGTTTCTCCAGAAGAAAATTTTGAAATTAGAAAATTAATTTTAAGTAATTTAGGGGATAAAGCACGAAGCATTGAAATAACAAGCTACATGGAAATAACGTTGGCAACTTTTGGTGCTGATGTTGTTCATCCTGCTTTTTCTAATCTATTTGTTCAAACAGAATATGATGAAAAAGAAAATATTCTTATAGGAAGTAGAAGAGGAAGAGTTAAAGATGCAAAAATTCCATACATATTTCATAAGGTAATAACAAATGGTGAATTAGAGGGAAGTATTACATATGAAACTTCTAGAATAAATTTTATAGGTAGGAATAGGGAACTAAAATCTCCATTAGCTATGGATAATGATAAATCTTTAAATAATACAGTGGGAACAGTTTTAGATCCCATAATGAGCTTGCGAACTAAAATTAGATTGCAGCCACATTCACAAACTGAGGTTTTCTATATAACCGGAATATGTGATTCTAAAGAAGATGTTTTAGAATTATGTAGAGAAAATAGCTCTAATAATAAGCTAAATAAAATATTCAAAGATTATAGCATAATGATACAACTTGAACTTAGAAAATTTGGAATAAGAAGTGCAGAGGCAAATGTATTTCAAAGTATTGCTAGTCAAATATTCTTTTTAAGCAATATAAGAAAAAATAGGGAAGAATATATTAAAAATATCTCAAAACACCAAAAAGATTTGTGGTCTTATGGAATTTCAGGAGATCTTCCTATTATAATGGTAGCTATAGAAAAAGAAGGAGATATAAATATAGTATTCACTATGATAAAATTCCACTATTATTTAAAGCTTAAAGGAGTTAAATTAGATTTAGTTATATACAATAATGAAGAGATTTCTTATGATGAACCTCTCCAAAAGAAAATAATGGAGGCTATAAGGTTTTCTGATGGAGGTGAAACTTTAAACAAAGCAGGTGGAATATTTATTCACAATAAGGCAACCATGGACATTGAAGTTAAAGAGCTATTAATAGGAATTTCAAGGGTTTATGTAGATTGTAAGAACAATCTAAATTCATATATAGATTTAGAGAAGAATATAAACTCATATACAGGAGTAGAAAAAAAATCAAACTCACATATGGATTTAGGGCGAAATTTGAATTCATTTGGAGATTTAAGCAAGGACCTAAATTCACATATGGATATAAAGAACAGTTTAGCACCAGATATAATGTTGGAAAATAATAATGAAATAACATATGAAGAATATGATCATGATATGGATGTAATAAATGGTGATGATTTACTTAAAGGAACAGAAGAAACACAAGAATCACAAGATCAATCTAATTTCAATCATATAAAAGAAAAGATTAAAAAGGTAGTTAATGAAGAAAATGTAGAAGATTTAGATTTCTTTAATGGCTATGGTGGTTTTAGCAAAGAAGATAATAGTTACATAATTAAATTATCTAATTACAAGAATACTCCAGCTCCGTGGATTAATGTTATTTCTAATGAAGATTTTGGATTTCATATATCTGAAGCGGGTGCAGGGTATACTTGGTGTGGGAATTCTAGAGAGAATAAGATAACCCCTTGGAGTAATGATTATATTAGAGATCCTTTAGGGGAAGCTCTTTATATTAAAGATAATATTTCAGGAAACTATTTTTCAATATCACCAAAACCAGTTAGAGATTCTGGAGATTACTTAATAAAACATAGCTTTGGATATTCTGAATTTAATCATACTGCTTATGATTTGAAGGGAAAGCTTGAAGTCTTTGCACCAAAAGGTGAAAGAGTCAAAATTCAAAGAGTTACTTTAGAAAATTTAAGTGATGAAGATAGAGATGTTTCAGTGTTTTATTATGCAAAACTTGTCTTGGGCGTTTATGAATACGATAGTTCAAGATATATTTCTACATATATTTCTAATGGTTTCATAGGAGGAAGCAATCCTTATAGTGAATATTTCGGTAAATTAAATGCTTATTTAACTATCTTAGGTGGTGAAAATTTAAGTTTTACTGGGGATAATAAAGAATTTATAGGAATTGGTGGTGAGATTTCTGAGCCAGAAGGTTTGAATCATAATAATTTAAGTAATCGTTTTGGTGGAATTTATGACCCATGTTTGGCAGCAGTAACAAGTATTAAATTAAGAAAAGGTGAAAAGAAAGAAGTAGTAATTTTATTTGGGCAAGAAGAAAGGGAAAATATAGAAAAAGTTATAAATAAATATAAGATTTATGAAAATGTAGAAGCAGAATTAGATAAAGTAAAACAATATTGGAGCCATTTCCTAGGAAATATACAAGTTAAGACACCAGATAAATCTTTGGATTATCTTTTAAATGGATGGCTTTTGTATCAAACCTTGAGTTGTAGATATTTAAGTAGAAGTGCATTTTACCAAAGTGGTGGAGCTTATGGCTTCAGAGACCAACTTCAGGATTCCATGGCACTTGGTGTTGCAGATTCTAAAATACCAAAGGCACAAATTTTAAGAAGTGCTTCAAGACAATATGTGGAAGGTGATGTTCAACATTGGTGGCATCCAGTTGTCAATTCCGGTATAAGAACTAGATTTAGTGATGATTTATTATGGTTACCTTATGTAACTGCAGAATATATTAATTCTACAGGAGATTATGAGATTTTGAATCAAACAGCTCCTTATTTAGAAGATGAACCTTTAAGGGAAGGTGAAGATGAGAGATATACCATAGTGAATCAATCTTCAAAGGAAGGTACTATATATGAACATTGTTTGAAGGCTATAGAAAAATCTTTAAAATTTGGAGTTCATAATATTCCTTTAATGGGCAGTGGAGATTGGAATGATGGAATGAGCACTGTTGGTAATGAAGGAAAAGGAGAAAGTGTATGGCTTGGCTGGTTCTTATATTCAATATTAAGTAGCTTCATTGAAATTGCTGAAATGCAGAATGATAAAGAAACAAAAAGTCATTATGAAGAAAGAAAAGAATTCATAAGAGAGAACTTAGAGAAAAATGCATGGGATGGTGGCTGGTATAGAAGAGCATATTTTGACGATGGAACGCCACTTGGATCTAGAGAAAATCCAGAGTGTCAAATTGATTCATTAGCTCAAAGTTGGTCAATAATTTCAGGTGCGTTAAGTAGCGAACCAAAATCTACGATTTTGTGTGAGTCACTTACCCAGCGAGCGTATGCGAGTCGGGTTTCCTTAGCAGAAGGAATGGCAAAACCTGTAGATAGCAGAGCAAGAGCAATTGAAGCTATGGAAGCAGTTGATAGCAATCTTGTGAAAAAAGATAAAGGAATGATATTACTGCTTACACCGCCATTTAGTAATTCAAAATTAGAACCAGGATATATAAAGGGATATGTGCCAGGAGTAAGAGAAAATGGAGGACAATATACTCATGCGGCAGTTTGGGTTATCCTAGCTTTAACAAAGCTTGGACTTGGAGACAAAGCAACAAAATATTTCAATATGATAAATCCAATAAATCATACAAAAACAGAATTAGAATGTATGATGTATAAGGTAGAGCCTTATGTAATGGCAGCAGATGTTTATATAAAAGAACCTCATGCGGGGCGTGGAGGTTGGAGTTGGTATACTGGAGCATCAGGATGGATGTATAGAGTTGGAATTGAAAATATTTTGGGACTTAAAAAAGTTAAAGATAAAGGATATGTTATAGAACCTTGTATACCAAAAGACTGGAAGGAATTTGAGATAAAAATTACAAACGAAAAGGAGGATTATAATATAAAAGTTTGCAGAACAGATAAAGAAAATGTTGAAGAAAATCAAACACAAGTAGTTATAAATGGAGAAATTATTAAAGATAAGATAATTCCAAGAAATGCAGGAAAACTTAATATTAATGTATATCTAAGGTAAAAGTTATACGTATAAATTTATAAAATAAAGGTCATCAATTTATTAAGGTTACGCTTAAACAAATTGATGACCTTGTTTTTATCTACAATTAGGGAATTTATATAATTGAAAAAGAATTGAAAATTTGTATTTGTATAATATCAATAAATATTGAATTTATGTAGAATTAAGTGGCATACTTTAGTTATGAGAGTTATAAAAATAATGATTTTTAGTAAATTATAGTACAAATATACATTAAATTATGAGTTCAATATCAATATGATAATTTTGTTAATACATAGATTGAATTATTCATAATTACTTGGAGAATGATAAAGATTATTTGCGAAAAAGAAAGAAATTCTGTTGAAAATGCAGTCAATTAAATATAGAATTATATCTGGCAAAAAGAAATGTAGAGTAAAAGTGAATTATTAAATTATAAATAAGCTATAAGGAGTGTATTGATGAGTACATATTATAAATATAAAAAGAATATAATTGATATTTTGTTCATATTTTCAGGTTGTATGATAGCATCTTTAGGAGTAAATCTTTTTTTATCACATGCTAAACTTTTAAGTGGGGGTGCTACTGGAGTAGCATTAATTCTAGAGTATACAGCTGAAGTTCCAGCTGGTATAGTAATTCTAATAATTAATATACCATTGCTTATATTAAGCTATAAAAAACTCGAAAAATCATTTACTATTTATACAACAATAGGAATGCTTTGTCTTTCAATTTCACTTATGATAACAAAACCATTTAAATATTTAATTAATATGGAAAGTGATTTACTTATTTTTTGTATATATGGTGGAGTTTTATGTGGAATTGGTTATGGATTGGTATTTTTAAGAAGTGGTTCTACTGGGGGAACTGATATCATAACAATGTTAATTAGAAAAAAGTATTCAAATTTTAATATAGGTAGTTTAGGATTTTCTCTTAATCTGATAATAGTAATTATTGGAGCAATAATATTCGGTATTCCACAAGCCTTATATACATTAATTTCGTTATTCATCCAAAGCGTAGTTCTTGATAGGATGTTAAAAGGATTTAGCAGTAAAAAACTTCTCCTTATTTTAACAAGAAAAGAAAAAGAAATTATTGAATATGTAATTAAAGACCTTAATCGTGGAGTTACATCTTTATTTGCAGAAGGTGAATACACTCATGATAAAAAGAAAATGCTTTATTGTATTGTAAGTTCACATCAAATGATAGAATTGAATACTGTTGTACATAATATAGATCCAGGTGCATTTATAACCATAGTGGATGTATCTGAAGTTAGAGGTAAGGGATTTTTAAATATTTAATTATTAACTGAAGTTTAATTTCTAACGGATAAATATTCTATTTAAGGTTGCTAATTAAAAAATTGAAACAATTTGAGCATTAAGGTATAATATTCGTTATGAATATTAAGGGGGTGTAACAACAGTTAATAAAACTCTATATAAGTTTATAAGACCAGCCTTATTTTATGTAACGTTTGCGTTATAATAAATTAAAGATGTGATAACGAATGAAATATTATTCTATTGAAGAGTTTTCAAAATTAATAGAGAAAACGTATCAAACATTAAGAGAGTGGGATAAAAAAGATATATTGAAACCGCATCACGTTGCTTCAACAGGATACAGATATTATTCACAAGAGCAACTCAATCATTTCTTAGGAATTAAAGGCATTGAAATTAAAACTAAAAAAGTAATTGGATATTGTAGAGTTAGTTCACATAAACAAAAAGATGATTTAGAACGTCAGATTGATAATGTCAAAACATATATGATTGCTAAGGGTTATCAATTTAATGTCATTACAGATATAGGAAGTGGAATTAACTACAATAAAAAAGGATTAAATCAATTAATAGATATGATAACTAATTCAGAAGAATAGGAATTAGTTGAGGATTTAATTCAAATAGTTACAGTTTTTAGTTGTACGTTACAAGGCAAGAGAGCCATTAAAGCTAAGAAAATGATTAAGGAGTTGTTGGAAGATGATACTGGGGAAGAAAGTTAGGTTATATCAAACTAAAGAACAGGAACAAAAATTATGGCAATCAGTCGGTACTGCAAGATTTATTTATAATTGGACACTTGCAAAGCAAGAAGAAAATTATAAAAATGGTGGTAAGTTTATATTTGATGGTGATTTAAGAAAAGAATTAACTATCTTAAAGAAAACAGAAGAATTAAAATGGCTTAATGATGTATCTAATAATGTAGCAAAACAAGCTGTTAAAGATGGTTGCAATGCTTATAAGAATTTCTTTAAAGGATTAGCAGATAAGCCAAGATTCAAGAGTAGAAGAAAGTCTAAACCATCATTCTATAATGACAATATAAAATTAAAAGTTAAAGAAAATTCTATACTAATTGAAAAAATTGGTTGGATAAATATAAAGAAAAATGTAATACCTACGGATTGTAAATATACCAACCCGAGAATAAGCTTTGACGGAAAGTATTGGTTTATAGCGGTTGGAATAGAAAAAGATCAACCAGTAGTTGAATTAACTATTGAATCAATAGGTATAGATGTTGGAGTGAAAGATTTAGCTATATGCTCCAATGGAATGACATTTAAAAATATTAATAAAACAAGAGTTGTAAAGCAACTGGAAAAAAGGCTACGTAGATTACAACGTAGGGTATCTCGCAAATACATAAAAAATAAAGAAGGGAGTAAGTTTGTCAAAACAAGTAATATTATAAAAATGGAAAAGCAGATTAAATTACTTCATAGAACATTAACCAATACAAGAAGTAATCATAATCACCAAGCAACGAACATGATAGTGAAAACCAAGCCATCAAGAGTTGTTATGGAAACACTTAATATTAAAGGAATGATGAAGAACCGTCATTTGTCAAAAGCAATAGCAAAGCAATGTTTATATGACTTTAAAAGACAAATGCAATATAAATGTGAGTTCAATGGAATTGAGATTGTTGAAGCTGATAAATGGTATCCGTCATCAAAGACTTGTAGTGAGTGTGGTCATATAAAACCAAAACTTCCACTATCAGTGAGGACATATATATGTGAAGAATGTGGTTGTGTTATAGATAGGGATTATAATGCAAGCATCAATCTATCAAGATATGAATTAGTAGTGTAATCACTTAAAACGATATTACTAATATGTACCATGCGTTGTATGGGAATTTAAGCCCTCGGAGTGTTATAGCAAACGAAAGTAGTATATTCTTTTAGAATCACAAAATCGGACACAATGAACAGGGAATTAAACAAGCTTTATAGAGCTTTATAAGGTTTTGGCAACGGCAACATAGGTTATGCAAAATAATATAAAAAAGATGTTAGTCATATTTCCAATGATTTTCTTATTATGTACGTCTTTCATTGGAATTTATGCAAAGGCTGAAGTAAAAGTGGACAAGCAAGATATTATAGTTACAACAAGTATTACAGAAAATAAAGGGACAGGGTCAACAAATTCAGGAAGATCAACAACTATTTCTGGGCAAAATGTTGAAGTACCAAGTCAAAATGATACAGAAACAAAATATGATGAAGATTTAAATAAACAAACAGTAGTTCAAGAAGTTTTGCCAGAGTGGAAGAATATAGATGGAAGGCTGTATTATGTTACTAAAGATGGAATATTAGAAAAAACAGGATGGTTTGAGGAAAAAGATGAGAATCCTAATGCAAAAAATGATAATGAATATTATTTAGATAAAAATCATGCTGCAACAATTGGTTGGAAAAAATTCGGAAGGTCATGGTATTATTTCAATGAAGCTGGAATTAAACAAACTGGTTGGCAATTAATTAAATATAATTGGTATCATTTAGATGAAGATGGAATGATGGATATTGGGTGGATTGAAGACGATGGACATAAATTTTACTTAAATGATGAAGGAATCATGACTGTAGGTAAAAAATACATAAAAGATAATTGGTATTTTTTCAGATTTAATGGAATTCTTCAAACTGGATTTTATAATAATAATGGAAAAATTTATTATTCAACTAAAGATGGCATAATGGGAGCAAATGAGTGGATAAATACTAAAAGCAATAAGTATTATGTTAAAGCAGATAGTAGCATTGCAACTGGAAATGCAATCATAGATAATAAAATGGAAGAGTTTAATTCTAGTGGAAAATATACAGGCACTGCAAAAATGAAAAATCATTTATTTGTAAAATATTTAAATGTTGGAAATGCAGATTGTGAATTTATAAAGCTCCCAAGTGGAGAAACTGTACTTATTGATACTGGAGATGTAAAGACTCCAGAAAAAGTAGTTAATTTTTTAAAGGAGCAAGATCTTAAACAGAAAGATGGAAAAGGGGTAATTGACTACATTATAATTACTCATGGACATTCTGATCATATTGGTGGACTAGCTTCTATTTTAGATAATTTTAAAGTTAAAAAAGTATATATGCCTGATATTGCAATAATGAAAGATTGGTATTCAGATGTAAAAGTTACAACAGAAAATGCTGCAAACATTGAAATGATGAAGATAGATTATAATGTTTATAATGATGCAGTAAAAGCTATGAAAGACAAAAATATAGAATTTACTGATACGGAAAATGGTGAATTTATAGATAAAAATAAAATTTTGCAATTTGTACAATCAGACAAGGATTTTGGACCAATAGGATCTCCAGCCCTTGTAGCAGAGTATTGGGGAGTTAATGAAAATTCTGCTATAGTATACTTAAACTATGGAGATTTACAAGCTTTATTTTCTGCTGACATGGAATGGAATTCAGAAAAAGATTTTTGGGTAAATGATTTATTAGATGGAAGAGATGTTGATGTATTAAAGGTACCGCATCATGGAAATGACACATCATCAACTGTAGACTTTATTAGATACCTAAAACCCGATATTGGAATAATAAGCAGATCAGATAAAAGCATAGTAAAAAACATTGCTTATGATAATTTAATTTCTAATGGAGTTAGCTTATATGAAACAAGTGCAAAAGATGGAGTTTCAATATATGCAACGCCAGAAAATTGGACAGTCTCAAAATAGATACCAGGGTAAAGGCTTTACTTATGGGGATAATCCTGCCGAAATCAAGGGTACTCTGTTGTTTCGGTTGCTGAGGATTTAGCTGTGAATTTCTAATAGCAGAAGTTGTACCCAAAATGCTAGCCTCAAAGGCACGCTTTGAACAAGCATTTTGGAACAACTTCTACTAAAGAAATATCTACAGCTAAATCCTCTGATGCAACACTGCACAAAAGAGTACCCTTTATTTCTAGTTTGGAATATCCTCATAAGTATAGTAGATATTGAATATAATAATAACTATAAATGTAACTTATATATTGGGATAAGCAAAAATTAAGCAACTTCTACTAAAGAAATATCTACAGCTAAATCCGAAATAGTAACACTTCCACAAAAGCATGACCTTCATTTCTAATTTGGGTACATATTCATAGTATAAGTGTAACTAGAAAGTGGGTATCTACATGGGTTTCATAATGAAAACGTAAAATATTCATGAAAGTATATTTGATATCATCAACAATATATCTTAAGCATATTTGAATTTTTCACTAAAGAATACTATATAATTAATTGTTAAAAAAGTTTCACATAAATATTAAATTTATGTGAAACTTTTTGGGAAATAAGCACTAAATTAAAATGATAAACTTTAGTACTTATGTATTATGGGGTACAATTATTATTTTGACCAACATTAGCAAGTTTATTCAAATATTTTAAAAAATAATATTTATAATTATCTCTTGTAAACTATATATGTTGAAGCTATCAATGTTCAATATTAAATGCTCAATTGTAATTAGAACTGTTATATGGTTTTTGAAATCAACAATGAATGATTATTTTTGCAACATATATATTAAAAGATGTATGAATTTATTTTCAGTCGTTATCTAAATCATAATTATCTGGAGAAATCATATCTTGTGTGTAATCAAATTCTGCATTAGATATATTATTTGAAACAATAGGGTCTACTGCTGGATTTGGCATATTTATTGGGAAATCAACACCAGTTGCGCTTTCAACGCTTTCATCGCTTGGAGAATAATTAGTTCTCATTTTTGGTAAATAAGCATTTTTTATATTTCCAGAAAGATCAGTCATTAAATTTGGTGAAAGAGTATTACTTGACTTTTTACTAGAATTGCTTTCTAAATTTGCATTATTAGGTACTTTTTCTTTATTCATATTAATCGCTCCAATCTTAATTAATAATTCTTTCTAATTTCAATATATTTTCATATTTCATCATTATAGATAGATTCATCAGAATCACCATCAGCATTTAAATCAATAAGCTGTGTATCTAGGTTTGTTCTAGAAATATTTGAATTGTTTTTATTCTTAATGTTTTTTTCACTTGAATTATTAGTATGGCTTAAATTTTCAGCATCAGAAGCTTCTAACGCTGTTGAGTATATATCCGTTAATTTTGCCACAGCATAATCTTGTTGAGTTGGGTTAGAGGTAGTCTTTTTTTTACTCACAATAATCACTCCTATCTTAATTAATAGGGCACATGGACTTCCTATTTCTTTGATTGTGACCAATCATTCTAAATTTGCATATTTCTCTATAATGAAACTATGAATTAGATATAGCATTGGTAATAGAAGATTCAGATACTGAATTTGGATTAGCAGGATCTAAACCATTTGCACGTTCAATACTTTCTTCACTTGGCGGATAATCAATTTTCAATTGCGATAGATAAGTATCTTTTATTTTTTCAGTATAAGAATCTTTTAGTTTTGATTGCTCAATATCAATTGATTTTTCTTGAGAACAATCTCGTGAAGTTAAGTTAGAAGGGGAATTTTCTTTATTCATAAGAATCACTCCTATCATAATTATTTTCATTTTTTACTTTATAGAAAGAAATAGTATTTGAAATTTTAGTATAACTAAAAATAAAATATATAAGATTTAGTTATATTCTATTATTTGAAAAAAGAATCTCATTAATACATGAAATATATAGAAATATATATTATTTGCCCATAGGGAGATTTTATTATTTCCAGTGACTTATTGATTTTACTTATGAATTTATACTCATACATTAAATCGAATTAGAGAATTTAAAGTACTGACAGTAAATAATGAATGATAAATTTTGAATTATAAAAAATTAAAAATTAAAAATTAAAAACTAAAAGTTAAAAACTGAAAATTGAGCATTGATAATCGAAAACTGGCAATTGAAAATTAAATCTCAATATAACCATAACATGATAAATAAGGAATAATTACTGTATTATAGCTCAATTTGTGATAAAATTATTTAATAATGGCATAGGAGGGATTTTATGAATAAAAATATAAAACGTATAATTGCACTTACACTTACTATTAGTGCTTTTTCAACAATTTCAGCTATAACACCAGGTACAGCTTTTGATATGGCAATTAAGCCAGTGTATGCAGCTTCTTATTCTCCTGATGATGGCGAATTGAAATCATTAACGGTAAAATCAATAGACGGAGAGACTCTTAATCTTCGTGATGGATATAATGGAAGTACTGTGAAATTAAATGAGGATAGAGAGTACTATGTAAAGCTCACGGATGATAGTGATGGAATAAAGATAAGTTCAAAAGTAGAAGGTAAAGATTATATAGTTAGAATCTTTACATCTGACAAAGCAGATGCAACAGCTTATGAGCCAGGAGACGAAATCTTACTAGAAAAGGGGAATACAACTCTTTATGTGAGAACTTATGAATCTGCATCTGCATTTAGAAAAGCAAAAGATACTCTAGATGATGTATCAATTTGTGAAGAAGAATACACATTAAATTTAAAGAAAACTACAGAAAGCTCATATGAAGATACAAGTCAAGATCCTGTATATTTATATAATATCGATGTTAGTAGAGGAAAAATAAATTTCATAAAAGGAAAAACTACTTATGATATGAAAGTAGCTTCAGATATTGATGATATAAAAATCACAGCAGTTCCAGAAGATGATAAGGATAGAGTTAGAATAAATGGATCATTAGTTGAGTCAACTGATAAATATAGAAAAACTGTAGATTTAAAGCAAGGGAAAAATGAAATCAAGATAAAGGTTACAGATGCTAAAGACAATCAAAGAACGTATACCTTAAATATAACACGAGGTGATTCGTCAAGTGATGAGCAAGATGACATATATATAGATAATATTACTTTAAGTGATGGAGAACTTGATTTTTCACAAGATGAAAGTTCCTATGAAGTTGATTTAGATGACTCTATAAGTAAAATAACAATAGGTGCTGAACCTGAAGATGAGGAATATTTAGTTACAATTGATGGAGACGAAGTAAATTCAGATGATGATTATGAAAATAAAGTATCTTTAAATAAAGGTGAAAATGTAATTGAAGTAACAGTTGAAGATGAAGTAAATGATAAAAAGAGAACTTATACATTAACTATAAATAGAGGCGAAGTTAAAGTTCCAGATGAAACTGATACAACGGACGACAAAACTGGCTGGGTAGAAACTGATGACGGCTGGAAATATAATGATGAAAATGGAAACTTATTAAAGAATTCATGGTTATATGATAAAGAGGTAGGAGTGTATTGTTATTTAAATGCAAATGGAATTAGAGAAACTGGTTGGTTTAAAGATAAAGACAACTGGTACTTACTAAATGAAAAAGGTGCTATGTTAACAGGATGGCAAAAGACAGATGGAAAGTGGTATCTGTTAGATGCAAGTGGAGCAATGAGGACAGGCTGGTATAAACAAGAAGTTGCAGTTGAAGGTAATAACAATGATAATACTCAAAGCAATACTTCAAGTGACACTACTTCAAGTACTAGCACAACAACTACTAATGCTGATACTACAAAAACTGAAGGATGGTATTATCTAAATGGTGATGGTTCCCTGAAAACAGGATGGTTACTTGACGGAAAGAAGTGGTATTACCTAAATACAAATGGGATAATGCAAAAGGGATGGTTAATCAGCTCTAATTCAAAATACTATTTAAATGAAGATGGGGTAATGGTAACAGGAACTCAAACAATCGATGGAAAAGAATATAAATTCACTACAGGTGGAGCATTGATAATATAGAATTATAAAATCATACCTATAGAATAAACACTTTTTAATGTGTTTATTCTATAGGTATTTTGTTTTAACTAAATGTGTTATGGGTTATAATAAAAGAATATAACAATGTAAAAGTTAACTAGTGAGTATTTACTATTGAAAATTAAAATAAGGAAGTGATACAGAATGAAAAAGAAAATTCCAATAGGAATATCTAACTTTAAAAAACTAATAAAAGAAAATTATTATTTCGTAGATAAGAGTTTAATTATAAAAGAATTTATAGAAAATGGAGCTGCTATAATTTTAACTCCAAGGCCAAGACGTTTTGGGAAGACTTTGAATATGAGCATGATTAAATATTTTTTTGATATAAATATGAAGGAAAAGAAAAATAGGTTAAATGGTGAAATAGAATATTCAAGAAGTCTCTTCAATGGATTAAACATTGAAAAAGAAACGGAAATTATGAAGATGCAAGGAGAATTTCCAGTTATAAGCATATCTTTTAACAGTGCTAAATTTAATAACTTTAAAGATACAATGAGTAGAATTAGATCTTTAATGAGTGAGATTTATCTTGAACATAAATATTTATTAGGTAGTGATACATTAGAAGATATAGAAAAAGAAAAAATTAATAAGGTAATTAATGAAAAGGGTGATGCAGAATTAATTGCAACTGCTTTGGGAAATCTAACAAGATATTTGTATAAGCATTTTAATAAAAGAGTAATTTTGCTTATAGATGAATATGATGTACCAATTCAAGAAGGTTATATTAGTGGATACTATGAAGAAATAATTTCTTTTGAAAGAGTTATGTTTACTGATCTTTTAAAAGATAATAATAATGTAGAAAAAGCACTTGTAACAGGAATACTACGGGTTGCGAAAGAAAGTATTTTCTCAGGACTTAATAATTTGGAAGTGAACACAATGCTAAGCAATAAATTTAGTGATAAATTTGGTTTCACTCAGGAAGAAGTAGATGAGCTTTTATTATATTATAAATTAGAAGCTAAAAGTTTAGAGGTTAAAGAATGGTACAATGGATATATTTTCGGAAAAAATACAATATACAATCCGTGGTCAGTATTAAATTATTCTGAAAGTTATGAAGAAGGCTTCATGCCTTATTGGATCAACAGCAGTGCCAATGATTTAATAAAGAAATTGCTATTAAAAGGCGATCAAGGAATAAAAATAGAACTTGAAGACCTTATAGTAGGAAAAAGCATAACGAAAGCAATTGATGAAAATATTGTTATGGGTGAGGTTGAAGATTCTAATGAAAACATTTGGGGATTCTTACTTTTATCAGGATATTTAAAGACAATTAAAAAAGAAACAATAGATGGAATGAGACAATGTGAGTTGCAAATTCCCAATAAAGAGTGTCTTATATTTTATAAGAATATAATTAAAAAGTGGTTTTTAGAAAGCATGACAAATGAAAGATATGAAGAAATGCTTAGAACCTTAATACATGGTGATATAAAGAGTTTTGGAGCTCTTTTTAAGGGTTTTGTCATAAACAACATTAGTTACTTTGATGTATCGGGAAAAGAACCAGAAAAGGTGTACCATGCTTTTGTTTTGGGAATGCTTGTCTCTCTTACTGATACTTATGAGGTAAAATCCAATAAAGAGAGCGGATACGGAAGATACGATGTAATGATTATTCCAAAGGATGTTTCAAAGCAAGGAATAATAATTGAATTTAAAAAGATTAACGAATTCTTAGAGGACACAATAGAATATGCAACAAAAGAGGCATTAAAGCAAATTGAAGATAAAAAATATGAAAGTGAACTTTTAAGTAAGGGAATAACCAAGATTATAAAGCTTGCCATTGTATTTAAGAATAAGGAAGTTGAGATAACACAGGGATAGAACAGAAGAGAGATATTTATTTTAGGAAATTAAACAAATATCTTCTTTAATTTATAAAGAAATTATAGAAACTTTCAAAAAAGGTTTATAAAAAATTAATAATTATATAACAAAAAGTTTAGAACTATATAGTATACTTGTTAACATATACAAATATAGTTCTATATTTATAATTAAATTTAAATATGGTACAATTACTTTATAGTAGTTAAATTACTATACATAGTATAAAGACTAATAAAGTAGAAATTAGCTTTTATAGGTTATACATACCGTCAATATACAACAATGATATCAAGTGAAACTTGATTCAGGTGGGATTTGATGCCCATCTGAATCTTAGTTGAACTTATACCCTCAAGGGGTACCTCGTCTAGGGTCGTGCCGCTGTTATCTCCCACTTATAGAAGTGGGAGTGTTACAGCGGCTAGACATCAGATAAATTAAAAATAATAAGGGAGGTAAAAAATGCATAAAAAGATTAAACATATAATTGCAGTAAGTCTTGTAATTGGTGCTGTCTCGGGAGTTTTGCCAGCAAATAATTTTATACTAGGTACTACAAAGGCTTATGCAGCAACATATAAAAGTGCAAATGATGGGGAGCTAAATTCATTAACTGTAAATTCAGGAAGTAATAGTAATATTAAGATACGAAATACTTATAGTGGTGATGAGGTTTCATTAACAGGGCAAAATGATTATTATGTATTGCTTAAAAGCGCTCGCGTAATTCAAATAAATGCAGAGGTAAAAGGGAACGGATATGTAGTAAAAGCTTTTACTTCAAGCAGTAAAACAGAAGCAGGCAAAGATGTTGGAGAGGATATTAATATTGACTCCGCATATAAAAATATTTACTTAAGAACTTATAAAAGTGAAGCGGCTTATAAAGTAGCATATGATGCTGGAGATGTAAGTAATTGTGAAAAGACTTATGTAATTCATGTAAAAAGATCAGTTGCTAGCTCTGAAGCAGAAGATGATAGGGAATATGCATATTTAGAAAATATTCATTTAAGTGATGGAAGTGTTGGTTTTTCAAAGAATCAAACTTCTTATAATGTAAATGTTAATGAAGATGTTAAAGAAATAACTGTTAGAGCAACTCCAGAAGATGATGAAGATTATGTTGAGATTAATAATAGTTCTGCATATGAAGAAGACAATTATGAAAAAGCAATAAGCTTAGATAAAGGAAATAATACTATAGAGATATATGTTGAACATAGTGACGGAGAAAATTATGAAGATACAACTTATACATTAAATGTATACAGAGGTATTGTATCAGATTCAACTACATCTACAGGCACAACTTCAAATGTTCAAAATTTTACAATCCAAAGTAATGGAAATAGTTTTAATTCGTGGCAAAGAGTTGATGGTAAATGGAGATATATAAATGGTTCTGGAGATGTTTTAAAGAATCAATGGTGGTTTGATAAAAATACTGAAAAAAATTATTACTTAAAAGAAGATGGATATAGAACTACAGGCTGGCTAAGTAATAACAATAATTGGTACTATTTTAATGAAAATGGTGAAATGCAAACAGGTTGGATAAATGTAAATAAAAATTGGTACTATTTAAATCAAAGTGGAGCAATGAAAATGGGTTGGTTAGAAGACTCTACTGGAAATTGGTATTATCTTGATAATAGTGGTGCCATGAAGACGGGATGGATTGAAAATTCAGATGGAAAATCATATTATTTAGATTCATCAGGGAAGATGATTAAAAATCCAATAGTTAATAATGTATAAGTGTAAAATTATGATTTATATGGTAAAATTAATATATTAATTAAAAGTGAAAAGTAAAAACAAATAATAATTAAAATGGAGGTACCCAAATGAATAAAAACGTAAAAAGAATAGTTGCAATGGCATTAGCAATTGGTACTGTTTCAGCAGTGGCACCAGCTACAAATGTGAATTTATTAACTACAAAGGCTTATGCATCAAATGATGATGCTGATGAATTAGATAGCATAGACTTACAAAATGATGATGGGGATACTTTAGATCTTTATACAGATGATGGCTATGATAGTGATGATGAAGTAGAAGATGGAGATTTAGATGTAGGAGATACTTATTATGCTGAATCTGATACAGATGAAGTTACCATTGATAGCGTTGATGGAGCAGATGAAGATAATGTAAGAATATTTGTGGGTAGTGATGATTATGAAGTAGGAGATTCAATTGACCTTGATGACGAAATAACAACACTTAAAGTTAGAGTATATGAAGATGAATATGATGAAGATGAGGATTATTCTAGTTCAGATTATAATGAATATAAAATCAAAGTAGAATATACAGATGATGATGATGATGATGATGACGATGACGATGACGAAAATGATGAAGATACATTAGATAGCTTAGAATTATTAGATGAAGATTATGAAACTATAGATCTTTATGAAGATGATGATTATGATGATGATGTAGACAGTGAAGACGTAGAGGAAGGCGAAACTTATTATGCTAAAACTTCATCAAAAGAGGTAAGCATTGAAATTGAGGGACCTGATGAGGACTATGTTAAAATATTCAAATCAACATCAGATTCAGCTAAAGGTATAGATCCAGGAGATGATATTTCTATAACAGGAGATAAAACTCTTACTGTAAGAATATATAGTGAGGAACCAGATTCAGATGTAACATATGAAGATGATGGAGATGTTGTAGGCGAATATGAAATTGACTTAGAATACACAAAGAATAATGCTTCAACTAGTACAAGCACTACAACTAATACTTCAACTACAAAACCAAGCACTGCAACTGACATAGTAACTACAACTGTTAAGGCAATGCAATGGGTACAAGTAAATGGAAAATGGCAATATAATGATGGAGCAGGAAATCCAATAAAAAGTAACTGGTTCTATGATAGAAGCTTAAGTAAAAATTATTATTTGCAAGCAGATGGAAATATGGCTACTGGTTGGTTAAGTAATAATGCAAAGTGGTATTATTTAGGAACCGATGGAGCTATGAAGATAGGCTGGCAATTAGTAAATGGAACTTGGTATTATTTAGATGCACAAGGAGTAATGGCTTCAAATACTACTATTGGTGGATATAAATTAGGTTCTAACGGAGCTTGGGTTAAGTAGATAAGTGAGAATCCAAATCTTGTATTTGGATATTCGAACTTAGTTAACTCGTGCATACGTGTTAACTTCCTTAAAAAATGATTTGGTGTGAATCACTTACCCAGTGAGCGAAGCTAATCTGGTTTTCTTGAACAATTGTCAATACTCAATGTTCAATTGTCACGGGAGCTTTGTGGCGGAGTAATCTGTTTTTGGTAATGTCTAAGTTCAAGTTATAAAAGTGAAGGAACGTTGTAAAATGACGTTCCTTTGTTTTTAGGATTAATTGTTAGTTTTTGATTATCAATTCTCAGATTTCAATTTTCAATTTTCAATGGTCAAAGGGACTACGTGTCGGGACTAATTTTTTAATTTTGAATTAATATTTAATTCGCCAAAATGTGATTTATGATGGTGGTTGCATAGAATTAATTGGTGTATAATAGAATGGAAATTAAATTAAAACAACCTAAATTTTATTATATTTAAAGTAAATGACGAATATAATAAATTATCTCAAATTATAGAAATGAGTTTAGATTAGACGATATATGACTAATATGGAGGGATGAACTGTGAATAAAAATATAAAAAGAATAGTTGCGCTGGCACTGGCAGTTGGAACAGTGTCTGCTGTTATTCCAGTTAGTAATATAAATTTATTAACTACAAGGGCTTATGCTGCAGTACAGGAAAATGATGAGGATTATATAGATAGTTTGAAGATCTATGATGAAGATGGAAATAAGTTGAATTTATATAAAAATACTGATTATAAAACAATAATAGATGCAGATGAGGTGGATGATAGAATAACTTATTATGTTAAATCTCCAACTGACACTGTTAACATAAAAATTGAAGGACCAGAAAAGAAATACGTAAAAATCTTTAATGGAACTTCTAGTTCTACTAAAGGGCAAAATCCGAGTGAAGATATTAAAGTATCAAGTGATGGAGCATACAAAAGTATTGCAATAAAAGTATATGGTCAAGAACCCGCAGATGATATTAAATATTCAGATAGTTACAATTATGATGTTTTAAGTACATATAAAATAAAAGTAGAATACACAGGAACAAGTCAAGATAATGATCTATACTTAAAAAGATTAAGTATAGACGGCATTATGATTGGACTATCAGATGATAAAGAGGAATATACTTATGGTGTTGATAGTGATGTTAAAGAAGTAATAATCAGAGCAACTCCAGAGGATGAGGATTATGATGTTACAATTGATGGAGAACTAGTTCATAGTGCTGATAACTTTAAGCAAAAGGTTAAGTTAGATAAGGGATTAAATGAATTCCCAATAAAGCTTAAAGATAGTGATCTTGAAAAAACATACACAGTATTTATAAATAGAGGAAGTGCTGTTTCGACTAATTCAAACTCTAATAGTACAACAAATCCAGCAGATAATTCTGCTATTTATTTAGAAAAGCTTAGTATTGATGGAAAAATACAATCATTGTCAGAATCAAAGACTAATTATATTTATAATGTTGACGAAGATACAAATAATATAACAGTTAAAGCAACACCTGAAAATAATAATTATGATGTGCTTGTTAATGGAGAATATGTTGATAATGATGGCGACTATAAGAAAAAAATAAATCTAAGTAAAGGTGTAAATCAAATAAGCATAGTTGTTGAAGAAAACTTTAAAAAAAGAGTATATAACTTAACAGTAAATAGAGGCAGTGTTACATTAAATAGTACAAGCAATAATGAAACTACAATCAGTGGAAACCAATGGGTTCAAGTTCAAGGTAAATGGAAATATATCGATTCGTCAAAAAATCCAGAAAAGAATATCTGGGTAGGAAACTACTATATTTCAGATGATGAATATATGGCTCTTGGATGGCTGAATTATAATGAAAGCTGGTACTACTTAGGATTTGATGGAGCTAAGAAAACTGGCTGGCAGAAGGTCGATGGAATTTGGTATCACTTAGATTCAGAAGGTAGGGTACAAACTGGATGGTTTAAAGATGTTGATGGGGAATATTACTATTTAAACAGCTTTGGAGCTATGGTTTATAGCACTATTATAGATGGATATGCATTAGATTCAAATGGTGTTTGGACGGGAAGATAGGTATCAATGATTAATTCTAAATTAATGACGATAAATTAGCGATTTTATTTTTAATATTCACTTAATACATTATTTAATGAATTTTATTATTGGGCAAAAATGATTTCAATGGAGGGATTAGATATGAATAAAAATCTTAGAAAAATAATAGCAGTGGCTTTAGCTTTAGGAACATTTTCAGCATTTGTACCAGCTACAAATTTTAATTTATTAACAGAAAAGGTTTATGCGGCAGATACAAATGACGAAGATACTTTAGATAGTTTGGAATTATATGATAAAGATGGTGATAAAATAAAGTATTATGATGATAATGATTATAAGGATAGAGTCGATGAAGAAGATGCAAAGGAGGATGAAGTATATTATGCTAAAACTTCATTTAAAACTATAAGAGTAGAAATAGATGGCCCTGGTGAAAGATATGTTAAAATATTTAATAAAAGTTCTGATTCAGCAAGAGGTAAAGATCCTGGTGATGATATTACCTTAGATTCAGATTCAAGTGTAACTACTCTTGAAATAAAAATATATGGAGAAGATACAAAAGGTGAAACTGTAAGAAACAATGATGATGACGATGATGATTATGATTTATTAAATACATATAGAATTAAAGTGAAATATAATCCTACAGATAGTACAAGCACAGATACTGAAACAGAGAAAGATGCTTCTGATTATGATAGTATTTATTTAGAAAGACTTAGTGTTGATGGTAAGATGATAGAATTAAAAGAATCACAAACTAAATACACATATAATGTAGATAGTGATGTAGATAGTGTAGTAGTTAGAGCTACGCCAGAAGATGAAGATGACGATGATGTTACCATTAATGGAAAAGATGCTAAATATGATGATAATTTTAAAGTTGATGTAGATTTAAAAAAGGGTACAAATTCAATTGAAATAGAAGTAGAAGATGGTGGAAAATCTAGAGTATATACTTTAATTATAAATAGAGGACAAGCAACAGAAAAAACAGAAATCAATTCAGGTAATATAACAGTGAATTCCAATACAAATAAATGGTTACAAAATAACGGTAGATGGCAATATACTGATTCAACTGGGAATCCAGTAAGGAATATATGGATAGGAAATTACTATCTATTAGATAGTGGGTATATGGCTACTGGATGGCTTAACTATGGTGGAAACTGGTACTATTTAGGGATTGATGGAGCTAAGAAAACAGGATGGCAAAAGGTTGATGGTATGTGGTATCATTTAGACTCACAAGGAAAGATACAAACAGGGTGGTTTAAAGATACTAATGGAAAATATTATTATTTAAGCAGCTTTGGTGGAATGGTTTATAACACTACAATAGATGGATATAGATTAGGTGCTGATGGCGCTTGGATTGGAAGATAATAATTATATTTATAAAAGATTAAGAGCGTTTTTAATAGACGTTCTTTTCTTTAAATAGCCATAGGAGGGAAAGCTATGAATAAAAATATTAAACGGATAATTGCTATAACATTAGCAATTTCTAATTTAGCAGTTATTGAGCCTTCAAGATATATTGATTTATTAACTACTAGGGCTTATTCTGCAGAACTCATTGAAGGAATAAGTGATTTAGAAGTATGTAAAAACTCAGGTTCTACAGAACTGGAGATGTATAAAGATAGTGATTATGATAATTCAACTGAATTTAAAGATGATATTACAAAATATTACATAGAGCTTTCTGAAAGCACAGGTAAATTTAATATTAGGGCAGATGTTGATAGTGGTTATTCCGTAAAGGTAATAGATGAAAGCGACGATGATGAAGAATATGATTTAGAAGATGAAATTTCAATAAAAGCAGGGGATTCTAAAACAGTCAGTGTAGAAATAACTAAAAATAGTGATTCATCTAATCAAAAAGTAACAATTAAGCTAAGAAGAAAAGAAGCAGAAGATGATGATGAAGAGGATAATGATAAAATCTATTTAAGTGATTTAACTTTAAGTCACGGTGAAGATTATTATAAATTAAATTTCGCACCTAAAAATTCATTATACAATATAAATGTGCCTGCAGATATTAATTATATAAAAATAGAAGCAAAACCAGATGACCGAGATGAAGATAAAGTTAATATTAATGGGATAAGTGTACATAAAGATGATGACTATTCAACCAGAATTCCATTAAATATGGGGAAGAATGAAATTAATATTACAGTGAAAAATGATGAGGATGAAAGAACATACATTATTAATATAACAAGGGGCAATAATGCACCAAGCAATATAGACTCAAATAACAAAACAAACAAATGGATACAAAATAATGGAAAGTGGCAATATATTGATTCATCAGGAAATATAGCAAAGAATCTTTGGGTGCAAAACTATTACTTAACCAATAATGGTGATATGGCAACTGAATGGTTAAATTATAATGGAAGCTGGTACTATTTAGGCAGTGATGGTGCATTCAAAGCAGGTTGGAAATTAATAGGCGGAAATTGGTACTGTTTTGATAGTATTGGGAAAATAAAAATAGGATGGTTTAAAGATTCAGATGGGAAATGGTATTATTTAAATAGTTTTGGTGCTATGGCGTATAATACTATGGTAGATGGATATAGATTGGGAAATAGTGGAGCTTGGGTTAAGTAAGACTCCAAATCTATGATTTGGCTAGTCGAACTTACTCAGCGAGCGAATGCGACTCGAGTTTCCTTGAATAATAATCAATTATCAATGTTCAATTGTCAATGTTCAATGATCAATGATCGACGCAATTGTCAATTTGGATTGGTTAACTGTTAATTCAAGTTTTGATGTTTGATTTTATATTTATATTAATTAAAAAAGTAGAGACCTGCCTTTTGGAAGGTTGAAGTATTTTTTTCAATTGAAAGAAAAAAGGTACCAAGAATATTATAGGAGTGTGTATTATATAGTGACAATAGAGGATTACTAAGGGAATTAAGATATATATATATTAAATTTTTAAATATATCTAAAAAAGGTACCGAAAATAAATTAATAAATTGTATTATTAAATGTAGTATGGTAAACAAGGTAGTTTTTTACTTAATTTCTAAGTTATCTAATAAAGGCCATATAATAGTAAAAGGGTACCCAAAACAAATTAAATAGTTGTATTTATTTATGACAACTTAGTAAATACTAGAAAATAGAGTAAAAGAGAAAAATAATAGCACTTTATGTACAAGCTGTATTTATTATTTATGAGAATAATGTATGTGATTTTATTATAAATACATATTAAATTATTTGTTAAATATGGTATGTATTCAAACATATACATTATGAAGTATTAATTAACTTTACATGCTTGGACAATGATGCTATAATTTATCTGAATTTAAAAATTTAGGAGGAAAGAAAATTATGTTTAAAAGAGCAAACAAAATTACTTCATTATTAGTAGCTGCAGCTGCAGTTATATCATTAGTACCTGCTGGTGTTAGTGCATCAGAAGTTAAAAAAGTTAATTCAGAAGATGGTACTGTATATGATGCAGTAGCATACAAAGATGGAAAGTTCTATATCGATGGAGAAATTGAAGACAAAGATGAAGCAACTTTTTATTTAGCTGACGGTGAATACACTGAATTAGAAGATGTTGATACTGGATCAGATATCACAACTTATGGTTCTAAATACATTAATGTAGAAGATGGAGATTATTTCGTTGATTTAGAAACTGGTAAAGCAACTGATGATTCTATCAAAGAAGACGCAGAAGATGATGCTGCTTCAGCTTTAAGAAAAAAGGTTAAAGGTGATACAGATGGAAGATATGTTGAAGGAACAGGAGCTAATGAATCAGAAGTAATTCAAGATTTAGAAAATGCACAACTTCCAGGAAATAAATTTGGAGATATATGGTATGGAGTTAAATATAGTAACCACGATGCTACAAATAACATCGCTGCAGATACTGCTGCTTCTTTAAATGTATATACAGATGAAAAAGGAAACTATATTGATGCAGATTTCAACTTAGGAAAAATTAAAGTAACAACAACTGAAGCTGGTGCTAGTAAGACAGTATCTGTAGAAAATACAGATGATACGTATGATGCTGACGCTACTGCTGATGCAGTATCAGCAAATGTTACAAGTGCAACTGTAATTGGACAAGATAAAGATTATATCTATAGAACAGCAACAGTTGAAATATTAACAAAAACTGGAGTTGTAGTAAAAGAAATAAATGGAGTAGCTGTTAGCACTGGTTCTGCATTTACTCAAACAGCTGGTTCGGTACAATTTAATGTAATCCAAAAAATATCAAAAGCACAAGATTCTGATGATATTGGTGGAGCAAAATTTGCTAAAACAGTAACTACTTATGTAATTTCTAAGGATGATGGAACAGATAAATCAAGCGATTTATTTGCTGACTATACTGTTGTTAATGGAAAATTAGTTAACTATAAAACTTCTGGTACAAAAGTATATGCTCAAACAATAACTTTAAAATCAAAGAATGGATTCTACTATACTGATTTTGCAGATGCAGCAGATGAAGATGTAGAAACAAATGATTCTCAATATGGTTATGCTGTTGAAACAGATGTAGATGGAAATCTTTGGAGATTAGATGGTGGATACATCTACCAATGGGACAACGATGAAGACTGGAACAAAGTATATAAAGTAGATGGATCTTTTGACAAATTATCAGTTTATGACAAAGATAACATGGTTGCTTGGAACGAAGATGATGAAGTTTATTCAGTAATCGGTGGAACAACAACACCTGATGATACAACAGTTGAAACTCCAGTTGTAACTGCTGGATGGGCTCAAGCTGCAAATGGCGCTTGGACTTATAATAAAGCAGATGGAACTAAAGCTACAGGTTGGTTATTAGATGGAGCAACTTGGTACTACTTAAAAGCTGATGGCGTTATGGCTACAGGTTGGGTTCTTGATGGAGCAACTTGGTACTACACTAATGCTTCAGGAGCTATGGCTACTGGTTGGGTAAATGACAATGGTACTTGGTACTACTGTAATGCATCAGGAGCTATGTTAGCTAACACAACTGTTGATGGTTATGTATTAGGAGCTTCAGGAGCTTGGGTTAAATAATCCAAATCTTCTAGAGTGAATGGAAAAGGGACGAGGCTTTATGCCTCGCCTTTTTTTATGCTCAAATATAATATAAATACTTAATGTTCAATTGATCATTGAACATTAGAAATCCTGCTGTCACCCCTTTTTCATTCCAGTTGCCACAATGCTATTTAAGATCCTACAAATCTCCTTACAATGTTGGAGTACAACTTTTATATCATAATCACTAAGAATTTCTGATTGTATAAGCAATTCTAACCAATATTCTGTTTCGTTAGCTTCTTTTAATGCAATATTCATCTTGTATAGAAAATCATTTTTAGAATATCCTTTAACTGCCTCTTTGACGTTAGCGCCAACACTAGTGCCAGAACGTAATATCTGCTTTGACAAAACATATTCTCTTTTACTTATTAGATATTTGTAAATAGATATTATCTCAAGAGCTAAGTTAAATGATTTATAAACAATAATATTATTATAAATGCAACACACCTCCAGTAATATTAAATATCAAGTGGGATTTAATTAGCGTCTGAATTTTAGTTGAGCTTTATAACCTTAATGGGCACCTCGTAACTTCAAGGGTCACACACAACAATGTACTCTCAAGGATCACCTCTCGTCCAGGGGTTAAATGCAACTAACATAAAAATATAAAGATACTAGTGTATTAGTTGAAGTTAGCTATCACATGAATTGAGTCTTAACAAAAACAAAGAGTTTTAAACATTTAAAAAAATGATTAGTGGTTAAGTCTAATTTTGAAAATTGAGTATTTACCATTTATCATTGAAAATTAATATCCCATTTTCACTTCTTTTCCTGTCCATAGGCTCAATGCTATCTAAAATCCTCTTTACAATAATGTTGAACTACACATTTTATATGGCCATCCTTTTAGCTTTTATATTATTTATAACTGTTTTTAATTTTACTATATCATTTGGTATTTTATCATGCTCAACTTTATTCAATTAAGCAGAATATTCTAATGCTCTTAAAATTAGTGTATTTTCGTCAACTTTGGTTTCTAGTCTATTGAGATTAGCATCGAGCTTATTTAGACTACCATTAATTTTAGTTTCTAGTCTTTTTAGAATTTCTAATATTTTACAAACTGAAACATATATATTTAGTTTTGACATGAAGGAAAAATTATAAACAATAAAAAATATCCATAAAGCAACAAATTCAAAAGAATATATTACTTCACGGATATTTAAACATTAAATTGTATTAATTATTAAATAATACTTAATCAAGGAGAATATAAAATTCCCATAATTGATAATTGATAATTGAAAAATGATTACTTTATCTTCCCTGTACGAATTCCATCTCTATTTATAAAGTTAAGAGCAACCCCAACTCCAAGAACTATCCAAAACACAGGAGCAACACTTACAACTGAGTCGTTGAAGATTCCTGCAAATAAGTACCCGATAATCCCTAAGCAGGTAATAGCACCTAGCATTATAGATCTTTCTTCGAAGTGTTCTTTAAAAGCATAAAGCTTTATACTATCAACAATGTAAATAACCATCATGGCTAAGAAGGCTAGTAATGCAATAACACCATAATTAATAGCTATTTGTAAGTAAAGATTATGTGCCTTATCTACAACTATATTTGGAGTATCATAAGCATAATATTTACCTATTAAATCTCCTTGTGGGAATTCAAAAGCGAAGGTATCAGGACCAGTACCGAGTATAAAAGTATCTTTAATAAGTGGAATAGCTCTTGACCAAATATATCCTCTAGAAGAACCTAGTTTCTCTTTTCCTTTAAATCCAAAGGTTTCAGGATATTCTAAATCAACATATTGTTTACTACTCATATCCATTAACTGAAAAGCTTTATTATCATTTAATTTAAATAAAAATTCTGGTTTAGCATTAATATTTAAAAGAAGAGAATCTGAAATGATTGATTTTTTGTCAAGCTTTCCAAACGCAAAAGTAATGTTTTTAAAGGATTCAGTATTAGTTGTCAGTACTTTATCTTTTAATGTATATTCCACTATCTCATCCTGTGAATTTTTAAATACAGGAGATCCATTTTCATAACTGATTTTTAAAGTATCATTAGGTAATAGAACTTCAGTAATTGAATCACTATATTTTATGTCTTTAACAGGAGTATGCTCTGTATAATCAAAGTCACTTGTATCTTTAAAAATACTAATAGCATCAGTAGCCAAACTAGGAATTCTATCAAAAATACTTCCCTTAGAAACAAAATTTGCACCAATAAGTAATATTATTAAAACACCAATTCCTATGAGGATTCCTTTCTTACGTTTAATAAGTAACTTCCAAAATATAATAATACCAAATATAATTGATCCTAAAACACCAACAATTCCTGAACGAGCTGAACTACCAAATAATAACCAAAAAGAAAGTAGAGTGCCAATGAATGACATTATCTTATACATAACATCATCTTCAAAAATTGTATAGCAAAATAATATAGGTAAAACAATAGAAACAAAGCTACCCACGTAATTATAACTAAATAAAGTTCCATAAATTGTACCCTTTTCATTTAATAGATTTACTTGAGAATTAGCACTTTGATATTGACTAGGCATAACTATAGACTTACCTAAAGAAGTTTGAATTAAGTCTTGGCCAATATATTGAAAAATACCTAAAAATGCATTAATGAATACTAATATTAAAAGTGGAGTGATAATATACTTATAATCGTTAGTAGTTCTAAAGGTATAAATTGAATATATGAAAAGAATCATATAACAAGTAATTGTAATAAGACCTTCAGATCTATCAAATATTCCCCAAAAAGATACTTCTCTGTATTTCGAAAATATTGCAGAAAGTAAAGTGAAAAGTGAAAAAATACCACATGCAATTAAAGTATAATTAATAACTTTATCTTTTTTACTAAATATTTTCTTGAAAAAGATAATACTAATAGCAATCAATATAATTGAAAAAATCATTAAAAAGAATGATTTTTTCTGTGAAAACAAATCAATTTGAGTTGCAGTACCCCATATATTAATTGTATGCTCATCAACTTTAACAACTGTCATACGAACAATTAAGGGAATGATCCCTAGTATAAATGCAATTGGAAAGAAAAAATTAAAAGATTTTTCTTTTGAATTATTTTTTAAGTTTGCCATTTTTTACACATCCTAATATGTTTATTTTGTAATTTATGATTCATAGCTTCTTGTAAATCAATTGATTTATTCATATAAATATGTAATATTATAACACTCAAAATGAGCCATTGCAATTAAGCAGAGTACTACTTATTTTATTAAAATTGAATATATTATTTTGAGTTAAATTTTTCTAAGTGAAAAAAATAAGCCACACATTGTAGGTGGCTTATATCTATGATAATAAATTTAATATTAAGATATGCTACTTAAAAGCATTTTTGATTATTTCTAATAAGTACTTTGCCCAAATGCCTATATACACAAGATGTGATATAGTAAAATTATATTCTTTATAGTAGTGTTTTCTATAAAATATCCACATTGCTTTATGAAAATCATAGATAACTTTAGTCCTTTTCTTTTTAGAGCTGCCACCTTTGTAATGAATAATTTGTGCCTTTGGATAGTAAAGTATTTTATACCCGCCTTCTTTAATACGATAACATAAGTCTATATCTTCACCATACATAAAGAAATTTTCATCAAGTAATCCGACTTCATCAAGTACTGATTTACGCATAAGCATAAATGCACCCATAAGACAATCAACTTCGCCTACTTTATCTTCATGTAAATGTAGTGCATCATATTGCCCATATTTTATTGGATCTTTTTTATATAACTTCAACAAATAATAAAGAGATGCTTTAGGTGTTGGGAAGCCACGTTTGCAAGCATGATCAAGTTTGCCATCTGGTAGAACAACCTTGCAACCTAATGCACCTATACTATTGTCTAATTCCATTTGAGCTAAGCATTTTTCTAAACAATCTTCTTTAATTACAGTATCAGAATTTAATAGTAATATGTATTCTCCTTTGGAAACTCTCATTCCTATATTATTAGCTTTTGCAAAACCTAAGTTATCTTCATTTATAAATATTCGCAAAATGCATTCAGACATAAGGTCATTAAATTCTTCTCGCAATTTTTGAATACTACCATCAACAGAAGCATTATCAACTAATAATATTTCATAATCAAAAGTATGTTCTTTTTGAATTATAGATTCAATAGTTTGCTTTGTAAGAGTATAAGTATTGTAATTCACAATAATAATAGATAACTTCATCCTAACACCTCTTTTTAATTGTCAATTGTCATATGTTCATTGTCAAGTGTATCAGATTTAATTATAATCTGTTCATTATTTTTAAATCCTTTAAAAGCAGTTTGAAATAATATACTTATATCCAGTAGTATATTCCAGTTTTCTATATAATATATATCATATTCAATCCTCTTTTTAATTGAGGTATCACCCCTAAAACCATTTACTTGAGCTAGTCCAGTTATTCCAGGTTTTACTTGATGCTTGACCATATAAAGTGGAATTTCATTTTTGAAATTATCCACAAAATGAGGCAGCTCAGGTCTAGGCCCTATTAAACTCATATCGCCTTTTAATACATTAAAAAATTGAGGTAATTCATCTATAGAAAATTTACGAATAAAAGATCCAAATTTAGTTTTTCTAGGATCAGAATTCGTACTCCACCCTGTTTCTTCCTGAGAATTAACTTTCATAGATCTAAATTTATACATTGTAAATAGCTTCTTATTTAAACCTACACGATTTTGCTTAAAGATAATGGGTCCTTTTGAAGTACATCTAATGATTAAAGTGGTAATAAGCATAACTGGACTTGAAAGTATTATTAAAACAAGTGAACCAAGTATATCTATTGCTCTCTTCGTAAATGCATTCCCTAAATTATCTAAAGGTATTCTTCTAACGTTAATAAGAGGAATACTTCCAATTTGATCAATATAAGGTTGACTAGGAATGTATTTATAGCAAAATGGAATTATAGAAATTTTTGTACCACTTTTTTCACAATCTGAAACTACATTTTCCAAGTATTTTGAATCAGATATATCAAGAGCACAAACAACTTCGTCAGGCTTGTACTTAGTTAAAACATTTAATAAATCATCGTAATTTCCAAGTTTCTCACCTTTAAAGTCTGATCTGTCTGCTACATATCCGGAATAATTATAACCATAACTCTTATTTGAGTTAATCACTTCTAAGTATTCATTTGCTACTTCACCTGCACCAGCAATTATTACATGCTTTAAGTTTAATCCTTTTAATCTAATTTTTGATAAAGATTTTCTTAAAATAAATCGCTTAGTAACAACTAACGTAATATTTACAAAATAAAAAATAACAATAACCCATCTAGAGATATCAACTAATCTAAATATGAATAATAATGATAATAAAATAGCTGTTAGGATTGTATTTGATTTAATAATTTGAATACATTCTTTAATAAAAGTTGTTGTTCTAAATGAATGGTACAGATTAAAAAAGTTAAAAACAATAAGATTTATAGGAATTATGATAACTGCAAATTTAATATATGTATTTAATGTAATGTAACCTGTATCAGGTGAGAATATATAAAAACGGATTAAATATGCCAAAGTCATTGATATAAATAAAATTAGAATATCTGTTAGAGCATTAATTTTATTTAAAAAATTTTGATTTTCTTTTATCATTTATAATCCTCCTATACAATTTGCAATTGACAATGCACAATTGTCAACTAAGGAACAAAACCCTATAAGTTTCTTAAAAATATATATTTTTAAGAAATGCTGGGAAGTTTCACTCATAATTGATAATTATCATATATCTAATATCAGATGTATGATATCATTTTATACAAGATTTTGCAATAAATCAGGAATTCATTACTAACTATTTTCATGGATGTTAAGGTATAACTTGAGAAATTATATAGGGAATTTTAAGATTAAAAAAGACTGAAACTTTTATAATTTGTAAATTAATAATTATTTTCCAATACATAAAGATATATAAGAAATTATATGAATATAAAATTTATGGATAATATTACTCATTGTATTAAAGATGTCATATAACTTAAATAACTACCAATGGAATGAATATATAAAATTCGTTTATTTCTTTGTTCTGATATGTTAAAATTAACATATGAAAATAATGCATAATTTTAATTTATAAGACAAATTCTTATAAAGTTTAGAAGAAATAATATGAAAATTTAATTTTAGTTATTTATAAACTTTCAATATATTAGGAAGAAGTGATAATTTTGACAAAAGGTATAATATTAGCAGGTGGTAGTGGAACAAGACTTTATCCATTGACAATGGTAACTTCAAAACAACTTTTGCCAGTATATGATAAACCAATGATTTATTATCCACTATCAACTTTGATGTTAGCTGGAATTAAGGATATATTAATAATTTCAACACCAAAGGATTTACCTAATTTTGAAAAATTATTAGGTGATGGTTCGAGATATGGGATTAATTTATCTTATAAAGAACAACCATCTCCAGATGGATTAGCGCAAGCCTTTATATTAGGTGAAGAATTTATTGGAGATGATAACTGTGCTATGATACTCGGAGATAATATATTCCATGGAAATGGATTGACAAAACATTTAAAAAGAGCAGTAGAAAATGAAGGTCGTGGAACAGTTTTTGGTTATTATGTAGATGACCCAGAACGCTTTGGTGTAGTGGAATTTGATAAAAGTGGAAAGGCTATATCTTTAGAAGAAAAGCCTGAAATACCAAAATCCAATTATGCAGTTACAGGACTTTATTTTTATGATAGTGCGACACGTTGTAATATGAAAAGTATTGCCTAAATAGCGAAGCTATTTAAGAACTAATAATTTGAAAAGTCAAATGAGAGGGTAACGCCTTGAAGGGCTTTCTCTGATACTCCGAATAGCATTTTTATTTATAAGAATAAATTTGTTATAAGCTCGGTGAAGTCGGCTGAGAATACACCCTAACAATTTTGAAAGAGATTGTGGAAAAGCGAACCAGAGGTGGTCGAGTGTATGATAGGTCGGGAGTCCATAAAAGACCTATGGTAAGAATGTCTAAATTATAAAAGACTGACAAAGTTCCGAATGTAAGGTTCTAAAAAAAAATGGAGCAGAAATGCGTCACCTACCGAAGTTGTAGGGTCTGTGAGGGTGAGTAAAATTTGTCGTTATGAAAATCCTTATACTGTTACAGGCAGTATTGTGCAGACAGGATTATAGGAACTACCTAAGGGTATATGAAAGGATAAAATTATTGGAACGTGGTAAGCTGATAACGCAGAGGACTTATATCCAACGAAGCGGTAGCAAGGAAAGACAGAATGTTATAACTTGCTTTAATATCAGTGAAAGTAGTGGCATAGTACCAGTGAAGTTATGGAAACATAATGGAGGGATAGCCACAAGTCAATGAAATGGGAAACATTTTATTATACAATACAATCAGGTTCGAGTAAGAATAAGAGAAGCAGAACGTTGGAAAAATTCCAATGAAAGACGCTGACTGTATGGGATATTATGAATAATAATATTTTCAGTTGTATGGATAAAATATAGTAAAACTTCATTGATGGAACGCAGTGTGCGGTGAAAGTCGCAAGCACTGTGTGGAGGAGGGGAAAAGGCAGAGATAACTTCAAAGTCTTACCTATTCCTATATAAAGTATGTGAATATGCAAAGGCCTTAAAACCTTCGCCACGTGGTGAATTAGAAATCACGGATTTAAACAACATTTATCTTGAAAATGGCAAACTAGATGTAATAACTCTTGGACGTGGATATGGTTGGCTTGATACAGGAACAGTAGATAGTTTAACAGAAGCAGCTGAGTATGTTAAAGTAATCGAAACTAGACAAGGACTTAAAATAGCGTGTTTAGAAGAAATTTCTTACAAAAATGGCTGGATTGATAAAGAAATATTATTAGAAAGTGCAAAACAGTATGGTAAAAGTCCATATGGACAACACTTGAGAAATGTTGCAGAGGGAAAAGTCATTTATTAATTGACAATGTAAATTGTACATTGAAAAAAGGTGTGTAATAATGAATTTAATTAAAACTAAATTAGAAGGCGTGTATATAGTAGAACCACATGTTTTTGGTGATGAAAGAGGATGGTTTATGGAAACTTACTCTAAGATTAAAACACCAGAAATAGCTTGTGATTTTGTACAAGATAATCAATCATATTCAAAGGAAAAAGGAATACTTAGAGGTATTCACTTCCAAAATGAAAAGCATGCTCAAGCAAAATTAGTACGTTGTGTTAGAGGTGCAGTTTTAGATGTAGCAGTGGATTTAAGAAAAGGTTCTAGTACATATAAACAGTGGGTAGCTGTAGAGCTTTCAGCAGAAAACAAAAAGCAATTGTTTATTCCAAGGGGATTTGGACATGGATTTTTAACTTTGACTGATGATGTTGAGTTTGTATACAAAACAGATAATTATTATAATTATGAAAGTGATCGTAGTATTCTTTGGTGTGATCCAGAAATAAATGTGGATTGGAATGTAGAAAATCCAATAATTTCTGATAAGGATGCTAAGGCACCATTTTTGAAGGATAGCGATTGTAGTTTTAAGTGATGATCTAAATCTATGATTTAGTCAGTAGAACTTACGCCTATGAATGTATATGAATAGGAGTTTCCGTTTATAGAAGTAAGTATACGGACTTAGAAGTGTTTAAACATAAATATTGGTATTAATTAGCAAAGTTTAATTAGGAGTGTGAAAAAAGAATGAAGATAGTAATAACAGGTGGAGCTGGTTTTATTGGAGGGAATTTTGTTCATTATATGCTTAATAAATATAATGATTATAAAATAATATGTGTAGACTGTTTAACTTATGCTGGAAACATGGAGACCTTATCATCAGTTAAAGAAAATCCTAATTTTAACTTTTACAAAATAGATATAGCTGACAGAGATGCTGTGTTTAATATGTTTGAGGCAGAAAAACCAGACATGATAATAAATTTTGCAGCGGAAAGTCATGTGGATCGTTCAATTGAAAATCCTGAAGTATTTTTAAATACTAATGTTATAGGAACAGGGGTATTGCTTGACGCGTGCAAAAAATATGGAATAAAGAGATATCATCAAGTATCTACAGATGAAGTTTATGGAGATTTACCTCTTGATAGACCAGATTTATTCTTTACAGAAGAAACTCCACTTAGTGCTTCAAGCCCATATTCAGCAAGTAAAGCATCAGCTGATCTTCTAGTAGGGGCTTATTATCGTACATTTAATATTCCTGTAACTATTTCACGTTGCTCTAATAACTATGGACCATATCATTTCCCAGAAAAGCTAATTCCGCTTATGATAGCAAATGCATTAAATGGGAAAGACTTACCTGTATATGGCACTGGAGAAAATGTGCGTGACTGGCTATATGTAGAGGATCATTGCAGTGCAATTGATTTAATAATCCATAATGGAAGAGTTGGAGAAGTTTATAACATTGGCGGACATAACGAAAGAACAAATTTAGAAGTAGTTAAGACTATTATTCATGAACTAGGAAAATCAGAAGACCTTATTAAATTTGTTGGAGATCGAATGGGTCATGATATGCGTTATGCTATAGATCCGACAAAGATTCATAATGAATTAGGATGGTTACCAACAACAACTTTTGATGAAGGCATTAAAAAGACTATTAAGTGGTATTTAGATAATAAGCCCTGGTGGCAAAGTATAATTAGTGGAGACTATCAATTGTTAAGGTGTTTTTATGATTAAAGAAGATAATTGCAATTTAGAAAAAATCAATAGTAAAAAAGATTTACCATTAGTATCTATATTATTAGCTGTTTACAAACCAAATGAAACTTGGTTTGTAGAACAGCTGATTTCGTTAAATAATCAAACATATGATAATATAGAATTATTAATTTATGATGATTGTCCTGATTATCCTGTTGATGAAGAACTAATAAAAAAACATATAATTAATTTCACATATAATTTGATTAGAGGTACTAAAAATGAAGGCTCTAATAAAGCTTTTGAACACCTTACAAAACAAGGCAATGGAGAGTTTTTTTCATATTGTGATCAAGATGATATATGGGAAATTAATAAAATAGAAAGTTTAGTAAAATTAATTCGAAGTGAAAATTCTGTGCTTGCTTATAGTGATATGTCAGTTATAGATGGGGATGGAAATCATATAGCAGATAGTTTAATAAAAGTAAAATCAAGAATAAAATATATTTATGGAGAAAATCTTTTTTCTAGCTTTTTCTTTAAGAACTGCGTTTCAGGATGTTGTATGCTTATAAATAGTAAAATAGCTAAAAAGGCTGTTCCGTTTTCAAGAGTTACCATACATGATCAGTGGCTTTGCATTGTATCTGGCTGGTACGGTAAAATATCCTTTGTGGATAAACCTTTGGTAAAATATAGAATACATGAGAATAATCAAACTGGAAGTTTTAAGGGTGTTTATAGTAAAAAAGATTACTATAATTTAAGGGTAAACATATTACAACAACGAATTGATGACGTAAAAAGGTGTATTAATGGTATGGATTTAAATAGTGATAACATTGATTTAACGCATATTGAGATTTTTTGCGATGCTAGAATAAATAAAAATATCTTAAAAATTTTGAAATATAGTTATTTAGATAAAAAGGAAGCATATTTTGAAATTATCATAAAATATATGCCTAATTGGTTGTTTAAGATTTTAATTAAAAAATTAAAGTAGGATTCAATGGACAGTTGACAATTAAGGAAGAAAAGCCTATGCCTTTTCAAAAATATAATTAAGAAATTACAAAGTAATTTAATAAATAATTGTCAATTATCAAGTAAAAAAAGGTGTGAATATAAAAATGATACTTGTTACTGGAGCTAAAGGACAACTAGGTTTTGATGTTATAAAGGAATTAAATAAAAGAAATATAAAATGCATAGGTATTGGTAGAGAAGATTTGGACATTACAGATATTACTGCTACTTATGAATATATTTTAAAATTAAAACCAGAATGTGTTATACATTGTGCAGCATATACAGCAGTAGATAATGCTGAAGATGAAAAAGAAATGTGTTATAATGTCAATGTATTAAGTACAGAAAATATAGCAAAAGCTTGTCAAAGGGTAAATGCTAAGATGATTTACATATCTACAGATTATGTTTTTGATGGACAGGGAGATACTTCTTTTGAGATTGATGGAAATATCAATCCACTTTCAGTTTATGGAAAAACTAAATATGAAGGTGAATTAAAAGTAAAAGAAATTTTAGATAAGTATTTTATAGTTAGAATTTCTTGGGTGTTTGGACTTAATGGTAATAATTTTATTAAAACAATGGTTAAACTAGGAAAAGAAAAAGAAAGCTTAAACGTTGTATGCGACCAAATAGGAAGCCCTACTTATACTTTTGATTTAGCACCACTTTTATGTGATATCGCTGTATCTGAAAAGTATGGAGTGTATCATGCAACTAATGAAGGATTTTGTTCTTGGGCTGAATTTGCTGAAGAAATTATGAGAAAAGCAAACTTAAATTGTGTAATAAATCCTATTCCTACAAGGGAGTATAAAACAAAGGCTGTAAGACCTTTAAATTCAAGATTGTCTAAGAATAGTCTTATAGATAATGGATTTAAGTTATTGCCAAGGTGGGAAGATGCTTTGGATAGATTTTTAAGATCAAAATAGAATTTTATATAAGCTACTGAGAAATATGGAGGGATATAGTAATGAAATATATTATAAATGGGATAGATATGTTTTTTACTGGAATTGTTATGTATATTCTATATCCTTTATTACCTAAGGAAATTTGGATAATATCTGAAAGGGCAGATCAAGCTCAAGATAACGGTATTGCTTTTTTTAGATATTTAAATAAAGAACAACCACAAACAACAAGTGTTTACTTATTAGAAAAAGGATGTAAAGAGATAGATGATGTAAAGCTAATAGGGCAAGTTATTATTAAAGGAACACTAAAGCATAAACTTTATTTTTTAAAGAGCAAAGTCATTGCTTCTACAGAAAAGAATATTATTGAACCCTGGGGAAGTAGAATGTTTTATGCACATTTCGGCAAAGTATTTCCTAAAAAATTAAAGGTGTTTTTACAACATGGAATTACAGATAAAGATGTTAGTGCAGTTTATGGAAAGAGTGTTTCAGATATTGATTTATTTGTAACTACTACAGATAAAGAAAAGAAATTTATAATAGATAAGTTTGGATATGATGAAAATGAAATCGCCAATGTAGGTTTTTGCAGATATGATGAACTTATTAAATATAAAAATGAGAATAATAAAGAAAATATTATTTTATATATGCCTACATGGAGAAGATATTTATTCAATATAGCTAATACAGAGCCAGAATATTTAGAAACAGCAAAAAAGGAATTCTTAAAATCAGATTATTATAATACCATTCAAACATTATTGAATGATAAAAAACTTAATGAAATTCTAAAAAAAGAGCAATTTAAATTAGTATTTATTACACATCATGGTATGAATAAATTGGGAGAACTTTTTAAAGTTTCTTCTGACAATATAAAAATATATAAATCAGAACAAGTTAAAATAGCAGAGTTGCTTGGAAAAGCTAAACTTTTTATAACGGATTATTCAAGTGTACATTTTGATAGTGCATATATAGGAAATATAAATATTTATTATCAATTTGACCAAGAAAAATTTATAAAAGAGCATGCAGGAAGGTCATATTTTCAATATGATAGAGATGGATTTGGTGATATAGTAAAAGAAAAAGATGATTTGTTAGAAAAAATTTATGAAGTGATTAGAAAAGGGGACGAAGGAAATGAAGTGTATTCTAAAAGAGCACATACATTTTTTAAGTTTCAGGATGAAAATAACTGTAAGAGACTATTTGATTTAATTAGAGAGCGATTGTCTCAAAATTAAAGGAGGACATTCTTTGTATAATATATCTATTATTATTCGAACATCTACAAGATACATATTTTTAGATAGAGCCATTAAAGATATTATGAATCAAACATATAAACAGTGGAAAATTATATTAGTTAATGATAAGGGTGAACTAAAAAAAATACAAGATATCATAAATAATAAGGTGCCAAAGGAGCAATATGTTATTATTAACAATGAAGGTGCGTCAGGGTTACATAAAGCTATTAATCTAGGTGCTAAGGCAGTAGATACAGAAATGGTAGTAATGCATGATGACGATGATACATGGGATATTCATTTTCTAGAAGAAACAGTTGGGTACCTTGAATCAAATTCAGAGTGTATGGGTGTGCTTACTCACAGTAATAAGATATACGAAAAAGTAGTAAATGATCAAATAAAAAAAGGCAAAATCAAACCATTTAATACAGATTTAAAGGATGTAATTAGTTTATATGATATGATTAAAAATAATTTATTCTCACCTATATCTTTTGTATATAGAACAAAGGTATATGAAGAAGTGGGATACTTTGATGATTCTTTAGAAGTGTTAGAAGATTGGGAATTTAATTTAAGATTTTTAATGAAGTATGATATATATATTATAGAAAAAAACTTAGCTAATTATCATATTAGAGAAGATAATAATATACAAGAATCTTTTAAAAATACAGTTACATCTAAGAAAAAGTTACATCAAAAATATGACACTATTATTAGAAATAGATATTTAAGAGAAGATTTAAATAATAAACAATTGGGGATTGGAACACTAATGAATATTCTAAAATGGTCTGATAATAGAGTGATGAAGAGACTCAAGAAATACATACGTAGATAGAAGGAGAAAGTACAATGGTTACACAAATAGAAACGTTCCGTAATTATAGAGCTTTATTATGGGAATTTGTAAAAAAAGATATTAAATTAAAATATAGAAATTCAGTATTGGGAATAGTGTGGAGTATGCTTAATCCATTGCTTATAATGGTAGTTTTAACCTTTATATTTTCTAATATATTCAAAAGCAAAATACCTAACTTTCCAGTGTACTGTTTGTCAGGAAGACTTATTTATGATTTCTTTGCTCAATCAACTAATCAATGTATGAATAGTATTACAGGAAAGAGCTCTCTTATTAAGAAGATATATGTACCTAAATATTTATATCCTTTATCTAAAGTAATATCTTCATTTATAATATCTTTAATTTCATTCATACCTTTAATAATTATTATGATTGTAATGAAAGAACATGTTACAAAGATGATATTACTTGTTTTCTATCCATTAGTCTGTTTATTTCTTATTTCATTAGGAATAGGTCTTATACTGGCTACAGTAAATGTATTTTTTAGAGATATGCAACATTTATATTCAGTAGTTTTACTTATAATTATGTATATGTCTGCTATATTCTATTCTACTGATATTATAAATGCTAAATATGTATTTGTAATGAAATTAAATCCTATATTTCCGGTTATAACAGTTTTTAGAGATTGTATATTATATGGAAAGGTAACTGAATACGGGAATTGGATTCTATGTTCAGTTTATGCAGTATTAGCCATGATTATTGGATTAATAGCATTTTATAAGAAGCAAGATAAATTTATTTTGCATATATAGGAGGTAAAAATGAAAGATACAGTAATAAGCCTTCAAAATGTAGGAATGCATTTTAGGAAATCTACTCAAAAGGTTGATTCATTTAAAGAATATATTATAAAGAAATTTAAAGGGCAAATAACTTACGAAGAGTTTATAGCTCTCAATAATATAAATTTAGAAATTCAAAAAGGTGAGGTAATAGGATTTGTAGGGTTAAATGGAGCAGGCAAAAGTACATTACTTAAAGTTGTTTCAGGGGTACAAAAACCAACTGTAGGTAAAATTGCAGTAAAAGGAAAGGTATCTCCACTATTAGAACTAGGGGCAGGCTTTGATAATGATCTTACTGGAAGAGAAAATATATACTTAAATGGATTAATACTAGGTTATGATAAAAAGTTTATTAATAGTAAGCTAGATGAAATTATAGACTTTGCTGAAATAAGAGAATTTATAGATACACCTATTAAAAATTACTCATCAGGTATGAAAGCAAGACTTGGTTTTTCAGTTGCTACTGTCAAAGTACCACAAATTCTTATAGTAGATGAAGTACTTTCTGTGGGAGATGGTAGATTTAGAAAGAAAAGTGAAGATCGTATGTTAGAACTGATTAAATCAGATGCAACAGTATTATTTGTATCACATTCAATAGCACAAATTAGAAGGTTATGTACAAAAGTAGTATGGCTAGAAAAAGGTCAGGTTAAGATGGTAGGCGATACTACAGAAGTATGTGATGCATATGAAGCGTATTTATAAATTTAGCATTATAATACCAATCTATAACTCAGGTAAGTACTTAGAAGAATGTATAGATAGCGTAATAAATCAAAAAAATATTAAATTTGAAGAAGATGTACAATTGATTTTGGTTAATGATGGAAGTGAGGATAATAGTGAAGAAATTTGCTTGAAGTTTAAGAAGTTATATGTAGATAATATTGTATACATAGAAAAAGAAAATGAAGGAGTAAGTAGTGCACGTAATAAGGGATTAGAAGTGGCAGAAGGACAGTATATTAATTTTTTAGACTCAGATGATATGTTATCTAGTAATACTTTAGAAAACATTGAAAAGTTCTTTTTAAAGCATGGTAATGAGATAGATGTGGTTAGCATTCCAATTTATTTCTTTGAGGGAAAGAATGAATCTCATTTATTAAATTATAAGTTTAATAAAGGTGAGATTATAGATATACAAAAGTATTATGATTTTATCCAAATGTCTATTAGTGGAACATTTATAAAATATAGTAGAATTAGTGATAAGAAATTTAAGGAAGAATTGAAATATGGAGAAGATGCGTATTTGATTACTAGTATTATATTAGAAAAAAATAAGTATGGAGTGTTAAAAGATGCTAAATATTTATATAGATATAGATCAACTATGGAATCTACTATGCAGGAGTCATGGAGAAAAAAAGAGTGGTTTTTAGAGAGTATGGACAAATTTACATTAGATCTAATAAATTTAGGGAATAGAGACTATAGAACTATACCTAAGTATCTTCAATATATTATTTTATATGATTTAAGTTGGAAAGTAAGCGTAGGAAAAAAGGCGAAAGATACACTAACAGATGAAGAATTGAGTCAATATTTTGATAAGTTAAGAATAGCATTAAAGTCTGTTAAATGGAATGTAATATTAAAATATAAGAGAGTTAATAAAAAATGTATGATTATTTTATATCTAATAAAGTACTGTAATGCAGATATATTTAAAGAAAAATACATAAAGTTTATATGGGATAGATAGGAGAAATTGATTATTATGATAGAGAAGTACTATAGCTATAAATATAAATTTTCAATAATTATGGCAGTTTATAATGTAGAAAAATATTTGGATGAAACAATGCAAAGTTTGATAGAACAAAGCTTAGATTTTAGAACATATGTACAAGTGATATTTATAAATGATGGAAGTAAGGATAACAGTGAAGAAATTTGCTTAAAGTATAAGAATTTATATCCAGATAATATTATATATATAAAAAAAGAAAATGGAGGAGTAAGTAGTGCACGTAATAAGGGATTAGAAGTAGCAGAAGGACAGTATATTAATTTTTTAGATCCAGATGATAAATTATCAGCCAATACATTACTAACTGTAGGAAAATTTTTTGATAATCATTATTATGAAATTGATTTGGTAGCAATACCATTGCAATTTTTTGATGCTAAGACAGGAGGACATCCATTAAATAGAAAATTTAAGGGTAATAGAATAATTGATATAGAAAAAGAATTTAAAAGTATTGTACTATCGTCAAGTAGTTCCTTTATAAAATCACATATAGTTAAAAATTATAGGTTTGATGAAAATCTTAGATATGGAGAAGATGCACATCTGATTAATAGAATTATTTTAAGAACAGGTAAATATGGAACAATAGAAAATTGTAAATACTTGTATAGGAAAAGAAAGGATGGAACATCTGCAATAGATAATAGTGGTGAATCTAAAGATTGGTATACAGAATTTTTAAATAAGGGACCTATGGATTTAATGGAAGAATCCCAAAAAGTATATGGAGAAGTAATAAAGTATATTCAATATTTAGTTATGTATGATTTAAAATGGCGTGTACATATAGAAACATTGAAAAATAGTAATATGAATGATAAAGAGAAAGATGAATTCATAGAAACGATAGAAGAAATTTTAAAGCAAATTGATGATGATGTAATTTTAGAAACTGATACAAAATTAAGATATAAATTATTTATGCTAGAGATGAAATATGGAAATGATTTGAAGTATATACTAAGCTTTTTAAAAGATAATTGCAAGATATTGTTTAAAAATAGGGTATTATGCGATTTGAAGGATAGTACTTTAGCAGTACAGGTATTAGATATAAAAGATGATTTGCTTACTATAGAAGGATATACTGAGGTTGCTCTTGCTGGGGAATTATATGAAGTAGTAGCAACAATTAATAATAAGGAATTTAAATCTCAACACATAAATAGGCCAGATAAAAATGTCAATGCATTAGATAAAATTATATTAGATAGAAAAGGATTTAGAATAAAAATAGATCTTAAAAAGACTGGTATTGGAGATATTAAATTACAAATAAAAATAAATAATAATTATATAAGGCCTAGAATCTGGATTGATAGAAATGTAAGATTATATAGTTTTATTGATGAATCTTATTTTACTCAAGATAAATATTGTATAGTTTATATATATAATTGTTTTGTAATACTTCATAATAATATAAAGACTCGCATAGGCAGAGAATTTAGATTTGCACAACAATTATATAAAAGTAATAATAAAAAAATGATTTTATATAGATTAATATTAAAACTTATAAAATCTATAAATAGAAAAAAAATATGGTTATTTATGGATAGAGTTGATAGAGCAGATGATAATGCAGAACATTTATTTAAATATTCTAATAAACAAAATGATAAGATAAAGAAATATTTCATATTAAGTAAAGATAGTACTGATTGGAACAGATTATCACAAATAGGTCATGTAATAGATTATGGATCAATTAAACATAAAATGTTATTTATATTATGTGATAAAATGATTTCGGCTCATACTGGAGATTTTGCAAGGCATCAATTTGATGGAAATGGAATTTTATTACGAAATTTAGTTGACTTTGATTTTATATTCTTACAACATGGTATTATAAAAGATGATTTATCATTTAATTTAAATAGATATAATACACAATTTAAAATGTTTGTTACATCAGCTGAAAAAGAATATGAATCTATTATAAATGGAAATTATTATTATAATGAGGATGTGATTAAATTAACGGGTCTACCAAGATATGATAATTTGATTAATAATGATAAAAAACAAATATTTATAATTCCTACATGGAATAAAGAGGTGGTAGGACCAATTGATCCAGAGACTAGGTTGAGAATTTATAACCCTAAATTTAAAGAAAGTGATTATTTTAAAATATATAATTCTTTAATAAATGATAGAAAATTAATTGAGTATGCTAAAAAATATAATTATGAAATATTATTTTATCCACATCCAGAGATTTACCAACAAGTTGAAGACTTTTCGAAAAACGATTATGTTAAATTTATAAATCATGAAGTAAGTTATCAAAAGTTATTAACAGAATCTAGTTTACTAATAACCGATTATTCATCTATAGCTTTTGATTTTGCTTATATGAAAAAACCAGTAATTTATTTTCAATGGTATGAAAATCATTATGAGCAAGGATATTTCGATTATGAAACTATGGGGATGGGTGAGGTTTGTAGAGAATATAATGAGCTCATTGAAACTATGATAAATTATATGAAAAATGGATGTAAAATGAAAGATGAATATATAGATAGAGTAAACGCTTTTTATAGGTATACAGATACAAATAATTGTAAGAGAGTCTATGAAGAAATAAACAGAATATAAATTAAAAATTTAATATACAATAATGGAGTTATTAAAGAAAGTTTTTAATTTGTGATAGGGGTAGAATAGAGTATGGAAAAGAGAAATGATATTGCACAATATGTGCATAATGTATATATACAATTGCTTATATTGTGCTTTATAATATTTGCATTAGCAATTTCTTGTCTATTTTTAAAAATTGGAATAAATACATTTATAATACCTATTGCATATTTAATTAGTATATGCTTAGGATTTGTTATGATAAAAAAAAGAGATGTAAGACAATTTTTAATTATAGAAGTTATTGTATTGACTATTATTATAATAACCTTAATTTTAACTGGCAACTTTTATGATATATCATGGGATGGAATGTGGTATCATCAAAATGCTATTATTGAATTAAATAATGGATGGAACCCAATATATGAAAAGCTAACTGGAGAAGGAGCTTTATGGAATAACTATTATGGTAAGTATTCAGAAATTATGCAGGCATGCATACTCTCTACATTTAAAAATATTGAAATGGGAAAGATGATAAATGTACTATTTATGATTATGGCAACATTATATAGCCTTTATATATTGCTATTAAGATTTAAGTTTAATTATGCACATAGTTTAGTATATGCTTTATTAATAGGATTTAATCCAGTTTCGATATATCAAATGTTGAGTTTTTATCATGATGGAATACTAGCTTCTCTTTTAATAATTTGTGGATGTATGATATTAGATTTAGAGAAAGATGATTCTACAATAAAATATATATTTTTAGTTATGATAGGCTGTATTGGTGTAAATATTAAGTTTACATTACTTGGGTATGTCTTTGCTATTGGCGGAATGTATATATTATATCGTCTAATTAATAAAAGAAATATTAAAAAGTTAATCATATCTGCAAGTATGATTTTAGTTATAGGAGTAGGAATTTTGGGATTTAATCCATATATGATTAATTTACAAGAAGGAAATCATATATTTTATCCATTAATGGGACAAGGAAAAGTGGATATTATATCATATAATCAGCCTAAAAGTTTTGCAGAAAAAAATTGGATAGAAAAATTTATGACATCGATATTTTCAGAAAGTGATAATATTAATGAGGTTGCAAAGGGAGATCCAGCAATAAAAGTACCTTTATATATTAATGAAGAGGAAATAAATGTCTTTAAAATGCCAGATGTAAGAATAGGAGGCTGGGGGCCATTATTCAGTGGAATGCTGATATTATCTATAATTATTTATATTAGACAAAAGTATGAAAAGAAATCTATAAGTTTATTTTTATTAGGTATATTAATTACAGTAATAATGAATCCAGAGGCATGGTGGGCAAGGTATACACCACAATTATATTTAATACCAATTATAGTATTTAGTACATTTAGCTTAGATATTCAAGAAAAAAAGGAATATGGTAGAAGAGGGATTTTTTGTAAAATAATTGAATTAGCAGTGGTATTAATATGTGCTCTGAATATAACATTTGTAGCATATAGCTATTTTAAAGCAAACGTCCAAAGTACTAAAACAATAAATAATCAATTAATAGCATTAAAAGATTCAAATATAGAGGTATATATTAAATCAGATAAGTTTAAATCGTCTTGCCTAAAAAGACTAGATGATAAGCACATAAGTTATAAAATAGTAAAAAATATGGATAATGAAAAAACATGGACATCATTTAGTACATCTAGAAATACAATATATTTTACTAAAGTGAACTAGATATGGAGGATATAAAATTGAAAAAATATTTAAAATTAATGAGAGTCCAGCATTATTTGAAAAATGTGCTGATTTTTTTACCACTTGTCTTTAGCCAAAATTTATTTGATATTGAATTACTAAAGAAGACTATATTGGGTTTTTTTTCATTTAGTATTCTTTCATCTATTGTCTATATAGTTAATGATATTAATGATGTTGAAAAAGATAGAAAACATCCTAAAAAATGTAATAGACCAATAGCTTCTGGAGATATATCTGTAAAATCAGCTTATAAGTTAGCAATATTTATATTAATAATCGGGATTATTTTTAATTTTTTTGCATGTGGATTTAGTATAATGAGTTGGGTATTTATAATTACATATTTAATAATTAATTTTGCATATAGTATGGGGTTGAAAAACTTACCCATTATAGACGTCAGCATTTTGGTATCAGGATTTTTAATAAGGGTTCTATATGGTTCGTCAATTACGGGTATAGAAACTTCAAAATGGTTGTATCTAACAGTTATAGCTATGTCTTTTTACCTAGGATTAGGGAAAAGAAGAAATGAATATCAAAATCAGGGGGATAAAACAAGAAATGTATTAAAATATTATAATCATGATTTTCTTGATAAAAATATGTATATGTGCTTAGGATTAACAATTGTATTCTATGCGCTATGGTGTGTTGATCCTGTTACAATAGAAAGATATTCAAATAGCAATATTGTATGGACAGTTCCACTTATAATGCTAATTTGTATGAAGTACAGTCTAAATGTTGAAGGTGAGTCAGATGGTGATCCAGTTAGTGTCGTTTTAAGTGATAAAGTATTAATAGGAATGGTAAGCGTCAAGGAATCGACGCGTAGCGGTAGCATAATTTAAGTGATAAAATAAACCCAACAGAAAAACTTATATTCTCTGTTGGGTATAATTTTATATAGAAATAATTATTTGGTAGTCTTAATGCGCAGTTCATCTGGAATGCCTTCAGACCATGGCATACATTTTTCTAGTATGTCCCTTTCCTTAACTTCTGAATTTGCAAACATTTCAAATAAATATACTAAATACTTTTCCACTGCTAAGCCATTAGCTTTAGCCGTCTCAGTAATACTATAAAGCACTGCACTTGATTTTGCGCCTTTTACTGTCTTGGAAAACATCCAGTTTTTTCTGCCAATTACAAATGGCTTTATAGCTCTTTCAGCTGCATTATTATCAATTTCAAGGCATCCATCTGTCAAGAAAGTTTTCATATTTGGTAACAACTTTTGAGCATATGCGAGTGCTTTGCCTAATGGACTTTTAGGAAGGGCATTAACAATTTCAGTATCTACATATTCTTTAAATTTATTAAAAATAGGAGCAGATTTCTTAAGCCTTATTGTATGTCGATCACCATAATAATCATCACTGCCTATATATTGTTCCCTTAAATCCTTTTCAATTTCATAAAGTTGCTCACAATAATTAAACCCTTCTAATGCGTGAGACTGCTTTAGAGCTTCAGGGTTTAATGTTGATATTATATCAAAGAATTTTCTTCGAATATGGGCCATACAGTATAGTCTTTTTATATTCTTAACTTTATTATAGCCATCATATCCATCTGTTTGAAGATATCCCGAGAAACCTTCAAGAAATTCTTCAGCACAAGTGCCAGATCTTGTTTTCTGATAATCATATAAAATTATCTGATTCTCTATGCCTCCGGAGCGATATAGCCACATGAACCTTTTTGAGTTGGAGTCTTTTCCGTTTTCTTCAATAACCTTCACATAGGTTTCATCAGCATGGATATAATTTCTTCTTAAGAGTTCATCTTTCATATAATCAAAAACAGGCTGAAGTTCATTTGCACAACTTATTATCCAGTTAGATAATGTCTGCCTTGAAAGATTAACATCCATCATCTTAAAATATGATTCCATTCTATATAATGGCATTGCATATTGATATTTCATGCTCACAACATGAGCTAATAATTCATTTGAAGCCATACTCTTATATAAGAAAGTATTTGGCATTTTTGCAGAAATTATATTGGATTTATCAGCATCCGCTTCGCAATTTTTGCAAGCATATGTATATGAAATATGTTCTTCTATGTAAAGTTCTGCTGGTTTATATTTTAAAATTTCTTTTGATTTTTTTCCTATTACTACTAAATTAATTCCACATTTATCGCAAACTGCTTCGGATTCATCAAGTTTGTGTTCAATTGTAACTCTAGCTAGGCCGGATAAATTATCTTTCTTTCCTAAATGAGAAGATGATTTTTTTCTTGTATATGTAATTTCTTCAATAGTAGGCTCATCTATTTTAAGATCACTGTTTTTTTCAGCATCATTAAAAAGTGAGAGCTGTATTGAATCAACTTGTTCACTAGATTGTCCAAAAATCTTTCTGTTTTTATTAAGAATCTGTCCTTTAAGAAAAGCCAATTCCTTTTTTAAATCATCAATTTCCTTATCTTTTGATTTAATGTCTTTTTCCATTTTAGAAATCAATAATTTTGTTTTTTCATCAAGTTGATCTTCTAAATTTAAAATATCCATCCTTATACCTCACAATAAATATAGGGATATATTACCACAAAACCCTCAATTCCGAAACTTGTAAAAGTTCAAAATTAAGGGTTTACAGCAATATTTGTTTTAAAAGCTATTTCTTACTTCAATTGGCTTAAATTTAGACTTAGTTCTAACTTCATATCCCATAAGCAACCATTTCAATTCCTCTTTGTTGATTTTAAGAGCTTCGTCTGGAGTCATCGGCCATTTTAATTTACTATTTTCAAGTCGGAAATAGTACAACCAGAATCCTTCATCAAAGTGAAGTATCTTAATTCTATTCATTTGCCTATTGCAAAAAACAAACAAGACTTTTTCAAACGGATCTAACTTTAGCTGCGTTTGCACAATCACTACTAGTCCATCAATACTTTTTCTCAAATCTGTTATTCCACATGCAAGATAAACTGTATTAACTTTATTAAGATTAAACATTTGTAATCAAATCCTTAAGTAGATTACTCAAAACAGCTATTTCATTAGCCGGTACATATATTTTAGCTGCTCCTATTTCTATTATTATATTAGGTCTATCAGTTGGAACCACTGTGATTTCAGTTGTTACTCTTTCTTCTCTCATGGAAATTGCATGAAACTGTAAATTATTATCTTCATCCTTAAATTTCTTTTTATAGTAATAAAATTGACTTTTAGTAATTTGATTTGCATTGCAGAATTTTCCTAACGTTCCTTCGTAAGAAGAAAACGCTGCAACAATTTCTCTCCAATTTATATTTTCATTATTGTTCATATAAATAAACCTCCATTGCTAAAATCTATGTTAATTTTAACAATGAAGGTTTATATTTATCTATCCGTTAATTTTTTTACGCTTACTAGGAATGGTATTTGTATACATGATTATCACATTATTAATAATATACATATAATTTAATTTTTATAGATTAACTATATAAAAATTAATGGGGGAAAGAAAAAATGAATGTTTATGATTTTGATAAAACTATTTATGATGGGGACAGTACAATAGACTTTTATTTATTTTCACTAAAGAGAAAACCATCACTACTTAAATATTTTCCAATTCAAATCTATGGATTTATAAGATATATATTTGGAAACTATACAAAATTACAATTTAAAGAAAAGTTTTATTCTTTTCTAAAAGGCTTAGATAATATCGATCACATGATTAATGTTTTTTGGAATGAAAAGCAATTTAAAATTAAAGAATGGTATTTATTTAATAAGAGAGATTCAGATTTAGTTATTTCTGCCTCTCCTGAATTTTTATTAAAACCAATATGCAAAAAGATTGGGATAGAAAAATTAATAGCTTCTAAAGTAAACAAGTATACGGGAATATGTGAGGCTGAAAATTGTTATGGTGAAGAAAAGGTGATTGAACTAAAAAAACAGTTTCCTAACGTAAAGATAGAATCGTTTTACTCTGACTCTTTGTCGGATGAGCCTCTCTCGAAAATAGCTAAAAAATCATATATAGTTAGTCAAACAAAGATAATTGAGTGGGGTAAATATAATCCTAGTAAGCTAAAAAAGATTAAAACAATACTTTTAACTAAGCAATTTATTAAATTTTTATTTATAGGTTGCATTAATACTATAACTGGGATTTTATTTTCAAGTATTTATTCAATATTTTTAGATGTTAATATTTCATTTATAATTGGATATTTGTCCTCAATGCTTATATCATATATTTTAAATAGCAGTTTTGTCTTCGAGGAACAGTTGAGCTTTAATAAGTTCATAAAATTTTTCATATCTTATATTCCTAATTTTATTATACAAAATATAATGGTATTTTTATTTTATAATATATTTACATGGAATAAACTCATTGTATTTGCTTTAGCGGCAGTTATTGGTGTACCAATCACGTTTATTCTTATGAAAGTATTTACATTTAGAAAGAGAGATTAGATTGTTAGAATAAAAATATTACTTTAAGTAGAATACAGATGAGTCTAAAACGTGATTATTATATTAATTTTTTAAGAGAGTCAGCTGCAATTAATATTATTATAATACATACTGCTTTTTGGTCTGGAAGTTCATACGTACCTACTATTATTCGCAGTATAACATTATTGATAGATGTTCCATTCTTTTTTTTTTTGCAGGATGGAGTTTTTCACATGTTAATTCGAGTATAAAAAATATTAAAGGTATTTTAAAAATTCAGGAAAAATATTTTTTATTTTTAGTAATATATACTCTTATTGTATTACTATTTAGTAGAAATGAAGTTTCAGCATTAAATTTTTTAAATCAATTCTTTTATGAAAGAGTTACAGAGCCTAAATTATTACCAGTTGTTATGAGTTAAGTATGGTTTTTACATAATATATTTTTTGTTGGAAATTCTAAAATACAATCTATAGCCTATTATCCGAAACTACCTATTTTAATTATAATGTGGGTATTTATTTTGGTTTTACCACTTCCCTATATAGTAAATTCTATATTAATTCAACTTGAAAATTTATTTATGAAAATAAATTAAATACTAAACTATATATGTTGTAAAGTAAGCGTCAAGGAATCGACGCGTAGCGGTAGCATAATTTAAGTGATAAAATAAACCCAACAGAAAAACTTATATTCTCTGTTGGGTATAATTTTATATAGAAATAATTATTTGGTAGTCTTAATGCGCAGTTCATCTGGAATGCCTTCAGACCATGGCATACATTTTTCTAGTATGTCCCTTTCCTTAACTTCTGAATTTGCAAACATTTCAAATAAATATACTAAATACTTTTCCACTGCTAAGCCATTAGCTTTAGCCGTCTCAGTAATACTATAAAGCACTGCACTTGATTTTGCGCCTTTTACTGTCTTGGAAAACATCCAGTTTTTTCTGCCAATTACAAATGGCTTTATAGCTCTTTCAGCTGCATTATTATCAATTTCAAGGCATCCATCTGTCAAGAAAGTTTTCATATTTGGTAACAATTTTTGAGCATATGCGAGTGCTTTGCCTAATGGACTTTTAGGAAGGGCATTAACAATTTCAGTATCTACATATTCTTTAAATTTATTAAAAATAGGGGCAGATTTCTTAAGCATTATTGTATGTCGATCACCATAATAATCATCACAGCCTATATATTGTTCCCTTAAATCCTTTTCAACTTCATAAAGTTGCTCACAATAATTAAACCCTTCTAATGCGTGAGACTGCTTTAGAGCTTCAGGGTTTAATGTTGATATTATATCAAAGAATTTTCCTCGAATATAGGCCATACAGTATAGTCTTTTTATATTCTTAACTTTATTATAGCCATCATATCCATCTGTTTGAAGATATCCCGAGAAACCTTCAAGAAATTCTTCAGCACAAGTGCCGGATCTTGTTTTCAGATAATCATATAAAATTATCTGATTCTCTATGCCTCCGGAGCGATATAGCCACATGAACCTTTTTGAGTTGGAGTCTTTTTCGTTTTCTTCAATAACCTTTACATAGGTTTCATCAGCATGGATATAATTTCTTCTTAAGAGTTCATCTTTCATATAATCAAAAACAGGCTGAAGTTCATTTGCACAACTTATTATACAGTTAGATAATGTCTGCCTTGAAAGATTAACATCCATCATCTTAAAATATGATTCCATTCTATATAATGGCATTGCATATTGATATTTCATGCTCACAAAATGAGCTAATAATTCATTTGAAGCCATACTCTTATATAAGAAAGTATTTGGCATTTTTGCAGAAATTATATTGGATTTATCAGCATCCGCTTCGCAATTTTTGCAAGCATATGTATATGAAATATGTTCTTCTATGTAAAGTTCTGCTGGTTTATATTTTAAAATTTCTTTTGATTTTTTTCCTATTACTACTAAATTATTTCCACATTTATCGCAAACTGCTTCGGATTCATCAAGTTTGTGTTCAATTGTAACTCTAGCTAGGCCGGATAAATTATCTTTCTTTCCTAAATGAGAAGATGATTTTTTTCTTGTATATGTAATTTCTTCAATAGTAGGCTCATCTATTTTAAGATCACTGTTTTTTTCAGCATCATTAAAAAGTGAGAGCTGTCTTGAATCAACTTGTTCACTAGATTGTCCAAAAATATTTCTGTTTTTATTAAGAATCTGTCCTTTAAGAAAAGCCAATTCCTTTTTTAAATCATCAATTTCCTTATCTTTTGATTCAATGTCTTTTTCCATTTTATAAATCAATAATTTTGTTTTTTCATCAAGTTGATCTTCTAAATTTAAAATATCCATCCCTATATCTCGCAATAAATATAGGGACATATTACCACAAAACCCTCAATTCCGAAACTTGTAAAAGTTCAAAATTAAGGGTTTACAGCAATATTTGTTTTAAAAGCTATTTCTTACTTCAATTGGCTTAAATTTAGACTTAATTCTAACTTCATATCCCATAAGCAACCATTTCAATTACTCTTTGTTGATTTTAAGAGCTTCGTCTGGAGTCATCGGCCATTTTAATTTACTATTTTCAAGTCGGAAATAGTACAACTAGAATCCTTCATCAAAGTGAAGTATCTTAATTCTATTCATTTGCCTATTGAAAAAAACAAACAAGACTTTTTCAAACGGATCTAACTTTAGCTGCGTTTGCACAATCACTACTAGTCCATCAATACTTTTTCTCAAATCTGTTATTCCACATGCAAGATAAACTGTATTAACTTTATTAAGATTAAACATTTGTAATCAAATCCTTAAGTAGATTACTCAAAACAGCTATTTCATTAGCCGGTACATATATTTTAGCTGCTCCTATTTCTATTATTATATTAGGTCTATCAGTTGGAACTACTGTGATTTCAGTTGTTACTCTTTCTTCTCTCATGGAAATTGCATGAAACTGTAAATTATTATCTTCATCCTTAAATTTCTTTTTATAGTAATAAAATTGACTTTTAGTAATTTGATTTGCATTGCAGAATTTTCCTAACGTTCCTTCGTAAGAAGAAAACGCTGCAACAATTTCTCTCCAATTTATATTTTCATTATTGTTCATATAAGTAAACCTCCATTGCTAAAATCTATGTTAATTTTAACAATTAAGGTTTATATTTATCTATCCGTTAATTTTTTTACGCTTACGATTTTAATAAATAAATTTTCAAGTTGAATTAATATAGAATTTATTATATAAGAAAGTGGTAGAACCAAAACAAATACCCAAATTATAATTAAAATAGGTAGCTTAGGATAATAGGCAATAGATTGTATTTTAGAATTTCCAATAAAGAATATATTATGTAAAAACCATATATTTAATGAATGTTTTCCTAGTAATATTAGGGTTCTGTTTACTACACTATAATTAATAATGGATGTTATATTAATTATAGAGAATATAAAGAAAGGTACACAAAGTATATCTATATTAGTTCCGGAAATTAATTTGAATTTTGTTCGGAAAGCAAATATTAAAAGACAAAGAAAAAAATATATATAAATATTATCTAAGTCCAAATGAATAAATTTATGTTTTATGTATTGAAAAATGTTAAACTTAGCAAAAATATATCCTAACATTAGAATAGGTACCCAATAGAAAAATTCATATACAAAATTAATTGGAATTAGCGAGCTATATCCTTGTTTTATAATAAGATAGTTAATAATGTTAAATGGAATAATTGAGATAAAAATAGAATAATAGCAGTTATTCTTTATTAATTTTTTTAATAATGGGAAAAATATTATAATTTCAATATAAAATCTAACATACCATGCAAAAGTAATATATGATGTCTTATAAGCGAACATATTTAGGAAAATATCCTTCAAATTAAAATTGAATTTACCTAAATATATTTTAATTGGAATAAAAAGTAGGATCATAATAATCCAATAGTTTGATAAAAATTTAATTAATTTTTTAAAACTTTTTCTATAATAATTATTCTTATTATATGAGAAAAACATGCCATACCCAGTTACAAATAAAAATAAACCCACACATATTTTGTTGAAGGTGGCAATAACTTGTTCAAGGGGGAGATTGTTAATAGTCAAGCCTATAGGAATATAGCAATTTGGAGCTATTATCCATTTGGGAAAGCCAAAGAAATGATGTATAATCATTAGTATTATTGCGATTCCTTTTAACAGAGTAGTAGTATTTTTATCAAATTTGAAAGTATTTTCAGTAGTATACATATAAAGCCTCCTATTTTAATGATATAATCAATTATATCATCAAATACAAATTATTAATAATAGTATCAAATTTTCTGAAAAAATTACAGACGAAACACCCTGCTTAAAACAACTTATTGATTGTTATAATGAATATAAAACGACTATATTAGGAGTGCAAATAGTAGCAAAAGAAGATGTATCTAAGTATGGTATAGTTGATGGAATACAAATATATGATAGAGTTTGCAAAGTAAAAGGATTAGTTGAAAAGCCATCTGTTGAAGATGCCCCTTCTAATAGCAAGAGGGTCATTTCATTCCCCTCAACAACCTCAAAGGTCTAAAATTTTCCAGGTACAAGTTTTAAATTAATATATAATTAGATAAGACAGATAAGATAATAAAGATCTTATCTGTTTTCTGTTTAAATAAAATATTTATGTCTATACTTCAGATAATGAAAAATTATAGGGAGAAATAATGATGCCAACAGCAAAAATCACATGGTATAAGGGAGCTATTTATCATATTAGCAACCTCACTCGCACGGAGCTCGGAAGCACCCCAGGGAAAACAAAAGTTTCCAGGTACAAACACTTTACTATAATTAAATGTTTAGTAAGGTGTTTTTCTTTTTTAAATATTGTATATCAAAGAGATATTTCTAAAAATATATATCCATTGTTTTGATTAAAGCGAATGGAACAAAACAGTAATAAGAAATACAATTATATTGGTCATTTATTTCAAGATAGATATCATTCAGAACTTATTGAGGATGATAAATAAATGTCAGAAAATAGCAGGTGTGTTCGTTTGAATCCAGTAAAAGCAAAAATGACAGATATACCAACAAAAGCAACCTCAGCCCTTCGCACGTTGGAAGTACCCCGGGGAAAATAAAAATTACCAGGTAGAAGTTTAAAATAATATAGAAATAAAGATAACAGGTAAGATGAATTAATTAAAATCTTATCTGTTTTTGTTTTAAGCAGATAGCTTATGGGATATAATATTAATATGAAGTTAATATTATAGGAACGTAAGTATATGAATTCTAATAACAACTTTAGCAATTCAATATGAATTAAAGTTATTAATGAAAGATATGGTGATTGAGGTAAATGAGTAATATAAAAACTGTTTATCATGGCAGTACTGATATTGTTAAAGTACCTGTATATGGATATGGCAAAATAAATAATGATTATGGTATAGGATTTTATTGTATAGATGATAATAGGGCAGGTAGTCTTTGGTCAGTAAACAAAGGAGAAGATGGATATAATAATAAATATGAAATAGATATAGAGGGATTAAATATATTAAATTTAGATAAAGATGATATTTTGTTATGGATGGCTATATTATTGAATAATAGAATTCCTAATAATCTAGATGATGATGTTGAATTTATTAGAAGAAAGTTTATTAAGAAATACTTAAAGATAGATGTAAAAAATTATGATATAATTACCGGATATAGAGCAGATGATAGTTATTTTCAGATAGCTGAAAGTTTTTTATCTAATCAATTAGCATTAGAAGTTTTAGCAGATGCGCTAAACTTAGGAAAGTTAGGCAGACAATTTGTTTTAATTAGCAGTATAGCATTTGATGAAATTAAGTATGTATGTAGTGATTTGTGTAGTGCTAATGAATTATATGATGATTATCTTATGAATGATAAAACAGCCAGACTTTACTTTAGACAATTATTACAGAAAAGTTTTAATGATGGTAAAACTTTTGTAAGAGATTTATTAGGAGGGAGATAGTCTTGGATAATAGGAATAATAAATATGTAACTTATGATGAAGTTTATTTTACTGATATAGAAAAACAAATTATATCGGCATTTCAAGATGGAAGTAGTCTTCTTCCGAGTATTGATATACCTTGGATGATTAAATGTTTTATGAAATCAACCCATAGGAAAAAAGTAGAGCAAGGGCATCCTTATTGGATAGGGAAAATAGGAGCAGTAGTAATAAGAGATTTATTAGAAAATGTTGATTACCAAAAGAGCGATAAGGATAAATATTATTATGGAAACAAACTGTATTGGATAGGAAAAGTTTATAATTATGTTAGCTATAAATATGATATACCATGTAGTAAATTAATAGATTTAATAACTGTAGATGATATGCTAAAGCAATATGTAACTATGCATGAAACAGGATTAGAGCATACAGCAGAACATTTATATGAGGTATTTATCCAAGATAAGATACGTGAAATAAAATAACAAACAAATTAAACACTCCATTAATCCAAGTAGCAGAATGAAGGATTTAATCAATGGCAAGATATAAAGTAGAATTTTTACAATCTGCAATAGATGATTTAGAATAAATAAATATTTTGAGAGTTTTACGCGGAGATAGAGATTATCCATCTATTTTTAATAATATGATGAAAAATTAGTCACAAACTCATTTACCAACACCCAGAGGCTCGCAAATTAACAAATACAAGCACTTCACTAAATTTAATGCTTAGTGAAGTGTTTTTTTGTTTTAAAAATTTAATACAGATAACTCCTTTTTTATTTTGTCTAATACCCCCTTTTTCTTGCTATAAGCTGTGGAGTAGCACATATTTTTCAAATGAGCATAATTTTTCAAAGAATTATTTTTAAAGTAAACAAACAATATTAATTCTTTATCTTCGCCGTTTAAATTATTAATTATTGCTCTTAGTGCTTCAAATTTTTCCTTAGTACATAATATTTCTTCTAAATTCAAATGCGTAGAATGAAGTTTATGTTTTAAGTTATAAGAGAAAGATAATGCCTCAAATCCTTCAGAAGACCTTCTATTTATGCTTTTTTTTATTAGATAATTAATACTATTTGTTATTCCATTGGTAGCATAAGCAACAAACTTATGTTTACTCAAATCGTATAAGGAAACGCATCTAAATAATATTTGATAACATTCATTTTCTATGTCCTGCCTGTCATAGCCATTAATAAAAGTTCTATTAGAAACATTTATTATAAATGGTTTAAATTCTTCTGCTAATTTTTCTTTTGATAATCTGTTGTGGGTTTTAGCATTAGCTACTAAACTTTCAATTTCTATAAAATCCATTAAGAGAACACCTCCAAGTGTAAATAATCAAATTAATTGCAAATTATAAAATGCAATAAGTATATATATTAAAATAATATTAACACATTTAATTGTAAAAAAAAGGATGATAGCGAAAAATACATATTTCACGTAATCCTATATGAGAAGTTAAATAAAACACTCAATAAAGTAAAAAATAAGATTTATTATAGGCTAAAAGGTTTTTTTTAGAGATTTATGGTTTTGAAATAAATATGGATCTTATGTAAAATAATAACACGGACTTAATTAAGGCATGAAGGGGGAATTAATATGTATAATTTAGGGAAAATATTAACTGACACGCTTGAAAATCTTAAGTGGTATGAAAGAATAAAACGTTTAAGAAAATTTCATGATTGGTCAATAAAAAAAGCTGCTGATAAATGTATTACAACACAAAAGGCTTGGTGGAACTGGGAAAATGGTAAAGTAATTCCAACTAAAAGAAATAGAAAATTGATAGCATCTATATTTGGTGTTGACATGAAAATAATATTTGGAGAAATAAGTTTATTTTAATAGAATGAGTAAATTACAAAATAACTTAAATAAAAACGTATTCAAAGGCTGAATTTAAAATTAAAAGGGGAATGATAATGCTAAAAGGGAATTTATTAAAAAATATAAAAGTTGGAATTGATGCTATAGATATTAGTTCTATTATGGGTATAAATAAAAGAAAAAGCGCCTGTAATCTATATTTAGAAAAAATAGCTTTGCTTGAACAAGATAAAAATGTGGAAAATATACTAGAGAAAGATGCAAGTGAAGCTGATTATTGGGATTGTAATGCAAAAGAAACACTTTCAAGGGAGTTTTCAATTAGAAGTGAAAAAAAGGTCAGAAAAGAAAATAAACAATTAATAGATGAAGAATATGACTTTATTATAGGAAATATTCATAGAAAGATTGTAGGAGAAAATGCAATTTTAATATGTAAGACAGAAAACGTTTTTTTACCTAGAGAATGGGATGGGGGAGAGCTACCAGCCAGTTACTTACTTGAATGTCAACATTATATGAGGGTTTCTAAAGCTGATAAAGCATATATAGCATCATTAATTGGTGGCAAAAAATTTGTATATAAGGAAGTTTTAAGGGATGAAGAGATAATTAATATGATTATCCAAATAGAAAAAGACTTTTGGCTTAATAATGTTATAAAAAGAATTCCACCTAAAAGTAATTAACAATGAATAGTTAAGGAACAAAACTCCAAGAAGCTCTACTTGGAGTTCTTATGTTAAATTTCCTGAAGTGTTATGGAGGCTAGCTATCGGATAAAGAGCATTAATTGTGTATTCTAAATTTAAAAATATGAGAGGGCGAATTATGGGTATAATTAAATGGATTAAATTAGATCTTGGAATGAGTGATGATGAAAAAATGAAAATATTAGATTCAATGCCTAATAGGGATGTAGTTCATTATGTATGGATAAGATTACTTATTCAAGCAGGAAAGACTAATGCAGCTGGAAGAATATTTTTAAGTGAAAATATTCCATATACAAGAGAAATGCTTTCTATAATATTTAATAGACCAATAGAATTAATAGAATTTGCATTAAAAATGTTAGAGGATTTAAAGATGATAAATATTGATGAAAATAACATAATCAATATTTTAAGTTGGGATAAACATCAAAATGTTGAAAGTATGGATAAAATTAGAGAACAAACGAGAAAACGTGTTGAGAAATATAGAGCAAAGAATAAAACAAACAGAAATGAAACTGCTGAGGAGAATAATAATCAAATTGATGATTGTGGTAATACTATTAAAATTGATTTAGAAGAAAGCTCTGATAATATTGATGAATATGATTTAGAAGATGATTATGATAATACTTTTGAACAAAATTTTGAAGAGGAGTGTACTAATTATAGTAACGTTACCGTAACTAAACAGAATAAGAAAGAGAAAGAGAACAAGAATAAGAATAAGAATAAGACAGAGAGGAGTAATGAGACAGAGAAAAGGACAGATAATGATAATGAGACCAGTAATGAGACTGAGAGCAGGAAAGATAGTAATACTGAGATCGAAAGCAATATAGTGAGCAATATTGAGGTTGAAATAAGCGCTGATACTTTTAGTGAAGTTGATATACTTGAGTATATTAACAAACTTCCTAAAAAAATCAAAGGAAGCAGCTTGCATTCAATTAAGACTGCAGTGTCTATTTATGGTGGAGAGAATGTTAAATTTGCTATTGACAGAGCATTAGAAGTTAATAAACCTAGAATGAATTATATTAATGGAATACTAAAAAATTGGAAAGAAGAAGGATATCCTAAAGATTGTGCAAATCAATCAAAAGGAAAATTTAGGTATGAATCTAAAAAGCACAAAAATTTGAATTTCAATAATTTCGAACCTCGGAATTATGACTACGATAAATTAGAAAGAGCATTACTTGGCTGGTAATTGTATTTTTTTATAATACCAAGTTTAAATATATGTGTATCCAAACCAGAAATAAAGGGTACTCTTTTGTTCAGTAAGCGAAACAACAGAGTACCCTTTATTTAGGCATTTTTAAGATATAACTTGTTTCATTTTGTTTAAGATGATTCTTTTCTTTCTATTAGCTGTAGAATAGCACATATTTTTCCAATATGCATATGTTTGCAAAGAGTTATTTTTAAAGTAAACAAAAATAATCAGCTCTTTTTCATCTTCATCTAGATTATTAAAAGCTTGTCTTAATGATTCACAATCATCTTTACCACATAGCATTTCGTCTAATCCACATTCTGTAGAAGGGAGGATATGCTCTAAATTATCAGAAAGTGTTAGTGCTTCAAAGCCTTCTGAAGAACTTCTATTTTTACTTTTTCTTATTAAATCATTAATGCTATTTTTAATTCCATTAGTAGCATAAGCAACAAATCTATGTTTTTCTAATTTATACACAGAAACACATTTAAAAAGTATTCTGAAACATTCATTTTGTATATCTTTAGCATCATAGCCACTAATAAAAGTCTTATTAGAAAGATTTATTATAAATGGTGTAAATTCCTCTGCTAATCTTTCCTTTGATAATTTATTTTGAGCTTTTGCAGAAGAAACTAAGGTTTCAATTTCTTTAAAATCCATTAATATAGCACCTCCATATGTATTAAATATTAAAAATAAGCGTTGCCATAGAAAGCTAAAGCACACGTATTTTACTTTAATATATATGGTTTCAAGAAAAGTTTAACATACTTAATTGTAAAAATTATCAAGTTTAGTAATAGTTATATTGCAAAAAGACCAAACCTTTGTTTGAAAATATGATGGAGTCATCTAGTTTATCTAAATGTATAAATTTAGTGGAGTTTTTACATTCTATAATAGATGATTTAGATTAAATAGTTTTGTAGAGCAAAAGAAAAGAACGCCAAATCTTCCGTTTAAAGATTTAGCGTTCTTTTTTACTAAGCTACCTCATATTTAGTAACTTTTCTTTCAGTTAATTTAGCAGTATCTTTGCTAATAAAAGCTCCAGATTCCACAGCAAAAACATTTTTAGCTATTATGGTATCCATTAAAGCGTTAGCATCAGCTTGTGTTAATGTAGGCTTAACCCCGTTTATATTAATAGTGGATTTTAAACCATATTCAGTTATGAAAGTCATAGCTAATATATATTCCATTTACATCACCTCCTTTCTAAGTAGAGTTTTCTAAAACAATTGCTCAAAGTGTGTGCCAAATAAAGAGTATTAATTGACTAAGCGTTAACTACATTAGAAATAACATTTAAGAATGTATTTCCAGTAGAAGCTTCTAAAACGCCTTTAATAGCTTCTGCTACATCATAGGCATTTTGAGTGTCAACATCATTTCTCACATTTGAGAAAGTCCTTTTGTTGTAGATTGGATCCCCAGCTTTATCTACTGATTTTTGAACTTCGATGCTAAGAGTAGTTTCATTTACAACTTTACTTGCAGCCATTGTCTCACCTCCTTTCCGATTCATATAAGATATATGGTTAGTTTAAAAAGTTGTTCTATTTTTTAAAAATTTATTTGTTCATGAAAATCATATGGAAATATAAAAGTAAAATTTAAGAAATAATTTTAGAATTAATATTCTCGCCAGAGCTATCAATAGCCATGCCAATTTTAGCTGATATTATGGTATTGAGTTTATTGATTGAACTTGATAATGAATCTATTTGTTTCTCTAAGCGGATAAGTAAGTAAGCACTCACAGCCACAGGAAAACCAACATTTCCAATAAGTCCTATTAATTCATTAATTGTCATAAATATCACCTCCTTGTTTCTTATTAATAAAGGAAACAAACTAAATTATTTCTTTACTAATAGGGATATATGATATTTTGAGGAAATTACCATAAGTAGAGTACTATTTATTTGATAAAAATTGTGATAATTCAATAGTAGATTTTATTGAAGATATTGAATTGAATACTAGTACTTTATTAGAGTTTGATTTTTCAGATATGAAGGATATAAATGATGGGTTATTTATAGAACAGATAAAAAAGGAGGGCGTGGTTATTTATGAGAAGCGTTGATTTTAAATACATGAATTTAAAAAAATCTTATGATAGACTTGTTGAAGTAAGTAATTTATATGATGGAAAGAATGATATAATAAGAGATAGTCTAATTCAAAGATTTGAATTTACTTATGAACTTACTCATAAAACGCTTAGAGAATTCATGAAATATTTAGGTGTAACCCTTGAAAATTCATTTCCACGTACAATATATAAAAAAGCATATGTAAATAATTTAATATTTGATGATAAAGTTTGGATTAGTTTATTAGAAGATAGAAATTCTACATCATATATATATAATGAAAATTTAGCAAATGAAATTGCAAGTAGAATAGTCAATGAATATGTTGATGCAATAGGAGAATTGGCTGATAATTTAGGAAGGATTTGAAGCAAGAGAATCTTGTCTGTTTTTTGTTTTATGAATACGGTGACTGTCACCAACTAATTTGAGAAAGGCTAGGGAAGTGATTCTCTAGCCTACTTAAGATTTTAGGAAGTGCCAGCTGGAAAACAAAAATTTGAAGAAAAAATAGTTGAGTATTGTAATATTATTTGATAATACATACTCCATCAGAACCTAACTTATATCCAGCAATCATGGTATCTTTAGCCATAACTCCTGATTCGTTCAGATAATACCATTTTCCAGTAGTATCTTGTAACCATCCTGTTTTCAATGCGCCTGTTGAATCAAAATAATACCATTCATTTGCTATACTTGTCCATCCTATTGCCATAGTTCCATCAGCTTTTCTATATTGCCAAGCTGCACCTATTTGTATATTTTGTGGACTATTATTGTCGGTAGTAGGAACTGTAGTCTTATTAGTAGTATTTGTTTGGGCAGTTACTGATTTAGTTTTTCCTCTTGTTACATTTAAAAAGTATTCTCTTCGTTCGTAGTCTTCACTTTTAATTCTAATCTTTATAATATTTATTCCCTTATCTAATGATATTTCCTTTGTATATTTATTATCACCTTTAGTATCTACTTCTTTATCATTAATGAATAAATCGTAACTTTCTTGTTCTGGAACAGCTTTAATTTTAAAATACGTTTTGTTTTCATCAACATTTATGTTATATATAGATTGACTTTTATCAAAGGTAAAATTAATTATTTCATTATTGGAATATAAAAGCAATTTATTTAAATAAATATCATCATAATCTTGTGTAGTTACAATTTCAGTTTCTAATTCAGAATCATCTTCTCCATTATCTTCTCTTTCTACAATAAGCTTATATTCTATAGTGTATTCATCATCAGTAGAATTTTTAGAATCATAAAGTCTTATATAAATTGATTTTTTTTCACCTTTTTCAATTTTTATTGAACTATAAATATCAGTAAGCTTTAGACTATCATTTCCTACAAATCCCCTTGTATCCGCAGCATTAGTTTCAATTAAGTTTAATTTAATATTTGTTTGATTTGAAGGAATTTTTGAGTAACTAACAAGTGGAACTTTATCACCACTTTTTATTTTATAGTCACTTTTATATGATTTACTACTATAAATTCCTATTCCAGAAATTCCTGAGGATATCTTTAAGCTAGTTAGTTTATTGTCAGAATATGCATATGCATATTGATTTCCTATGTGTATAGTTGATGGTACCCATGTTGAAAAAGCTGTACATATAATAGTAAATGCAATTATCTTTTTTAAATTGTTATTCATAGTAAATTCCCCCACCCATAATAATCATGTATACGTTTATATTATAACATCTAACATTTGCTTTATAAACTGTGAAATAATATAAAGTTTTTATTTATAGTGATAAAACTGGTAAATACATTGATGCTGATTATAATTTAGGTAAAATAATTCAGGAGCAATGAAAACAGGCTGGCTAAATGATGGCGGTAATTGGTATTATCTAAATATATCAGGTGAAATGCCTTCAAATGCAACAGTGAGCGGCTATAAACTAGATACAAATGGAAATTGGGTTAGGTAGATAAGTGAGAGTCCAAAAAGTGATGCTAAAAATTTTATATTTGGTAAGCAGAATTTTCTCTTTGAGCTTTTATATTTGGTTCCTCCTTAAAAAATGATTTTGGTGTGAGTCGAGTTTAATTAAATAATTTAGTGTGAATCACTTGCACTGTACTAAAAACATGAATTGCAAGTATAAGGTATAGAGTAATAATAAACAGATAAGATTAGGTAATACAATAAAATCTTACCTGTTTTTTGTTTTAAGTAAATAGTTTATTGGATATAATATTAATATATAGTTAGTGTAAGTGAGTGTATGCATTATTAGAGTTGGGGAATATTTTTAAATAAAAATAAACATTTATAAAAAGTATTGAAATTGAGGTATAAATGAGTAATATAAAAAAGCATATAAATTATTATGGAAAATCATATATGAAAATTCCTCTGAGGCAGGAGAATAGCAGATGAAGAAACTAATTATGTGGTGACTGTCACCTAAGTGTTATAATAATTATAAGAGTATTTATATTAAATTTTGTTAGGAGGAGCGATTTTGGATATTGAATTAAATAAAGCTATTGAAAATTTAAAAGAAGAATTTAACCCTATAGTAATATATTTATTTGGATCTGCATCCAGAAATGAACTTAGGATAGATAGTGATATTGACATTGCATTTTTGACAGATGAGGATGTGGATCCATATAAATGTTTCATGAAAGCACAGGAATTGGCTGATATTTTTAAAAGAGAAGTCGATCTTATAAATTTAAATACGTCATCCACAGTATTTAAAGCTCAAGTAGTTGGAACAGGGAAAAACATATATTGTAGTGATGATACTAAACGTATGTATTTTGAAATGAGAACTTTTAAGTCTTATGCAATGTTAAATGAAGAACGTGAAGTTATTATAAGCAGAGAACCCAAATCTGTGATTTGGAGTGAATCGCTTACTCAGGGAGCGAATGCGAGTCGAGTTTCCTTGAAAGGTAAGACTATTGAGAGATGTATAAATAGGATTAATGAAGTATATGATAATAATCCTGAAAATTTAAATGATTATACAAAACAAGATTCAATAATTTTAAATATACAAAGGGCATGTGAAGCAGCTATAGATTTAGCTATGCATATTGTATCAGAAAAAAGATTAGGGATACCACAAAACAGTAGAGATTCTTTTGAAGTACTTAATTCTAATAATATAATAGATGATGCATTAAATAAAAAAATGAAATCAATGGTAGTATTTAGGAATGTTGCAGTTCATGATTATAGAACTTTAAATTTAAAGGTTGTACAAGTTATTATTGAAAGCCATTTGAAAGATTTCAATGAATATATTTATCGTATAAATAAGTTATTATAAGCAAATGACACTTTATACCTGAGGGTGACTGTCACCTGAATAGGAGGATGAAAATGAACAATGAACAAATTCAACACTCTGTTAATAAAATAGCTAAATTTCTTGCTGCAAGAGATATTGATAAATTAGATTGCACGGAGCTTGAAAAATCAGCTGAAATTAAAAAGGTAGATATATTGATTTTATTAGGTAATTCTATTCCTTACACTATTAAATGTGCTGTAGAAGCATATAAAAACAACTTGTGTGATAGAATTCTAATTAATGGTGGAATAGGACATTCAACTGCAATACTAAGAGATCAAATAAGAAAAGATGAAAGCTTCAATTGCATTCAAGTGGAAAACAGAGCAGAAGCGGATATATTTTTTGATATTATGACTAAAATTTATAATATTCCAGATCATAAGATTATAGTAGAAAATCAATCTACTAATTGTGGCGATAATGCTCTAAAAGCAATCAATCTATTAAATGAATTACATATTCAATATAATTCTCTCATTTTAATTCAAGATCCTACTATGCAACTTAGAACCTATGCATCATTTCTAAAATACATTGATAATAAGAAAGTAAAGCTCATAAACTACTCTCCATTTATTCCTGTTATTGATAGTAATTTAAAACTAACTAATAAAGATATTGATGGCATTTGGGATGAACAAAGATATTTACAACTTATTATGGGAGAAATACCAAGATTAAAAGATGATGTTAATGGATATGGACCTTGTGGGAAGAATTTTATTGCTCATGTTCATATTCCAGGTGAAATAGAAGAACATTATAATAGGATAAGAGCATTGGTTACTGATAATAATTTACGTGGAAGATGTGGATTTTAGAAATTCGCAAGGACAAGTGCATAAATAAAAAAGTAAGAAGTGACAATAGTCATTTTGTGTTTTGAGTATGAAGCAAAGAAAATACGGTCTTTCAAGTGCAAGCCAAATAAACAAAAAGAAATAAAGGGTACTCTGTTGTGGAATAACGGTCACAACAGAGTACCTTTCTTTTCGGCGATTTCTGTGCATATATATTTAAACATCAAATGTTGTTTCATTTTGTTTAAGATGATACTTTTCTTTCGATTAGCGGTATGGTAGTGATCTTAAAAAAACGACTTAGTATGAATCACTTTACACATGGGTTAACTTCTTTAAAAATTATACTATATTTTACAAATATGAATACTATTTAACACTAAAAGAATAAATTTCACGTGATAACAATAATTTTATTAAAGAAATACGTATAAAAACTACAAAAATATACAAAAATAGTGGACAAGGTCGAAATGACTTGATATAATAATATTTGTAAACCGACAGAAAAATAAAACAAAAGATAAATACAGAAGATAAATCAAGAGGTAAAACTTTAGGAGGAATATAACAAATGATAAAAAGAATGAATAAAGTAACATCACTTTTAGTTGCAGCAGCAGCAGTTGCTTCAATAATACCAGCAACAGGTGTAAGTGCAGCAGATTATAAAAAAATAGATTCACAAGAAGGAACTATATACGAAGCAGTAGCTTATAAAGATGGTAACTTTTATGTTGATGGAAACACTAAAGATGGAGATACAGATGCAGCATATTTATTAAATTCAGGAGACTACACTGAATTAGATAACATTGATTCAGGAGCAAATATTACTGGTACTTATGGAGAGAAATATCTTAATGTAGATTCTGGTGATTACTATGTTGATTTATCAACTGGTACAGTAACAGATGAAGATTTAGCAGAAAACAATAAAGATGATGCTGCAACAGCTTTAAGAAAGAAAGTTAAAGCAGATGCAGAAGACAGATATACTGATTATGCTGCGCTTAAAACTGCAGATGATTTAGAAGAACTTACAGGAGCGAAATTTAGTCAAGATTGGTACAAAACTACATATACAACAAGTGGAGGAGCAACAGTTGTTTATACTGATGCAAAAGGAAATTATATTGATGCAAATTATAATGTAGGAAAAATTAAAGCCGCAACAGCTACTAAATCAGCTACATTAACAAATACAGAAGATACTGAACAAGGAATGAAAGTAGCAGTTTCAGCTATAAATGTAATTGGACAAGATGCAAACAATATTTATAGAACTGCAACAATCACAGTTACAGCTGATGAAGCAATCACTAAAATAAATGGTATTAATGTAACTGTTGCAAATGGAGCATTTACAGGTGCAGGTACTAGTACAGTAAGTTTTGAAGTTATCCAAAAAATATCTAAAGCTCAAGCTTCAGATGATATAGATGGAGCTAAATATGCTAAAACAGTAAATACATATGTAGTTTCAGATGATGCTGGAGTTAAAGAAACTTTACTTGCTAATGCTAAATTTAATATAGTTGATGGAAAAGTTATAGCATACACAGATGGTACTTCAGTAGATGTTCAAACAATAGAATTAAAATCAAGCAATGGATACTATTATACTGATATCACAGATGTAGATTCAGAAGATGCTACAGATGTAGATGTAGATGCTAATGGTAACCTTTGGAGATTAGAAGGTGGATATGTTTACAAATTCGATAATGATGAAGATTGGACAAAAGTATACAAAGTAGACGGAGCTATGGAAAAATTATCTGTTTATGACCAAGACAACATGGTTATATGGAATGAAGAAGATGAAGTTTACTCAGTAATTGCTGATGAAGCAACAACAACTCCAGAAACTCCAGTAGAAACTAAAACTGGATGGGTACAAGCTGCAAATGGAACTTGGACTTATAACAAAGCTGATGGAACTAAAGCTACAGGTTGGATTCAAGATGGATCTTGGTACTACTTAAAAGCTGATGGTGTTATGGCTACAGGTTGGGTTAAAGATGGATCAACTTGGTACTACTTAAATGCATCAGGAGCAATGAAAACTGGTTGGATTCTAGATGGATCAACTTGGTACTTCTTAAACGGATCAGGAGCAATGCAAACTGGTTGGTTAAATGACAATGGAACTTGGTACTACTTAAATGCATCAGGTGCAATGCTTGCTAACACAACAGTTGATGGATACAAATTAAATGCATCAGGAGCTTGGGTTAAGTAGGGAACCAAAATCTGTGATTCAATGATGGTCGCTTACTCTGTGAGTACCCAGTGAGCACATAAGAATCGGTTTCCTCTAAATAAGACTCAAAAAGATGGTGACAGCTACCCAAAAGAAGTGGTAACTGTCACCTAATATATATTGTATAATTTAGTAAAATTGTATTTTAATTTACATACAGGATTAAAATAGTTTTGTAGGAATTATAATTATAGTATAATTTTAAGAAAAACTATTCCAAAAGATTGAATATCATGTTAGAATAAGTTCATGGTTAAGGAAACCACAGCAAAATTATATTTAATAAGACAAAAAAACAAAAGATAAAGCAAGAGATAAAACTTTAGGAGGAATATAACAAATGATAAAAAGAATGAATAAAGTAACATCACTTTTAGTTGCAGCAGCAGCAGTTGCTTCAATAATACCAGCAACAGGTGTAAGTGCAGCAGATTATAAAAAAATAGATTCACAAGAAGGAACTATATACGAAGCAGTAGCTTATAAAGATGGTAACTTTTATGTTGATGGAAACACTAAAGATGGAGATACAGATGCAGCATATTTATTAAATTCAGGAGACTACACTGAATTAGATAACATTGATTCAGGAGCAAATATTACTGGTACTTATGGAGATAAATATCTTAATGTAGATTCTGGTGATTACTATGTCGATTTATCAACTGGTACAGTAACAGATGAAGATTTAGCAGAAGACAATAAAGACGATGCTGCAACAGCATTAAGAAAGAAAATCAAATCAGATGCAGACGACAGATATATTGATTATGCTGCTCTTAAAACTTCAGATGATTTAGAAGAACTTGCAGGAGCGAAATTTAGTCAAGATTGGTACAAAACTACATATACAACAAGTGGAGGAGCAACAGTTGTTTATACTGATGCAAAAGGAAATTATATTGATGCAAATTATAATGTAGGAAAGATTAAAGCTGCAACAGCTGCTAAATCAGCTACATTAACAAATACAGAAGATACTGAAGAAGGAATGAAAGCATCAGTTTCAGCTATAAATGTAATTGGACAAGATGCAAACAATATTTATAGAACTGCAACAATCACAGTTACAGCTGATGAAGTAATAACTAAAATAAATGGTATTGATGTAAATGTTGATAATGGAGCATTTACAGGTGCAGGTACTAGTACAGTAAGTTTTGAAGTTATCCAAAAAATATCTAAAGCTCAAAATTCAGATGATATAGATGGAGCTAAATATGCTAAAACAGTAAACACATATGTAGTTTCAGATGATGCTGGAGTTAAAGAAACTTTACTTGCTAGCGCTAAATTCAATATAGTTGATGGAAAAGTTATAGCATATACAGATGGTACTTCAGTAGATGTTCAAACAATAGAATTAAAATCAAGCAATGGATACTATTATACTGATATCACAGATGTAGATTCAGAAGATGCTACAGATGTAGATGTAGATGCTAATGGTAACATTTGGAGATTAGAAGGCGGATATGTTTACAAATTTGATAATGATGAAGATTGGACAAAAGTATACAAAGTAGACGGAGCTATGGAAAAATTATCTGTTTATGACCAAGACAACATGGTTATATGGAATGAAGAAGATGAAGTTTACTCAGTAATTGCTGATGAAGCAACAACAACTCCAGAAACTCCAGTAGAAACTAAAACTGGATGGGTACAAGCTGCAAACGGAACTTGGACTTATAACAAAGCTGATGGAACTAAAGCTACAGGTTGGATTCAAGATGGATCTTGGTACTACTTAAAAGCTGATGGTGTTATGGCTACAGGTTGGGTTAAAGATGGATCAACTTGGTACTACTTAAATGCATCAGGAGCAATGAAAACTGGTTGGGTTAAAGATGGATCAACTTGGTACTACTTAAATGCATCAGGAGCAATGAAAACTGGTTGGGTAAATGACGGAGGAACTTGGTACTACTTAGCTGGATCAGGAGCAATGCAAACTGGTTGGTTAAATGACAACGGAACTTGGTACTACTTAAATGCATCAGGTGCAATGCTTGCTAACACAACTGTTGATGGATACAAATTAAATGCATCAGGAGCTTGGGTTAAGTAGGGAACCCAAATCTATGATTTGGTGTGAGTCACTTACCCAGTGAGCGCATGCGAATCGGGTTTCCTCTAAGACTCTAAGATATTCAATGACAGTTACCGAGAAATAGTGACTGTCACCTAATAGATATAGTAATGAATTATAAGTCGAGTTTGCTTGCTCTTTCTTGAACTCATAATTTCAATACTAAAAATAAAAAAACTTACTCTTAGTATGTAGCTTTATATAATTAAGAGTAAATATATATAATTTGACTTTTAATATTATTAAATATTAAAAATTTGAAAAGATGGTTTCTACTTTTGTAGGAGCCATCTTTTTTTATTCTTTAGGAATTTATAATTAAATTAAATCTGCGGATAACTTATATAACATACTATTCAAGTAGATTTGTCTAGAACCTAAAGAATAAAAATAAATATATTCGCCTGCCAGATTTTTCTCACATGCGTTCGAAAAGGCAGATGCGTAAAAAAAATCTACGGCTCCACAGTCGCCTGCGATTTTTTTATTTGTTAACAAAAATTCATATAAAATTAAGAATTTTCATGTGAAACCTAAGTTTACAGTAAAGTATTATAATGGTAACATTATTAATACAGAGATAGATATGAAGAGAAGAGGCGAATCATGATTAAAAGCATTAGAAATATAGTTGTAGCAGTAGTTATTATTGGTGTTTTTTCAGCTATAGAACCAAATAGTTTGAATTTAATAACTACAAAAGCTTATGCAGAAGAAAAGCCTTATTTAAAAGATATTTATATAAGTGGAGAGTATGATCTTCATTTTTCGAAAGATGTATATTCTTATATTGTAGATGTTGATAAAGATGAAGACCAAATATTAATTAAAGCTAAACCAAGTGGTAATTCAGATATCGTTAAAATTAATGGTCAAGAAGTAACTAAGGATGATAACTATAGAGAAATAATAACTTTAGATAAAGGTAAAAATAAATTAGAAATAGAAGTTGAAGACAGTAAAACTAAAAGTACAACAGCATATATTGTTTATGTATATAGGGGTGGGGAAAATACTGTTTATTTAAACGATATAAATATGAATGATAGCACTATTGGATTTGATAAAAGCAATAATTTTTATAATATAGAATTAGATCAAGGAACAGATATAGTGGATCTTAAAACAATACCCGAAGTTGGAAATTATTCAATTACTGTTAATGGCAGAAAGTTAGAAGAGACAAATACTATTAAATTAAAATTTAATGGCATAGGAAAATATACCATTAATATAGGTCTTAAAGATGAGGATACTCAAAGGGTGGGAAATTACACTTTAAATATATACTTAGGAATCCCAGTGTCCCCAAATGCTTCAGATTCAATCAATGCCATACTTAAACCTAATCAATGGCTAATAGTAAATGGACGATGGAGATATAATGATTCTCTTGGTAAATATTTAAAGAATACTTGGTTCTATGATAATAAATATAAAAGCTATTTTTATTTTAATAGCAGAGGAAATATGTTAACTGGTTGGATGGAAGATGAGGATAATTATTATTATTTAAATTCTAAAGGTGAGATGCAAACAGGATGGTTAATGTACAAAGGTGATTGGTACTTTTTAAGTAATAATGGAATTATGAAGTCCGGTTGGATTAAATATAATGATAAATGGTATTTTTTAAGAGCAGATGGAAGTATGGTAACTGGATGGATATCTATTGATGATAAGTGGTATTACTTGACTGCAAATGGAAATATGAAAACTGGATGGTTATACTATGATAAGAAATGGTATTACTTAAATTCTCATGGAATTATGGAAACTGGTTGGATGGAATGTGAGGATCAATGGTATTATTTAAATTTTGATGGAAGCATGAAATCTGGAGAATGGATTTTTAGTAAGGAAAATTGGTACTATTTAAATTATGTTGGAAATATGAGGCATGGATGGTTGTATAAAGATGATAAATATTATTATTTTAATGGAGATGGCACGATGAGGACAACCTCTAAAACCATTGATGGATATACTTATGAATTCAATCAAGATGGTTCGGTAAATTTTGGATAATTGAATAACTGCTAAAGATTTTTTAGAAATAGTCGATAATAATCATATTATGTATATATAAATAAAAGCTTATTAATTTAAATATATTATATATGTTGCAATTAAGTTTTTACATTAAAGTACCATTTACTTTTAATATATTAGAATTTTTAATTGTAAAATAATTATTGCAATGTACATATTTAAAATATCGAAATGCTATAAATTCTTACACAATTAAGATGCATAAAAACGGAGGGACATATTAATGAAAGCTAAAAAAATTAATTTTAACAAGATTATTTCCTATTTATTAATTTTTACTGTATTTTTAACAATTGTGCAGATGGGAAGTATAAAGAAAGCAAGTGCAGTTGAAGAAACTCAAGTACAAGGATTAATTTTCCATATAGGAGACTTGACAGGAGCGGAAAAAGTCATTGATAGAGATTCTAAAAATGGATATATATGTGAGTTTCTTCCAATAGGAACTTCATTTACTTTGGAAGCTAAATCTGGATATACTATTGAAAGTGCTACAAGTAGTAATTCAAGTAAAATGACAATTTCAAAAACAGGAACTACAAACGGATTCAATTATGTAGTTTCATCAATAAGTGATTATAGTGATTTTACACTTACAGTTACTATGAAAGATAGTGCAGGGAAGTCAGTATCTTATCCAATAAAAATTAGATTTGAATCAGATTCATCTCTTGAATTTGGAACTTTGAAAGTTACTTTAGATAGTCAAAGTCCTATTGATTTTACATATACACAAACAGATGATAATGGAAATTATACAATTCCAGATGTAGCATCATCTGTAAAGACTGCTAAAGTTGAATTGCTTGACAGCAGTGGTACACCAATGACTTATACTGTTAATGGTGGAAGTAGTAATGTTGTAAACTTAGTTGGTGGAAATAATGTTATAAACATAACTAGAACTTATCTTAATACATCTAAACAATACAAATTGATAATAACTAAAAAAGGTGAGGCAAAGTTAAAAACATTAGTGCCATCAACTGGTACTTTATCACCAACTTTTAATTCTGATACTTATGATTATTCAATTACAGTACCAACTACCCAATCAACAATTGCATTTACTCCAACTACTGTAGATAATGCGTCTACTATTAAAGTTGAAGGGGTTAAGGTAAGTAGTGGAAATAAGAGTCAAAATATAAAATTAGACGAAGGTGAAAATGAAGTTGAAATTGTACTTACAACTATAGATGGGGATACAAGTACATATACTGTTAATGTAACACGTACAGAATTATTTAGAAGTGCTCAACTTACAGGACTAACATTAACATCAGGAACACTTACTCCAGCATTTAACAAAGGCATATATGAATATACTTCAACTGTAGATAATACTGTTAATTCAATAGGTGTAAAACCAGTAGCTGAAGATATTAATGCAACTATCACAGTTAATGGTAAGAGTGTGCCAAGTGGTGCAACTTCACCTTACATAAGTTTAGATGAAGGTGGAAATGTTATAAATGTAAAAGTCAAAGATACTAAAGGGAATAGTAATACTTATATATTAAATGTTACAAGAAGATATTCGAAAGATAATGTCAATTTGAGTAGCCTTTCTGTAACTGATGGAACTATGTCTCCTAAATTTGATCCGGAAACTTATCTTTATAGTGTTAAGGTAGCTAGAAACATTGAAAAGGTAAGAGTACTATTTTCGGCACAAAATGATAAAACTAAGATCATAGTAAATGGTAAAGAATACACAAATGGACAATCAGATTATATAAAGCTTGAGATAGGTGCAAATCTTGTCGTGGTAGAAGTTACTGCTGAAGATGGAAAAACGACAACTACTTATAAGCTAAGTATAATTAGAGGCGATATAGAAGGAACTAACCAATGGGTACTTGTTGCAGGAGAATGGACATTCTATAATGGTGCAGGCATTCAAATTAAAAATCAATGGGTTAAATATGATAACCAATGGTACTTTTTAGATATAAATGGACATATGCAATATGGTTGGTTACAAGAAAGTGGAAACTGGTATTACTTAAACAAAGATGGTATCATGCAAACAGGTTGGTTTTATGATAAAGGATATTGGTATTACCTTCAAGGCGATGGTTCTATGAGAGTAAATACTTGGGCAACTTATGATGCAAAGTGGTATTTCTTCAATAATCTTGGAGAAATGCAAACAGGTTGGACTTTCTATGGAGGACACTGGTATTACATGGATGAACATGGTGTAATGCAAAAGGGGTGGATAACTTATGATAAGAATAAGTATTATTTAAATGATGATGGTACTTTGAAAAATGGTTGGTTATATAGTGGAAAGACATGGTCTTATATAGACAGTAATGGGAAAATGGTAAGAGGTTGGCAAACAATAAATGGCAAGAAATATTATTTTGATGCAAATGGAGTCATGAAAACAGGAATGATGTTCCTTGATGGCCAATGGATAAATTTAAATAACGCTTAAGTTATGAAATTATACTTATGCGTATAATTCCGCCGAAATGAAGGTTATGCATTTGTTAAGGTTACGTGAGGATTTAGCTGTGAGAAAAATGAAAATTGACTCACATACTAAAGAAATATCTACAGCTGAATCCGAACTAGTAACACTTACACGAAAGCATAACCTTCATTTTTTTTAAGAATACGTTGACAATATTTGTTGAATACAGGAAAAAATAGTGATATTATTAATACTAGAAATGTGTGTTAATCATCTATGTAATGTTTCATTTGGGTTTAAATATATTTTACATTAACTATTATTATGTTTTTGAAAGCACATGACGATTATATTTTATTGTAATTACAAATTGGTATTAGAAGGCAGAATAAGGGGGAAATTGAAATGAATAAAGAGAAAAAAAATGTGTCGCTAAAGACTAAACTAATAATGTCATATACTATTATGTGTTTACTAGTATTCATATCTGGAGTTATAAATTTTAAACAAATTAATGATATAAAAAATGGATTAGCGACTGGAACTACATTAGCAAAAGATATTACAACAATAACAATACTAAGTGGTATAAGTTTAATAATTGCTGTTATTGCAACAATTTACATGTATAGAAATATAATTTTAAGATTAAATGTTATTAAAGACTTTGCTATAAGATTAGCTAAATATGATTTTACAAAAGACATTAAAATTACTAAAAATGATGAACTTGGAAATATAGCAAATGAATTAAATATTTCTCAGAAGAATATCAGAGAGCTTATTTCTACAATACTTAATGAATCTTGCAATATAGGTTCATTAAGTGAAGAACTTTCAGCAAGTGCAGAAGAAGTATCAGCTAAGCTTGACCAAGTTGATAATTCATCAAAAAATATAGCTATGACAATGACTGAAACAAGTGCTACAGCACAGGAGATTGCAGCATCTATTGAAGAAGTTAATTCAAGTATGGAAAGTCTAGCAGCAAAAGCATCTGAAGGAAGTACAAATGCTGAAAAGATTAAGAGAAGAGCTGAACAAGTAAAAAAAGACAGTAAAATCGCAATAGAAAACACAGTAAAAGTTCGTGAACAAAAGGAAACAAATATAATAAATGCTATTGAAGATGCTAAAGTTGTTCAAGAAGTAAAAGTCATGGCAGATATAATAGCTGGAATTGCAGAACAAACTAATCTATTAGCTCTAAATGCAGCCATTGAAGCAGCGAGAGCAGGAGATTCAGGTAAAGGTTTTGCAGTTGTTGCAGAGGAAGTTAGAAAACTTGCAGAGGAATCATCACAAACAGTTATAACTATTCAAAATACAATATCTAAGATAAACGAGGCAGTTAAAAACCTTGCTGAAAATAGCAATGATATACTTAATTTTATGTCAACAGATATTGATAAACAATTACAAGATTATGCTAAAATTGGAGAGAAGTATAGCAATGATGGTGACTTTATAAGCTCCATGTCAGAAGAGTTAGTTGCAATGGCACAAGAGGTTGAAGCTACGGTTGAAGAAATAACTAAGGCTCTTCAAACTACAGCATCGGATGTGCAAAAAGCATCTCTTAATAGTGAAGAAATACAAAGCGAAATAGATGCAAGTTCTTCATCTATGGATCAAGTAGCAAGTGCAGCAACAGAACAAGCGACAATAGCAATGAATTTAACTGAATTAGTACAAAGATTCAAATTATAAAATTAAAAGCAATACAATTGACCATTACTTCTAACCATAAAACTAATTTTGATATAATTAGTTTTATGGTTATTTTAAGTTTACATATTACTTATCATTGATTGTTGACAATTTAGCTAAGTGTATATAAATAAAATCTATAAACAATATATTCTTCATTAAGTATTAAATATTTACAGTTTGTAAGGAGACATTATTATGACTATAAAACAAAAAGCATTTATAATAGGAAGTTCAACTCTTATATCAGTAATAGCAGTAACTATTATAATATTTTATTTTTCTTATTTTGGTTACATAGATAAAGATAAAGAACAACATATAATAAAAGATTTTGAAGTAATTAACCATATTCTTAAAAAAGAAGAGGATAATTTGCAAAGTCTTCTTATGGATTGGGGTCAATGGGATGATACATATGAATTTATAAATAAGCCAAATCAAGAGTATATTGATTCAAATTTGTCATATGTTACAATAGATGATTTAAATTTAGAAAATGTAATTTATATAAATAACGATAAAAAAATAGTCTATTCTGAGGAAATTGGAATGCAAAAGGAAGATAGTCAAGCTATTTTAGAGAAACTTTTATTAAATAGTCAGAATTTTGATAAAGCAAATAATCAAAGAATAGGATTATTATTTTTAAAAGGTAAGGTTTATATAGTGGGAACATTACCTATAACATCATCAGATAAACAAGCCGAAAGTAATGGAACAATAATACTAACTCGTGAAATAGATAAGGAATTATTAAATTATATAGATGAAATTATTCCAGTTAATTTGAAATTTAGAGAGACACAACAACAAAAATTTGAAAACAATGATGATATATCTTATATAAATTCAGATGATGGCATAATAACATATAGTAAAGAAAATTCTGAAGCTAGTAAGACTATTGAAGATATTAATGGCCAAGATTCAATTATTATTAGAATGTTTGATAAGAATTCAAATAGTGAACAAATAAGTCATTTTTTAAAGAATTTTATTTTTCGATTTTTATGTTTAATAGTTATAATCTTGATTTTTGATATTATCGTTATTAATAGATATATATTAATAAGACTTTCAAAACTCACTAGTTTCATAGAAAAAGTTGGTAAAACTAAAGATACAAAATTAACTGTTAATTTATCTGGAAATGATGAATTTTCTAAATTAGCTGAAGCGACTAATAAAATGCTTGCCAAGATTAATTTAGCAAACCAAGAGATATTATTTTTAAGCTATTCAGATAAACTTACAGGATTAAAGAATAGAGCATATATGGAGAAAATATTAAATGAATTAGATAAAAATGAAGAAGAAAGTTACTACATTATCATGGGAGATCTTAACGGTTTGAAATTAACAAATGATGCACTAAGTCATGTAGAGGGAGATAAATTGCTGAAAATTGTAAGCAGAATATTAAAAGAAAATTGCGCTTATGATGATGTAATTTCTAGATGGGGCGGAGACGAATTTATAATATTAATTAAAAATAAGGATGAAGTTTATGTGTCTAATTTAATAGATAAAATTAGAGGAAAATGTGAAAATGAAGAAAAGTTTCATTTTAAAATAAGTATAGCATTGGGCTATGCAGGATCTTATGAGGAAAATTCAAATATAGAAGCTGTTATGGGCCTCGCAGAAAAGAGAATGTACAGAAATAAACTTTTAGAGGAAAAAAGTGCTAGAAGTGCTACTATAAATTCACTTTTAAGAACTTTGCATGAAAAAAATAGTGAAACAGAAGAACATACAATAAGAATTAAAAACTTAAGTTTAAGATTGGGGAAAAGAATTGGATTAAAAAAAGAAAAATTAGATGAACTAGAGTTATTGTCTTCACTACATGATATAGGTAAAATCGGAATACCAGAACAAATTTTAATGAAATCATCAAAACTTACTGATGAAGAATGGGAGACTATGAAGACACATTCAGATATAGGTTATAGGATTGCATCTTCAACTCCAGAATTAGCTCATATTGCAAATAAAATATTGGCGCATCACGAAAGATATGATGGGACAGGCTATCCTAATAAACTAAACGGAGAAGAAATACCACTATTATCAAGAATAATCACAATAGTTGATTCCTTTGATGTTATGACTCATAAACGAATTTATAAAGAAGCTTTTGACAAAGAATATGTTATTGAAGAACTTGAAAGGTGCTCAGGAACTCAATTTGATCCACTTCTTGTAAAAGAATTCATTGATTTATTAAAGGAAGAGAATATTTATTAACAATGAATAATTATGTGACAAACTTCAAAGGAGCTCGAAAAATTATATTTAAAAATCCGAAAGTATTTTATCCTCAATTGTGAACTGTGCATTGAAAAAGTATTTGAACTGGTCAGTATAAATGATATAATATGAGTAGATATTTTGGAGGCGATAAATATGATACGAAGAATTAATAAAATAGTGGCATTGGTGCTAATTGGGACAAGTATTGTTACAATAGCTCCTTTGAACATATTTTCTATAGATGCAAAGGCAGAAGTTAATAATAGCACAGAAATAACGTTAGATTCACAGGATAATAAAGTAACATTGGCTAGTACAGATGAAGAAGAAGCATTAAAAACTGTAGAAGCAGCAATGATACCTACTAAATTAAATGCAGTATATAGTAATGTTAGTACAAGCACTACAGTTTCTCAATTTGAGGAGTGTGGAAGCCTTTCTTATACCTTAGATGATACGGCAGCAGGAACAATCGCACAAACATTGACTAATAATATGCCTAAAATAGTTGCTGGAGTAACAGCAGTAGAAACTGGAGGAACTCAGTTAATTGCTTATGGGCAAAGTATTGGATCTCAAACTCTAATACAAAAAGGAACTAAATTGAAGTTATCCGCAATTGGAGTATTAACTAAATTGCAAGCTATGGGAAGCTTATCCAATGCAAAAATTATTGCAATGGTGAAAGAAGAAGCAAAAAATATACCGGTATATAAATACACTGTGGCTGATGGAACAAGCACAGCAGCACAAGGATTTGCAGTTGGTGGGACTTTGGGTCTTGCACTAAATCCAGTAGATACTTATAATGCAACTGAAAAAACTGCAACTTATAGTAGCCTTGCGTTAGTTCCATCACTACCTTTAAGTGGTAGTACAGCATATGGTAAAATAATTGACTTAAGTGCATCTAATACTAAGATTATTTGTGATGGACTTAATATAAATATCATGGACTATACTAATAGCAAAGTATATGCAATTAATAATCCAGTTTATAACATGCTTCAAATGTCTAAAGGTGTTAAGAGTGCTAAGTCAACAGATATATTGAATGCTATTAGTTTTTCAGGTGTGACTAATTTGAAAGGATTTACTTCTAGAATAGATTTAAGTTCTCAAGGTATAAGCACTACAATATTAGGTATATCTTTAACTACTAAGGATTTAACTTCAAAGAATTATCAGTATGCTCTTCCAGTTGAAACTTTTGAAAAAGCATTATTAGATTCTACAATAAATAGTATGAATTTGAGTGCTATAGGAGATACAATAAAGGGAATGATAAAAATTGGAACATATACTATGATTCCAAATGTAAACTCTGAAATTGGAAATGTAATAGACAACAGTGGTATAGGCGATACTATTAATGGAGTAACTGATTCCCTTGATGATTTAAGTGATTCCTTAAATGATTTGACTGATTCACTTAATGATAAGAGTGATGATGTTGATGATGCTTGGGATGAAGTCTTTGACAGATTTGATAATGATGAAGGCTGGGACAAAAGAGATGGATACATTTATTATTATGATGAAGACGGTATAAGCTTAAAAGGTATTCAAAAAATTAAGGACAAAACATACTATTTTAATAGGATTGATGGAGCTATGGAAACCGGATGGCAAATAGTTAATGGCAAGAGAAGTTACTTTGATAAGAAAAAGGGGTACCAATTATTTAACAAATGGGTTCAAGATAATGAGGATAAGTACTTCCTTGGCGATGATGGGTCAGCTCAAAAGATGAAGTGGGTTAATGATGGTGATAAAAATTATTACCTAAAAGCTGATGGGAAGATGACAAAGGATTGGCTTAAAATAGAAGACTATTGGTATTACTTTAATAAAGATGGTTCAATGGCAACTTCAACTTGGAAATGGTCTGATGGCAAATGGTATTATTTAAAAAATAATGGACAAGTAGCAAATGATTGGCTTCAATTGGGAACAAAATGGTATTACTTTAAAGATCCATCAGGAGCTTTGCAAACAGGATGGTTTAGATCTAATGGAAGTTGGTACTGTGCAAATGATGATGGTTCTATGAAGACAGGTTGGGCAGAGTCATCAGATGGTTTATGCTATTTAGATGATGTTAATGGTAAGATGAAGAAAAATGAATGGGTTACTTTAGATGGCAAATCATATTATTTCAATGTTAATGGAATAATGGTAACAGGTTCAAGATATATAGATGGAACAAAATACATTTTTAATTCAGATGGAAGTTTAAGCGTATAGTCATACCGAAATAAGGGGGCATGCATTTGTTCCAGTTACGGAAGATTTTGATGGGTGCTTTAGCATAGAATATTTATTAACTAGATCCTCTACATCAGTAATAGATGTAGAGGATTTATTTATGTCTATTACCATAGGAAATATTTTTCTAAAATATTATCCTAATATGGCAGGTTTGATATAATATGGTGTTATAACTATTTAGTTATATAAAAATGTATCGATAATAAAGTATATTATGCGTATCGAAATTAACAATGTACAATTGATGATCTTTAGGGTACTATGTGGGCAATTTAGGATTAGTTAAAGAATAAAGTTTATAACAAAATACATATTAAAATAAAAAGAGACGACTACTAGTAGAAATATATTAAGAAAAACATGTTGGGAAAAACATATATAGGGGGAAGTTTTCATGAGACGGAAATTTATAAGCAAAATAATTTTAGGAACTATGATTTCAACAACATTATGTACATTAGTTCCAATTAAAGCTTCAGCTGAATGGGTAAAGGATTATCAAAATAATTGGTATTATACTCAAGATAATCAAAGAATGACGGGCTGGAAAAGAATTGATGGACAATTGTATTATTTTGATGATAATGGGAAAATGCAAACTGGATGGATTAAAGCCGGAGGTTCATGGTATTTTCTGCAAAATAATGGAGTGTTAAAAACAGGTTGGATTAACTATAATAAGAATTTATATTATGCAGATTCAAGTGGAGAAATGCAAACAGGAACTGTTAATATAGCAGGAAAAGTTTATATGTTGGATGATAATGGAGTTGCAAAAACTAGGAATACGGTGATTGATGGACAATTTTATACTATTGGCTCAAATGGAGAAGTTGTAGGTATGAAAGTGCCAACACCGGATAAAGAATTCGATGAGTCTGGAAATGTATTAACAGTTTTAAAGAATGGTCATAATAAGTCAACTACTTCACCAACTGATTCAAAATTTAATGAAGTTATTGAAGATGAAAGTATATCTGATGATGATCCAAATGAAGGAAGAACATTTAAAGTTAGATTTAAAGATTCCAATGGAGCAGAACTTAAAACAAAGAGTGTTAAAAATGGAAAGTCAGTAGATCTATATGAACCAACTAAAAGTGGATATGTCTTTGCAGGTTGGGATACTAAGAGTGATGGATCAGGTAAGAGTTATGATAAAAATGATAATATAAAAGTAAAAGAAGATATAAACTTATATGCACAATGGGCAGATGATGATGCTATATATGTAGATGATATTACTGTAAAGGGTAGTTCATACGTTACTATAAATAATACTAGCCAAATGACAGCAGAAATATCACCAAGTGATGCATCAAATACAAGTGTAACATGGTCTGTTACTAATGGTACAGGAAAAGCAACAATTGACAGTAATGGATTATTGACAGGAACTGCAAATGGAACAGTTACAGTAAAAGCAACATCTAAAGATGGATCAAATATAAGTGGAATGAAGGAAGTAACAGTAAGTGCAACAGAAGTAGTTGTACCTGTAAGCCAAATTTCAGTGACTAGCAACACTGGAGTTTCTACAATAACAGCTAATGGTGGAACATTACAAATGAAGGCAAGTGTGTTACCAACTGATGCAAATAAGCAAGATGTAACATGGTCAATTGAAAATAGAACAGGAAGTGCAAGTATTGATGCTAATGGACTTGTAACTGCAAAATCAAATGGAACAGTTACAGTAAAAGCAACTGCAACTAATAAAGATGGATCAACAGTTGTTGGAAGTACAACCATAACAATAAGTGGACAACTTCTAAAGATACCAGTAGAAGGTATTGTATTAAGTGGAGCTGATACAATAACAGCTGATGGTGGAACTCTACAAATGACTGCAAGTATATTACCAACCACTGCAAGTAATAAATCAGTAACATGGTCAGTTGAAAAGGTAGGAGATACAGGCACAATAATGGATGGAAATGCAACCATTAGTAGTACAGGGCTATTGAAGGCATTAGCAGATGGAAAAGTTACAGTAAAAGCAACTGCTAATGATGGTTCTGGAATTGTTAAAACTAAAGTTATAACAATAAGTGGACAAAGCATAATAGTAACTAAAATAACGGTAAATGGGAAAGATGATTCTACTACAATAACAGCTGATGGTGGAACATTAGAAATGAGTGCAATTGTAACACCAACTACTGCATCTAAAAAAGCGGTAACATGGTCAGTTGAAAATGTAGATGGAAGTGCAAAAATTGATAGTAATGGAGTTTTAACTGCAATATCAAATGGGACAGTTACAGTAAAAGCAACTGCTACAGATGGATCAAAGGTTGTTGGAACTAAAGATATAGAACTATCTGGACAAAGTACTATAATACCAGTATCAAGTATTGTAGTAAGTGGAACAAATGATGCTACATCAATAACAACTGATAATGGAACTTTAAAAATGATTGCAACTGTAGTGCCAACTAGTACAACATCTCAAGCAGTAACTTGGGCAGTTAGTAGTGGAACAGGAACTGCAACAATGGATGCTGATGGAACCTTACATGCAGTAACTAATGGAACAGTTATAGTAAAAGCAACTTCAGTAGATTATCCGAAGGTAATTGGAACTAAAACTATAAGTTTAAGCGGACAATTTGTCGAAGCAATTAGTATTACAGTAAATTCAACAGGAAATGCTTCAGAAGCAGTAGTTGATGGAACTTTACAAATGAGCGCAAGTATATTACCAATTAATACAACTTATAAAACAGTAAAATGGTCAGTTGATAGTGTGGCAGGAAGTACAGGAACTGCAACAATTACGTCTACTGGAGTTCTAACAGGAAAATCAGCTGGAGATGTTAATGTAATAGCAACTGCGACAGATGGCACAGGTATTTTTGGAAGTAAAACAATAAAAATAATTCCACAAGTTCTAGTTGATGGAATTACAGTAATTACACCAAGTGATAGTAATGAAGAAATAAAAAGTCCTAATGGAACTTTACAAATGAGTGCAAACTTCACTCCATATAATGTTACTAACCAAGTGGTAATATGGTCAGTTGAATCAATCTATGACCCTGTAACTGGATTGACAGGGAAAGCAACAATTAGCCCTACAGGACTTTTAACAGCAGTATCAAATGGAGCAGTTAAAGTAAAAGCAATTTCAACAGATAATGGTAAAGTTGCTTCAAATCCTATAACAATAACAATAAGTAATCAAGTTGTTAAAGCAACAGGATTTGCATTAAAAGGATTTGCCTTAAATGGTGGAGTGATTGGAACTACTGAAGTTGCTCAAATAACAGTTGATAAAGGAACTCTACAAATGCAAGCAAATGTATTCCCAACTAATGCAACGACTACGCCATCAGCAATAACATGGTCAGTTGAGCAAATTGGAGATACAGGAACAGCAATGACAGGAAAAGCTTCAGTTGATAGTACTGGAAAATTAACAGCAATAGCAAATGGAACAGTTACAGTAAGATCAACTGCTACGATTTTAGGCGGAACACAAGTAATTACAGGAGCAAAAGTAATTACAATAAGTGGACAAATTATTTTAGTAACAGACGTTTTAATAACTGGATTAGATACTGTAGTATCTGGAAAGACATTACAATTGCCAACAGATATAAAACCAACTAATGCAACAAATCAAACTGTAAAATGGACTGTAACAGATTTTGGAGGAACAGGGGATTCTATTCATGCGGCAATTGATGCGAGTGGAAAATTAACAGCAGTGTCTGCTGGAACAGTAATGGTAACAGCAACTGCTAACGATGGATCAGGTAAGAGCTTTACAAAAACTATAACAATTACTTAAAACGTGATTTGGAAGGAAAAATCACCTTCTAGAATTATTACAGAGTTAGAGGGCGCAATTGAAAGTAGAACACACTAAAGAAGAGGTGGTCAGGTTATTGCAATATAACTTGACCAAACAACCAGGTAATATAAGGAGGAGCTTAATATGAAGCATGAGTTTTTTAAAAAGTTAATTGTAGCAGCTGTTATTACTTCAACAATAATTACATTAGCGCCAGTAGGAGTTTCAGCTGCATGGGTTAAAAATGATTATGGAAATTGGAGTTATACAGAAGGATATAGATATGCTACAGGATGGAGACAAATAAGTGGCAATTGGTATTTTTTCGATGATATTGGTCAAATGAGAACTGGATGGATTAATAGCAATGGTGAATGGTATTATATAGATTTAAGTGGAATTATGCAGACTGGAGTAATCCAAATTGAAGGAAAGATTTATGTGTTTACCCAAAGTGGAGAAATGCAAAAAGGTAATTGTATTGTAAATGGGATACTTTATAATATTGATGATAATGGAGTTTGCATAGGAACTGATGTACCGATGCCTATCAAAGGATTTGATTATTATGGAAACAGCACACTTCCTTATGTACCAAGTCAAATAGTAAGTGATGATATAAAGATGTCAAGTGATATTCCATCAGATGGTTCAAAACAAGTGAAGCAATATAAGGTTAAGTTTAAAGATCCTTATGCTGAAGATAGTGATGATGAACTACTTAAGACAAGAACTATTGATGAAGATACAAATATGACTTTATATAAACCTACCAAGAGTGGATATGCATTTGTTGAATGGAATACTGATAGTGATGGAGATAGTACAAGCTACGAATATGATGATAAGATAAAGATTAAAAAAGATATTACTTTATATGCTCAATGGGAAGTAGATGACAGCTCAACTGCTGAAGATACTAAAAAGGTTGAAGCTATAACAGTTTCAGACTCAAATAATTTAGCTAAAATTACAACTAAGAGCGGAAGCTTACAAATGACCAAAAAAGTATATCCAAATGATGCAACTGATCAAACAGTAACATGGTCAGTTTCAAATAACACAAATAATACAACTGGAGAAGCAACTATAAGTACTTCTGGTAAATTAACAGCAGTCTCAAATGGAACAGTTACTGTAAAGGCAACTGCAAAGGACGGATCAGGAGTTTATGACGAATTTTACGTAAAAATAACTGGTCAATAAAATTATATTTGATTGAATTTTCACACTGTATATATTTAATTTTGTGTGATTAACTTTCTCCTTTTAGTGGGAGTGGAGTGCTACAATAGCTAGTAGACATTAAATAAAAATACCTGTTTAATATGCAAAATATAAAGTATATTAAACAGGTATTTTTATGTGTAGTAATATAATTGAAATAGGTGTAAAATATGTATATATATAAATAAATTACAAATTATAGTTCGAATATAAGTAAACGATGTTAAATTTATTAGGATATAATTAAATACTTTTGAAATATAGAGGGAGGAAATAAATTGGGGATTTTAAATATCGCACATAGAGGTTATAGTGGAAAATTTGATGAGAATACTATGTTAGCTTTTAAGAAGGCGATTGAATATGGAGCAGATGGAATAGAAACTGATGTTCAACTTTCTAAAGAGGGAATACCAGTTATTATTCATGATGAAACCTTAGATAGAACGACTAATGGCCATGGTTTTGTTAAAGACTACACTTTAGATGAACTCAAAATATTTAGAACTAAAAGCGTACCAAGGGTCCAAGCTTTAAAAACTGATGCATTAGAAGAAATGGTATATTTAAAATCAAAGATTTTAGAAGACTTGCAAATTATAGATAATGAACAATTAAAAAAAATACAATTAGTAAATAATGAAATGTTAAAAAAGATGCCTTATTTAAAAGAATTGTCTTTTGATAAAATTCAAGATTCAAAATTGGAGATTGAAGGGATCTTTGATAATTTGAATGCAGATAATATAAAGAATTTAAAAATAGGAGATTATACTATAGCAGAGGTTGAATATTTTCAAAACAGAGGTGGAGAAGAAATACCTACATTAAGAGAATTATTAGAACTTGTTGCAAAATCAGATTTAAAGGTATTAAATTTAGAACTTAAAAATAGTGTTATTGAATATAAGGGTTTAGAAGAAAAAGTTTTAACAATGATTGATAATTTTAATTTAAGAGATAGAGTTATAATTTCGAGTTTTAACCATATGAGTTTAATTAAAATAAGGAAGCTCGAAGATCAAAGGATTAAACTGAATAAGAATCTATCTACTAAGAAAAGAATAACGTTAGGAGCTTTAGCAGAATCTATTCTTGTTAATATACCTAAATATTTAAAAGCTATTTCTGTAGAATGTTATCATCCATATTTCCCTAGTATTTTAAATAAAGCATATATGGAAGAAATTAAAAAAGCGGGAATAAGAGTAAATACTTATACAGTTAATAACATGGAGGATATGCAGAAAGTCATAGAGGTTGGGGTTGATAGTATAATTACAAATGAAGTTGAAATATTAAATAAATTAAAAGTAAATAAGTATACTTTAGATATATAGTAATTAATTCAGATATGGAATTGATTACTATAAAAATAATGAATTACTTAAAAATTAGCAAAAGTATAAGGGAAGGGTTGTCTCAAAAATATAATTTTTGAGACAACCCTTATTATTAATCAAGTTCAAGCTATCGGATAAATTTAAGAAATATTTAAAGGGCAAATTATAAATTAATTCATGAAGCTTAAAGTATAATAATTATTACTTATTTTAATAAACTATATTAAAGCTCCACTTGAAGATAACCTATATCCGTTAATTACTGTATTAGCAGCCATAGCACCATTTGAATATAAATAGTACCAAGTACCATTATCATTAATCCAACCAGTCTTCATTGCTCCTGATCCGCTTAAGAAGTACCAAGTTGATCCGTCAAGAATCCAACCGGTTTTCATTGCACCTTGTGTACCAGTTGATACTGGATTTAAATAATACCAAGTTGATCCATCAAGAACCCAACCTGTAGCCATAACACCGTCAGCTTTTAAGTAGTACCAAACACCACCTAAGTTTAACCAACCTGTAGCTTTAGTTCCATCAGTATTTATATAAGTCCAAGTTCCATCAGTAGCTTGAGCCCATCCGGCACTTACAACTGGAGTTTCAACTGTTGTATCTCCATCAGTTGTTGTTTTACCAATTAATGAATAAACTTCATCATCTTGGCTCCATAAAACCATGTTATTTTTATCATAAACTGATAATGCATCCATTGAGCCATCTACCTTGTAAACTTTGTCCCAATCATCAGTTCCGTCAAATGTCTTAACATATCCACCATCTATTACATAAAGATTTCCATCTACATCAGTATCAAATGCTGTCTTATCAAGATCATCATTAAATTCTGCTGTTATAGTTGTACTTTCTTCAAGATCAGTATAATAGTAACCATTTTTTGATTTTAATGTAGCAGCTTGAACTGTAACATTATCATCATCAGAATTTTCTTCAACTTGGAATAATACTAATTTTCCACCAATAACTCTTGCCTGAGTTTTACCAGTAGTGTCTTTAGCTAAGTTAAGATAATTGGTCTCATCATTACCTATTAATTTTGCATCATCATCACTAATTACATAGTTAGTAACAGTTTTTGAATATTCTGCATCATCAATATCATCGCCATCTTGAGTTTTAGATATTTTTTGAATAACTTTTAAATCTACAGTAGAAATAGAATTAGGTGCACCAGTAGTAATATTAAATGCTCTATTATTTATGAATACTTGTCCATCTTTATCAGATGTTGTGGTTACTGAAATTATTGCATATCTATATATATAGTTAGAGTCTTGTCCTAATGTTACGCTTTGTTTAATTTTAGCGTAAGTATCATCTCCACCTCTTAAGTCATAAGTATCTTTTGTATTTTCTATTGTTACTGCTGCTGATGTTGTTACAGCTATTCCAGCATTAGTTGTTGAAACTTTAATTTTTCCTAAGTTGTAATCTGCATCTATATAGTTTCCTCTTGTATCAGTATAGACAGTAAAATAAGGATTTCCACCAGCTGTTAAGCCAGTTTTTGAAATATTGCTTGAAGCAGATTTATCTTCAGCAATGTTAGCTTCATACCAAGACTCGCCAAATTTATTTCCTGCAATTTCAGTTAAGTCAGCGATATCTGTATCACCAAATACAGTTGTATTCGGTGTAGAAATTGAATCTAGGTATCTATCTGATTTCTTGATTTTCTTTCTTAATGCCGATGCAGCATCATCTAAATCATCATCATTTAAATCATCATCTGTAACTGAACCAGTTTCTAAATCTACAAAGTAATCTCCTTCATCGACATTAGCATATTTAGTACCATATGAAGTGTAATCTGAACCTGAATCAACATCTTCTAATTCAAGGTAGTTACCATCATTTAAGTAATAGGCGCCATCAATGTCTTCAATTTCTCCATCAATAAGTGCGGCACCATCTTTGTACGCTACTGCATCGTAGATTATACCATCCTCTGAATCAACTTTTTTGTAATTAGCAGCACTTGCAGGTACTATAGAAAGAATAGTTGCTGCGGCTACTATTAATGAGGTTGCTTTACTCATTCCTTTAATCATAATAATCCTCCTTTTATTAAAAAAATTAGTATAGTAATACAAAAAAAGAAGTTAAAACTAAAGTAATAATTAACTTTTCGTTATACTATACAGATAATAAATGAATATTTTGGTACATTTTCAATAAAGTTATAATAATAAGAATAAAAATGTTATTTAATCATAATTTTCTTATTACCTAATATCATACACTTATTAAAATGATATTTGGTACTTTTTAAGCAAATAAAACCTTAAGATTATCTGAAGATATCTTAAGGTAATTTTAAGGTATATTATTGGAAGTAGAAATATATATATTAAATTGCTAAGTTATACTTATCCTATGAAAATATATTGAAATTAGAAATTCACTGCACAAGCTTGATCTGTTGCACCTTGTGATAATACTTGAGCAGTACTAGCCACTTGTTGTGAACCAGCACTAACTTGAAAAGTTGCTTCTTTAATATTTAAAAATACTTGATTCAAAGATTCTAAAATATTGCTGATAGAATCTTTTATCTCTAAAAAATTACCTTTATAATCTTGATTTTATGAAGCGTTAGTTACCTGAATAAATATTAAACCTAATCCAGAGGCTAAACATCCAAGAATTAATATTGCTACAACTGATGTGAATAATTTTTTTCGTATAGGAAAGTCTTTCACTTTGTCTTTAAACTTTTGAATTATAGTTTTTATGTTTGCACTAGCCATTAGTCTATCCCCTTTAAATTAATTTTATCTAATTGTTAACAATAAGAATATGTCAATGTAAACAAATACATATTACAATATATTACTATAATATTGTAAGATTTGCCATATAGAATCAAAAAAATTGTTTTGTAAAATATAAAAGAGCTATAGATGAATCATTAGTTAGAAATTATAAAAGAGGGTTGTCTCAAAATGAATTTTTGAGACAACCCTACATTAATAAATTTTAGGAAATTACTTAAAAGAGCAAATTTTAAGTTAATATTTAAATTTGAATTAATAATAATTATTTATTTTTATAAGTTACTTTAAAGCTCCACTTGAAGATAAATTATATCCGTCAACTACTGTATTAGCAGCCATAGCACCATTTGAATATAAGTAATACCAAGTACCGTTATCATTTAACCAACCAGTCGTCATTGCTCCTGATGATTGTAAGAAGTACCAAGTGCCGTTGTCATTTAACCAACCGGTTTTCATAGCCCCAGAGCTTTGTAGATAATACCAAGTACCATTGTTATTTAGCCAACCAGTTTGCATTGCACCTGACCCATTTAAGAAGTACCAAGTACCGTTATCATTGTACCATCCAGTAGCCATAACGCCATCGGCTTTTAAGTAGTACCAAGCTCCATCTTGAAGCCAACCTGTAGCCTTAGTTCCATCAGCTTTGTTATATGACCAAGTACCGTTTGGTGCTTGTACCCAACCAGTGTTTACTTCTGGAGTTTCTTCAGCTGGTGTTTCAGCTTCTGTTCCACCAATTACAGAATAAACCTCATCATTTTCATTCCAAGCAACAATGTTATCTTTATCATATACGGATATTTCATTGAAAGATCCATCTACTTTATATATCTTTTCCCAATCTTTATTATTGTCCCATCTGTATATATATCCACCAGATAATCGCCAAAGGTTTCCATCTACATCTGTATCAACAGCTAAATTATTACTATCAACAACTGCTGCTTTTTCATCTGCTTTCTTTTTGAAGTCAGTGTAATAGTAACCGTTCTTTGAAGTTAATATTATTGTAGCAGTTTCAACTGAATTATCAGTTGTATCTATTTTATATGTAATTATTTTCCCATTAGAAACAGTATATTTAGTTAATAAATTTACTGAAGCATCTACACCTTTGTCATCAGCAATAATGTAGTTAGTAACTGATTTAGCGTATTTTGCTCCATCAATATCTCCAGAAGCTTGAGTTTTTGAAATTTTTTGAATAACATTAAAGCTTACTTCACCTTGTGTTGAAGTGTTAAATGCATTTGCAGTAACATCAATACCGTTGATTTTACTTACTGAAACTGTAGCTTCAGTTTTTATAGTGATTTTTGCAATTCTATATATGTTACTAGAGTCTTGCCCAATTACAGTTGAACTTGTACTGACTGTTGAAGTTACAGCATCATTTAAACCTGCACCATCAAATTTGTCATCTGTATTTGTCACAGTAACAGTTTTTGGACTAACACCAATAGCTGTTGAAGTTGTTGTTACTTTAATTGAACCTAAGTTGTAGTCAGCATCAATGTAGCTTCCTTTTCCATCAGTATAAACATTTAATTGCCCTGGTGTAGCAGTAGTGAAGCCATTTGTATCGTTAAGACTTGTATATTGAGTTTGATACCATACTTGTCCAAATTTGTTCCCAATTAGCTCTTTATTAGCTAAATTTTTAATTGTTTCTGCATCAGTTTTTACATATCTTCCATCTGTATCTTTTTTTATGTTTTTTCTTAAAGCTGAAGCAGCATCATCTTGTGCATCATCTTTAAGATTGTCATCTGTTACTTTACCAGTTTCTAAATCAAGGAAGTAATCTCCTTCCTCTACATTTACGTATTTAGAACCATAACCTGCTGCAGATGCACCGCTATCAATGTCATCTAAATTAGTATATTTGCCATTTGCTAAATAATAAGAGGCATCGTCTTTATCGTCAATCTCTCCATCAATATAGAAATTACCGTTTTTATATGCTATTGCATTATACACAGTACCGTCTTCCGAATTAATTTTTTTATAGTCAGCCGCATTTGCAGGTATTATTGAAATAATTGCTGCTGCTGCTACTAATAATGATGTTGCTTTACTCATTCTTTTTATCATAAGAATCCTCCTTTTTTTATGAAAATCAATATTAATAATATTTAACGTTAAAATTAAAGTAATATTTTACTTTTTCACTATATAATACAAGTTGATTATGAATATTTTGGTACCTTTTTTTAAAAAAATATCAAAAAAAGTAGAAATTGAGTATAATAGCATGTTTTTTATTGTACTATACTATACCTATGTTGTAAGTGGTATTAGGTACCTTTTTATAAAATCTTAATTAATGTTAATAAAATATTAACAACTGTATGTACTTAAGCTCAGTTTTCTTAGTACTAAGAAGCATAAATATAATCTCTTACATTTGACCTTAGTTATTGAAAAATACTCATAATATTAAATGTACATAAATTTAGGAATATGTTATAATATATCAGTTAATAATGAGGAAAAATAGAATGTTTTTAATAACATACAATTTAGATATCATATTAATAAGTTATCAACAATTTCAAGCTGCAAAGCATTGAAGATTGTGGATTAAATATATTGACGAAAGACTTAGAAAAGTGTAAAAATAAATTAACAAAGACGTATTTAAAGAATTTTTATATTAAATAGGAGGATTTAGCTTTGGCTGCTTATATAAAGGAAATTGAAAAAAGAAGAACATTTGCGATTATTTCTCACCCTGATGCTGGTAAAACTACACTTACAGAAAAGTTATTACTTTATGGAGGTGCAATAAGACTTGCAGGTTCTGTTAAAGCAAGAAAAGCTTCTAAACATGCTGTTTCTGACTGGATGGAAATTGAAAAACAAAGAGGTATTTCTGTTACTTCTTCAGTTATGCAATTTAATTATGATGGATATTGCATAAATATATTGGATACTCCAGGTCACCAAGATTTCTCAGAAGATACATATAGAACACTTATGGCAGCGGATAGTGCGGTAATGGTTATTGATGCTGCAAAGGGTATAGAAGATCAAACAAGAAAATTATTTCATGTTTGTGCCCTTCGAGGAATTCCTATATTTACATTTATAAATAAGATGGATAGAGAAGCTCAAGATCCATTTGTTTTACTTGATGATATTGAAAATGAACTTGGAATAAAGACTTATCCAATAAATTGGCCAATAGGTTCAGGTAAGGAATTTAAAGGTGTTTATGAAAGACAAAACAAGAGAGTTCTAGCTTTTAATGCTGGAAATCATGGTCAAACAGAAGTTACATCAACAGAAGGTGATGTTAATGATGAGATATTCAAGGATCTACTTGGAACACCACTTCATGATAAACTTATGGAAGACATTGAACTTTTAGATATTGCAGGAGATGAACTTGATCCTAAAATGGTAAGAGAAGGAGATTTAACACCAGTATTCTTCGGATCTGCTTTAACTAACTTTGGAGTTGAACCATTTTTAGAGCATTTCTTAAAAATGACTTCTGCACCACTTTCAAGAAATTCAAGCATAGGAGAAATTGATCCTATGGATAAGGATTTTTCAGCCTTTGTATTTAAGATTCAAGCAAATATGAATAAGGCACATAGAGATAGAATTGCCTTTATGAGAATTTGCTCGGGAGAATTTAAAAAGGGAATGGAAGTTATGCATATGCAAGGTGGCAAGAAGCTTAAACTTGCTCAACCGCAACAATTCTTAGCAGCAGAAAGAGAAATTATTGAAGAAGCTTATGCAGGAGATATTATTGGTGTATTTGATCCAGGCATATTCTCAATTGGTGATACATTATGTATGCCATCAAATAAGTTCAAATTTGAAGGAATACCAGCTTTCGCACCAGAACATTTTGCAAGAGTAAGACCAGTAGATACTATGAAGAGAAAACAATTTGTAAAAGGTGTTACTCAAATTGCTCAAGAAGGTGCAATTCAAGTATTTAGGGAAACTCACATCGGTATGGAAGAAATCATAGTTGGAGTTGTTGGTGTACTTCAATTTGAAGTATTAGAATATAGATTGAATAATGAATATAATGTTGATGTAAAAATGGATAGATTAGCTTATAGATATGTAAGATGGATTGAAAATAAAGACATTGAAATGGATTCATTAAACTTAACTTCAGATACTAAAAAGGTTAAAGATCTTAAGGATAGAAATTTACTTATATTCCAAAATGATTGGGGTATCAGTTGGGCATTAGAACATAACAAGGGATTGATTCTTTCAGCAGTTGGAAAGAGTGAGGACTAAAACTTATTATCAAGCAAATCCTAAGGTAATACTTAAAGTGAGTATTGCCTTGGGATTTTTTGCATTAAAAAAATGAGAAGTATTACTAATACTTCTAAGTAAAACACTACGTTGAATGTGCATAAATATAAATTGCGGTAAAAGTAAATATTAAAACGAATTTATATTATGCCAAATATTAAACCTATTTCAGATTTAAGAAATTATAATGAAGTAACATATAATGAAAGTAAATTTGAAATAAGAGAGAATATGTGCTGATGAAAGAGAAGATATAAATAGAAACATCTGATTTTAGAAAATTAATACTTTAAATTAGCAAGTAACAAAAAGGAAAGATTTTTCATACTATTATTATATAATATGTTTGTACATGGAGAGGAAGAGAATGAGTAACAGTAATTTTTGTGATACTGATTTCGATACTTTGGGAACGAATAGTGGAACAACATGTGATCCAATAAGTGACTTGACCTTGTCTACAATGGTTGTGGAGAATCAAGGAGTATTGTTAAATAAACTAATAATGATATTACTATTTTTATATGCGTATACTAATCAAAATTTTATTAGTTATTTAATGTGCATGAATGAGAAGTTGATTGATAATCAATCATGTCTTACATGTAAATTAGTAGACAACTTAATGGACACTCTTGCTGATTGTCAGGAGAATCTTGGTAATTGCAGGAGAGGAAAAAATCATAATCACTAAAAGAGAGCAATAGAAAAGGCTCTCTTTTTTGCTTGAAAATAATTTTAAATAAATCACCTTATTGTATTTTGAGAGTTAATACAAATAATAGAATATTTATATATGATATTGAGGCAAGGAAACTCGACTCACATGCGTTCGCTGAGTAAGTGATTCATACCAAATCATAGATTTGGGTTCACTACTTATTAATATATGATAAAAAAATCTATAAATTTTCAAAATTACCTTTAATCATGTTACATTTTTTGTTAGAATCTAATATAAGGAGGTGGCAGACTGTTTTGAATATAAAAAAGAAGATTATTACCCTTGTTTTAACATTTGCAATGGTATTAAGTTTAGTTCCCACATTAAGTGTACAGGCAGCAACGACTGATTTTAAAATAATATCGAACAGTGAGGTTACTGCAAAACAAGCGGAAAAATGGGCTAAATCTAAAGGTGCAACAGAAACTTTTCAAGACTTAGCAGAACTTTATTTTGAGTATTCATCTGATTGTGGTGATGTAAATCCAGCGATTGCGTATGTACAAGCTGCAAAAGAAACTGGATTCGGAAAGTTTGGTGGAGTTTTAGACGAAAGTTATAAAAACCCATGTGGACTTAAGACATCATCAGGTGGAGGAGATACTGATAAAAATGCTCATCAAAAATTTGATACTTGGGATGAAGGTGTACAAGCACATATGGATCATTTAGCTTTATATGCAGGAGCTAAAGGATATCCAAAGGATGATACATATGACCCAAGACATTTTGTAACTATTAAAGGAAAAGCAACTACGGTAAATTCTTTAGGCACAAAATGGGCTCCAAGTGCTACATATGGCGAGGAAGTAAATGCATTATATAAAGATTTACTAGATTTTGCTGGAGTAGATTATCAAAAGGATACAGATGAAGCAGATGAAGATTCTAATGATAGTGATGAAACATCAAATGCAGTTCCAAATCCAGGGAAAACTGAAAGCAAACCAAGTGCACCAAACGTATCAGAGGTTATTTCAGAAAATAAACCCCAAACAGGTGATGAAACTGTAGATGATAAAACTAATATAACATCAACTGTTGGTTGGAAAAATGAAAAGGGAGCTTGGTATTACTATAAATCAGATAATACAAAGGCGATTGGGTGGATTAAACCTGATAGCAATTGGTATTACTTAAAAGATGATGGGAAAATGGCAACTAATTGGCTAAGTGACAATGGAAAATGGTACTATTTTAATAATTCAGGGATTATGGTTAAAGGTTGGAAGCAATTAAATAATGATTGGTACTTTTTAACTGATTCAGGTGTTATGGCAACTGGAATTCAATATGATGGTTCAAGTTTATATTATTTAAAGGATTCAGGAGTTATGGCAACGAATGATGGCTGGATAAAATTAAACGATAAATGGTACTTTTCTGAAAAAAGTGGAAAAGTGAAGACTGGTTGGCTTAAAGACAATAACAGTTCCTACTATCTTCAAGGCGATGGGAGTATGGTAACTGGGCTCAATAAAATAGATGGTAAGAGCTATATGTTCAATGATAATGGTACTTTAGCAACTGGTTGGATACAATTAAATAATTATTGGTATTATTTTAATACCGATGGTAGTATGTCAACAGGTTGGATTTTAGATAATGGAACTAACTATTATTTATATAATACTGGAGCTATGGCTAAGGGATGGATTAATCTTGATGGAACATGGTACTACTTAAAAGAAAGTGGAGCTATGGCAACAGGATGGGTTACATCTAATGGAGATTCATATTATTTAGATACATCTACGGGAAGAATGGTTACTAATACTAAAATAGATGGATTTAAGATTGGATCAGATGGTAAGAAGCAAGCTTCATCTAATCAAGATAATGAAGATAATCCTGCAACTAGTAATCCAACAAATAACAATCCTTCAAATGGAAAAAAGACAATTGTAGTAGATGCAGGTCATAACTATGGTGGAGATGGCGGTGCCACAGCCACAATAGATGGGGTAACTTATAATGAAGCAGATTTGAATATTATGGTTGCATCTAAATTAAAAACTGAACTTGAAAATAGAGGCTATAATGTAATAATGACCAGATATTCAGGTCAAAGAGAAACCATAGCTTTGATTCAAAGTCTTACAAACAGAGTAAATATTGCTAATAATGCTAATGCTGATTTCTTTGTAAGCATACATCATAATTCAGCAAGTGAAACGGCTCAAGGTGTATTAACTCTTTATAGTGAAGAGTCTCAAGATGCTACTTTTGGTGGTAAATTGAATAGCAGTAGGATAGAAAAAAGTAAGGAAATGGCTACTCTTATAAATAACAATATTGCAAACAAGCTTAGTTTAAATAATAGAGGTGGCCAAGAACAAAATTTATTTGTATGTAGAAATGCAAATATGCCAGCAGTATTAGTTGAAACAGGGTTTATAACAAACAAAGAAGAAGCAATAAGATGTTCAGACCCAGCTAGTCAACAAAAAGTAGCTGCGGCTATAGCAGAGGTTATTGCAGGGAACATATAAATATAGATACAAAAGGTGAAAACTTTACTATAGGCATATATCCAGCCGAAGTAAAAGGGCATGCATTTGTTGAATATATATTGATAGTATAAGCATAACTTTCCCTTTGAAAGAAAGGGTACTCTGATGCAATATTGCACAATGAGTACTCTTTCTTTCTAACTTTGGATATATATTTATGGATAATAATAATTTCAGGATTGTGTATTTTTCACATTGGGTTTCAATGTTAATAGATTAAAATTATTATAAAATCACATGTTGGAAATATTTACTTGTGAAAAATAGTCATTATTTGCAATACAAAGTACCTAAAATAGGGAATATAGTTGTATTATATAATAGGGTAAATATATTACTTTTCGGATTAAACTAAAGAGAACGGAGGAAAGCTGTTTTGAAGGCTATTAAGAGATTGACCACATTTTTATTTGCTTTTGCATTGGTTTTAGTATTAATACCAATAACTAATACAAAAGCAGCTATTACTGATATTAAAATAATATCAGAAACAAAAGTGACAGCAAAACAGGCTGAACAATGGGCAAAGTCTAAAGGTGCAACGGATGCTTTTATTGGATTAGCTGAATTGTATTGGAAGTATGCACCGGAACATGGAAATGTTAATCCAGCTATTGCATATGTACAAGCAGCTAAAGAGACGGGATACGGTAATTTTGGTGGTGTTTTAGATGAAAGCTATAAAAATCCATGTGGAATGAAGACTGTTGTAGGTGGAGCAGATACTGATCCCAATGCTCATCAAAAATTTAATACATGGGATGAAGGTGTACAAGCTCATTTAGATCACTTAGCACTTTATGCAGGTGCTATTGGGTACCCAAAGAGCAATACATATGACCCAAGACATTTTGTTACTATTAAAGGTAATGCGGTGACAGTAAATGCCCTAGGTGGAAAGTGGGCTCCAAGTCTTTCATATGGTGAAGACATTAATAAATCATATAATGATTTATTAGTATCAGCAGGAATTGTGTCAACACCAAAAACTGAAATTGATGATTCTAAAGTTGTTGATAATTCTAACAAAACTTCTGAAGCAACAAATTCAAGTACAAACACAACAAAAAATACAGGGTCAGCAGCAACAGTAGATAAGGCTCAAACAAATACAATAGCGCCAACAGGAGTACAAGCAACCGAGCCAATAAAAACAACAACAAATAATAGCACAAATATTTCATCATCAATTGGTTGGAAATTAGAGGGTGGAAATTGGTATTATTATAAATCAAATGGTAGTAAATCAACTGGATGGATTAAACCAGACAGTAATTGGTATTACCTATATAGTGATGGATCTATGGCAAAAGGTTGGTTAAAAGATGGTGATAAATGGTATTTTCTTAAATCAAGTGGAGCAATGCAAATAGGTTGGTTAAAAGATAGTGGTAAATGGTATTACCTACAAGGTGATGGAAGCATGGCAACTGGCTTTAAACTGATTGATGGTAGTAAATATTTCTTAGATGTAAGTGGAGCAATGCGAATAGGTTGGTTTGAAATTAGTGGACAATGGTATTACTTTAATACTGGTGGAAATATGCTAACTGGTTGGATTAAACCAAATGGAAGTTGGTATTATTTACATACAAATGGAGTCATGGCAAAAGGCTTACTTGATCTTGATGGTAACACTTATTACTTAAATAGTAGTGGTGCTATGGCAACAGGATGGATATCAGATGGCGGCAATACTTATTATTTTAGGCCGGGTTCAGGTATTATGGTTAAAGGTACAGTTATAAATGGCTGGCAAATAGGTCCTGATGGAAAACGAGGAAATAAAGTATCTGGTGACACTTCTGGTAAAACAATAGTTATAGATCCAGGTCATAACTTCGGTGGAGATGATGGTGCTTATGCAACTTTTAATGGTGTTACATATGCAGAAAGAGACTTAAATATGCAAATTGCAGCTAAATTAAAGGCAAAACTCGAATCACAGGGGTATAATGTAATTATGACAAGAAATGAATCTGATAGAGAAGTTTCGAGCGTAACTGAAAGTCTTACTAATAGAGTAAATATTGCTAATAATGCTGGTGCGGCTCTATTTGTAAGTTTGCATCATAATGCAGCATCAGAAGCGGCAACTGGTGTAGAAGTTTATTATAGTTCAAGGGCACAAGATGACAACTTTGGTGGGGCATATAGTGATTCAAAGCTTTCGGCAAGTAGGAGCCTTGCATCGTCTATTTCATCGGCGATAACAAATAGTACTGGAGCAATAAATAGAGGTGCTAAAGATGGTAATTTATTTGTTTGTAGAAACACAATTATGCCGTCAGTATTAATTGAGTGTGGATTTATAACAAATCCAAATGAAGCTCAAAAATGCGCAGATTCATCTTATCAAGATCTAGCAGCTGACGCAATTGCAAATGCAATAGCATCAGCAATATAATTAAAAAATTAAGTTTTATATTTTGTTTCTTAAATTTTCTGAATTATATAAAAAGACGTATCAATGAATTGTTGATGCGTCTTTTTATATGTATAATATGATGCTCTATTATTTTGCTATAATATACTCATAATTACGATTTATACCTTAGATATCTGTAATGTTAAAAAAATTACTGCATTATTTATACTATTTACATTGATAGTTTTGTATTATTAGATTATATTTTAAAGTAATAGTATTTTAGTAAACTACAATTAAAACTAAATGTTTATTTTAAAGTAAATGGGGTGAAAAAGTGAATTGGTTGAAAAAATTTATGTATGGAAGATATGGCGCAGATCAGCTATCAAGAGCATTACTTATTTTATCTTTTGCATTAATAGTAATAGCAGGCTTATTGCCAAGAAATTTATCAAGTTTAACAGCTATAGGATATATTCCAACACTTATATGTATTTTTAGAATATTTTCAAAGAATATATATAAGCGTAAACAAGAGAATTACAAGTATTTAACATTTGAAAATTCCATGGCTAAATGGTTTAAGCAAAAATTAAATAGGGTAAAAGATTCAAAAACTCATAAATATTTTACATGTCCAGATTGTAAGCAAAAATTACGTGTGCCAAGAGGTAATGGAAAAATTTCAGTTACATGTCCTAAATGTAAAAAAACATTTAAAGGAAAATCATAGAGAAAAAATAATAAAATGAAAGAAAAGGACCTTCCATAATATGAAGCAAATGTATTATATTATGGAAGGTTTTTTGACTTAAATTTCACATGAACAAATTAGAAGGTATTTCATTTATAAATATCCTTGGTAATGCATAAAATAAATTCATATAATGTTCTGAACATCTAAAGATGAGATTAAATGGCTCGATAATAAATATATAGTTTATTTAAGTGGAGAATCAAAATCCATGATTTTGTGTGAATCACTTACTCAGTGAGCGAATGCGAATCGAGTTTCCTTAAGTAGAGAACCAAAATCTATGATTTTGTGTGAGTCACTTACCCAGCGAACGAATGCGAATCGAGTTTAATTAATAATCACTAACGTTAAGCAAATTATTACAGCATATTAATTAAAGATATCAAGTGAAACTTGATTCAGGTGGGGTTTGATCCCCATCTGAATCTTAGTTGAACTTATACCCTCAAGGGGCACCTCGTCTAGGAGCGTGCAGCCGTTATCTCCCAGTTAAGCAGAGAACCTAAATCTATGATTTAGTGTGAATCGCTTACTCCTCTGACGTTAGGAAGAGGAGTTTCATATAAGATGGAATGTTACGGATGCTAGCTATCAGATAAATTAATATGATAAAATAAATGATCATTAAAATTAAACATGCAATTTAGGAGGGCGACACTAATGAATAAAATGAAAAGCAGGTTTGTAGCATTATTAGTAGTATTTACGAGTATAATATCATTTTTACCAGTTGGATTTAGCGGACAAGCAGCTAAGTCAGCAACGATAGGTACAGATGCAACATCAATACAAGTAAACGTGACTGGAAGCACAACAGCACTGACAGCTAGAACAGATACTACAACTAAAGAGGAAATTTATACTGTTGGAGGGGTAGAATCTGGATTTGATATATCAGTAAAAGATGTTAGAACTGATGCAGGCACTTTAGAGGCACAAGCAAAAACCAGCAAACAATCAACATCTGGTATTGTGGGTCAAAAGGTTGATTTAATTTCTATTAATGGAACACCTTGTTATACTGATGCTGATAATACGATTATTAATCCTATATTAGGCGATATTGGTATAGGCATTACCAATTATAGTAAGGTCTTAGGGATACCAGATAGAATTGGGAAAACTATAACAGGCTTACCACTAGGAGTTAATAAAATTGAATATAGAATAACTATAACTACACAAGACGTAGTTTATACACCAGAGGAAAAAGATAATAGTGGAACTGTCACACAAGTTGCAAAAACTGAAATAAAGGCTCCAGTTCCTACAACATATGCTAATCAAAAGATAACAATTGAACATGCAACTACATATGTTGTAGGTAAGATAAATCCAATGACTTTTAAAGCTTATGTTGGTCAAGCAAGTTCATTTAACGATTCAGATGAAATTATTGATCCTACATCTGCATTAAATACAAATAATACAGTACCATTTTTATATTCAACAGAAGCACAACCAGATGCCAATATGGCACTTAGATATACTTTTGATGTCCCAGACTCAATTTCAACATTAAAGTATGTTATGACATTTGAACAAACAATCAATTTGGATGGTGCTAAAGTATACAAAAATGGAACAGAAGCAGAGGAAGGTTCAGAATATACGATTGATGGACGTCAATTAACTGGTAACTTAGAAAGATTAGGGCAATCAGATTCAATTGTAGTAAAACTAAATGGAACGAGTAGTATTTCAAAAGCTTATGCAATAGAAATTAGATATAATAATTTATCATCTGACAAGGACTATAGCTTAAAAAATGCAGGAATAACAAAACTTGATTATAACGATGACAGTACTGTACCGGCATATATAGGAAAGAAATTTACAATTACTAATGATAAAAGTGGTTTTAAGATTTATAAGGGTAATATATATATAGACTCAAGATCTAGAATGATAAGCTTAGAGCCTACTCTTATAAGAAGTAAAGATACAGTAGCTTACGTCGTGACCAATAATTATGTGGATTCATCAGGTACAACTAGAGTTAAGCAATCTATGCTTAAAAATGGAAAGCAATTTGTTGATTTTATGGCTAGTACAACAAGCAATGAATTACAAGTTGATGTTTATGAAGGTAAAGATGGAAATGTAATAAATTCATCAACAATCTTAGCAAGATATCTTTTGAAGGTTAATCTACAAACTGACAATCAATTTACTATGAATTTGGGCTTTTATAGTTCTTCTACTACTGCTAATCTGACACAACAAGGTGTAGATAAAATAGAAAATATTGTAGGTTTTACTACATCTAGACGTACTTATGATTTGTGTTTTGGAGATTTATCAGCAGATCTAGCTGGACAAGATGTTGGCGATCCAGTCACAGTATCTTTTACTGGTAAAAGAAGTGATAAAAATGAATACATAAGAGTTTGGCTTGGAGATGATGTAAATAGTACTAATCCTAAAGAAGCACAGGTTTCTATAGATAATGAATATAATGGTAATTTATCTGATACAGAAAACTATTTAAAAAGAAATACTAGTCTTAATGTAACTTTGGGAACAGCTAAAAAAATGGTTGTTCAAGCATATTATGATGAATTTGAAACTAAAAAGGTAAATGGAGTAGATGAGACAGTTTTAGCTGGAAGTTATCCAGTGGGAGATAAATATGTATTTTATCTACCTAATAATTATGACATTAATACTACGCCAACACCAGGAGATAATTCAACTAATGCTTCATTGAATTTATTGAAGCTTAAAGGTTATACGTTGAAAGATAGTGATGAAAATGAGGGATTTTCGAGCGATAAATTTGATTATACATCTACTGTTGCAAAAGAAGATACAACAGTAAAAATAACTGCAGTAGCTGAAGATGATAATGTTAAATCAATTGTTGCAACTATTGATGGAGGATCAGAGTCTTATGATTTAGTTTCAGGGCAAATAAGTGAACTTCCTTTAAATGAAAATGGTAAGACAACTATTAAAATAGTTGTTACAGCACAAGATGGAACTACGAGTAAGACATATACTGTTGTAATTAAAAATAATTCAAAGGGTAGTAATATTAATTTGAAAAATGTAATACTTAATGTGGGAGATTATACTTTTGATCCTAAAGCTGATACAACTAAAGTTCGTGTAGATCAAAACGTAACTAATATTAAGGTAACTCCAATAGCAGAAGATTCCAAAGCAACAGTTACTGTAAATGGAGAAGAATACTTAGGAAGTGCAATAAGTATAAGTCTTAAAGGAGCTCAAAAAACTGATATTAATATAGAAGTTATATCAGAAGATGGTAAAGAGAGCAAAACATATACACTAGAAGTGAATAGAGTTGATTCTGCTGATTGGGGAGATGATCCTTCTGATGATGGTGATGCAACAGAAGATGATCAATTCTATGATGAATACAATGAATGTTGGGTAGATTTAACTAAATATGATGAGTGGGGCAGTGTAAATGGAAAGCCAACTTATTTTGATAAGAAGAGTAGACAAGTTAAAGAAGCTTGGATATCTACTGGTGGGAAAAATTATTATTTGAATAATTTAGGATATAGAGCATCAGGATGGAAAGTTGAAGATGCAGATGGGAAAACATATTACTTAGATCCCAAAACTGGAGAAATGAAAAAAGGATGGATGAATTTAAACAATAGCTGGTATTATTTAGGTCTAAATGGCGTAATGCACAAAGGCTGGCTATTCTTAAATCAAAAGTGGTATTACTTTACTCCAAATGGACAGATGGTAATAAATCAAAGTATGTTTATTGAGGATAAAGTATATAGATTTGGACAAGATGGAGCTATATACTAAAAGGTATCTAATTAAAGTAGAATTGATATTGCAATATGGTAATATCAATCCTACTTTTTTATTTATAATGAGACCATTTTTAATTTTTAATAATTATAAATGTTACTAATTAAAATATAATATTTAAATATTCACAATTGACATCCATAATTTTAGGTAATATAATTAATTATAGTTCAAATTTCGAACATTGAATATGTGTAGAAATTTATCCACAACTGTATTATCAAAAACTGTGGATTATTAATTTAAAATTGTGGAGGGTTATTATGTTAGAGGATAAATTAGAAGTTTTAAAGGCATTAAATGATAATTTTAATATTAATCAAAGGGAATTAGCTAAGAGAACAAATATGTCTCTTGGAAAGGTTAATGCTGTTTTGAAGGATTTTACTATGGAGGGGTTCATAGATAGAATTATTAATAATAGAGGAACTTTATATAAGGTAACTGAAAAAGGAATGAAATTTTTAGAAGAAAATATTGCATCTGCAAAAAGCACTAGATTAAAGATTCATGAAGAAGAAAAGAAAATTGTAAAACAAGCTGTAATACTTGCAGCAGGCAAAGCTGAAGAATTTGGAAAGCCTGTAGGAATGCTTGAAATTGAAGATATTAAGTTAATTGATAGAACTTTAAACATATTGAAAGAAAATGGAATAACTAAAATCGTTATTGTAATAGGTTATAAAAGTGAATATTATGAAGAGCGTTTTAAAAATAGCAAAAATATAATTTTAGTAAAAAGTGATACTTATAAATGGACAGGGACTATGCATTCATTGTCTTTAGCTAAAGAATATATTGATGATGACTTTTTACTTGTTGAAAATGACTTGATTTTTGAAAGAAAAGCTATTAAGGAACTGGCAGAAAGTGAAAATCGTGATTGTATACTTTTTACTAATGAAAGTGGTTCAGGAGATGAGGCTTTTGTTGAAATTAGAGACAATCACTTATTTAAGATGTCAAAAGATATTCACCAATTTAATAGAATTGATGGAGAAATGATAGGACTTACTAAGATTTCTTATAAGTTATATAATATGATGCTTGAAGAATTCAAAGGAAATGTTAATCCCTATTTAAATTATGAATATGTATTATTGGATGTAGCTAGAAATTATAATATTGGGTTTGTTAAAATAGATGATCTGGCTTGGGGAGATGCAGATACTCAAAAAGAGTATGAAAAGATTAAAAATTATCTTTATCCAACTATAAGAAGAAGAGAACTTAGTTATGAAATAAATAATATAAAGGCTATTATTCGTGAAGCTCTGAAAGTGAAGGATGAAGATATTACAGAAGTTGAACTCGCAGGTGGTATGACAAATAAAAATTATAGAATATGTGTTAAAGGTAGTAGATATATATTAAGGGTTGCAGGAAATGGAACAGAGCAAATGATTAATAGAAATACAGAAATGTTTAATTCTGCAATTGCTTCAGAAAAAGGATATAATGTAGAAGTACCTTACTTTAGTCTTGAAACTGGAGTTAAAATATCTAAGTTTATAGAAAATGCAGAAACTTTAACTCATAGAAGTATAAAAAAAGAAGAAAACTTAAAACAAGTTACAGGCATTTTAAGAGACTTACATGAGTCAACTGATTTCCATATGGATAATGAGTTTAATATGTTTAGAGAACTTGAAAAATATGAAGGTATTTTAAGAAAAGATAAAGGAGACTTTTTTGAAGATTATGATGAAGTGAGAGAGAAAGTAATGGCTCTTGAAGAAGAATTAAAAATTTGCAAAAGAGTATTTGTACCATCTCATAACGATTTAGTTTCTGAAAATTTAGTTAAAGATACTGAAGGCAGAATTTACTTAATCGATTGGGAATATAGTGGAACTAACGATGATATGTGGGATTTGGCAGCATTATCTTTAGAAAATGAATTTTCAGAAAATGACATCGAGCTAATGTTTAGGTTATACTTTAATGGAAAAGAAGCAGATGAAAATTCAAGAAGAAGACTATTAATACATCAAATATGCCAAGATATGTTATGGGCAGTTTGGACATTGATTAAAGAAGCAGAAGGCGATGACTTTGGTACTTACGGAATAGATAGATATAATAGAGCTAAAGAATATTTGAAGAAACTTTAGAGGAGAAGATAACTATGAGAGCAATTTTGATGGCAGCAGGGATGGGGACTAGGTTAAGACCTTTAACTTTGAATACGCCAAAGTCTTTAATAGAAGTTAATGGAATGTCTTTGCTTGAAAGGCAAATAATAAATTTAAGAGAAGTTGGAATTGATGAGATTATAGTATTAACAGGATATCTACATGAAAAATTTGATGACTTAGTTAAAAAATATAATTTAATCAAAGTAATTAATGACAAATATGATATTTATAATAATATATATACTATGTATTTAGTTAGAGAATATCTTGAAGATGCCTATGTAATTGATGCAGACCAATACATAACAAGAAATTTTCTACCTAAAGAAATGCCAAATACATCAGTTTATTATTCTGCCTGTAAGGAAAGTATTAAGGGCGAATGGATACTAAAATATGATGAACAAGGAAAGATATATGGAATAAAAATTGGAAAAGAAGAAGATAAACCTAACTATATAATGTCGGGAGCATCTTTCTGGAGTGCAAAAGATGGTGCACTAATATGTAAAAAAGTTCAAGAAGCCATTGAAGTAAATAATTCTACAGATATATACTGGGATAATATTGCTGTGGATAATCTTAAGGATATGGATGTGTATATTGAAAAAATACAATCAAATGATATATTCGAAATAGATTCAATCGAGGATTTAGAATACCTTAAAAGGACACTTGAATTGTAGGTATGTCTCCAAAAGTGAAGGTCATGAGTTTGTTTAGGTTACTGAGAATTTAGGCATATGAAAGAAAATAACGAGTCCGAAATGTCATGATTATTTTTCATCAGGCAAGGAAGTAAATTGGCCTCATAGCAAGCCTATTAGGGCAATTTGCTGACGCAGCATGGTGGAAAATAGGCTTGGCAGATGGACTTGTTATTTTTTTGATTATGCCTTAGCTGTTATAAAAATGAAACAACGTCTACAGCTAAATCTTCTAATGTAACACTTCTACAAACGGATGACCTTCATTTTTATTTTGGTATATTTTCATAGTATAAGTATAACCTAGAAGGTGAGTATCTATATGTGAGAATTATTGAATATTTTTGTTATGAGAATATTAGTGGTTTTTACAACTAGTAAAATCGATTACTTCACAATTATATTCTTTGAATCTAGTTCTCTTTTGTAATAAGGTTATTTTATTTATAATAGGTACTTTTATAGGGAATGAGTTAGTATATAGATTTAAAATTTCACAAGAAAGGGTGAAAATTTTTTTCTGCATTTTTTTCTTTGTTGTCAAGTTTACATGGTCCCAATTTATTTCATAAATAGTACTAGAGAACTTAAATATATTCTTTATTCCCCAAAAAGCTAAATCTTTTTCCAAGGTTTTAGTGGTGTAGAATAATCCAGCGCCTGCTGCAGTTGACATAACTAAACCAATTTTTTTACTCATAAAGGAATTGCTTTTATCTTGAATGAATTTATAAGATAAATTATCTAAAAGTAATTTCATATTACTGCTAATATCACACTTAAACACTGGGCATGCAAGTATAATTAAATCTGATTTGTATAATGATGTGATAATATAATTACTATCATTTAAATGAGGACAAGCATTTTCTAAATTTATAAGACATGAAGTACATTCACGACAAAAATATGGTAGATCTCTTGGGAGAAAGAATTCTGTAACTTTTATATCAATATTAAGCTTAATGTTATTTAATAAAAGTTGTACACAATTATATGTACTTGCTTTACGTATAGTTCCATAAATAATGGTCACATTCATAAATATCATCCTTTCATTATATAAGTATTTCTAAACTCAAGAATGTGATTTTTTAAGATTTTAATTTCTTTATCAGTCATATTTTCATATTTATAAAATAATAGAAAAATAGGAGAACAAAGTTGAATAGCCAATGTATAAGGATCTTTCTTAATAAGAAGTTTTTCATCTATAAGAATAGTTAGTATTTTTGCCTGAGCATCTAAAATGTTATTAATAAATATTTCATTATATATTTTAGATATTTCAGGATTATTGAATTGTTCTATTGTAAGTATTTTTCTAAATTTAACTATGTACTCATCTTCCAAGTAAAATCTAAACATCTTCATATGAACTTTTAAAAATTGATCATCAGATAAGTCCTTAAATCTATTAATTATAAAATTATTTGTATTATTAGTAGTATTTATATTTTTAAAAATTTGATTTGAATAATTTGAATATTTTTTTATTACAGTATCAAAAATATCTTGTTTATTTTTGAAATGATTATAAAGAGAGCTTGCTTTAATTCCAACTTTATTAGCAATATCTCTAACAGATATTGCATCGAAACCTTTTATTGAAAAAAGATTTAATGATTCATAGATAATTTTTTCCTTTGTATTCATAAGCACTCCTTATTTAAACATTATTAGCTACATTCCTAAAAATAGCATTGTGTTAGAAAAACATAGATAACCCAAAAAAGTTTTAGTTATTATAATATGAAAAATAACTCACAATGTATAATCATGAAACTAACTCATATACAAATAAGAAAAATAGCCATTAGAGTTTATAAATAATAAAAAACGCTATATTAATTTAGTATTATTTTAAAACTAACAATTGTTAGTATAATTATAAACAATAATATGGTTAAAGTCCATAAATTTTACAAAATTTATATAAAGTAAAATGTAAATTGACAATAAATAGCGTAGAATGTACAATTGAAAAAGTAAAAAAGATAAGAGGATACATAATTTTAAATATCCTAATATTTATGGAGGCTAAACAAATGGCTAAATCAATTTCAAAAAATGCGATTTTTAAAGCAATGCTCAATTTATTTAATATAATTTTGCCAATACTAGTAATACCTTTAGTTAGTAGATCATTTGGAGATGAATTATATGGTTACATGGGATACGGAGATTCATTAACTGCATACTTTTTGATATTTGCAAGTTTTGGTATATATCAATATGGTCTGAGGGAAATTAGTAAAGTTCGTGATAATAAAGCTAAGCTTAGACAAACTTTTACTAGTCTATTCCTTTTTACAAGTGTTACCAATATCGTTGCGTCATCTGCATATATGATATTTGTAGCTATTTTTTATAAAAATGAACCATATTTTTATACATGCATAATTTTAGGCTTTAACTTAGTTTTTAATATGTTTTATGTAGAATGGGTTAACGAAGCATTAGAAAATTATGATTTTATTGCTCTTAAAACAATGGTGGTTAGAATAATATATTCTGCATTGATTTTATTATTTGTGAGGGAAAAGGGAGACTTCCTATTTTATTTATACTTAGTTGTAGGTTTTAATTTTATAAATAATATAATAAGTTTTATATATGTAAAGAAGAAATTAAAGTTTGATTTTTCTAATTTACAATTTCTTATACATGTTAAACCAATGCTTTATGTTGTAATTCTTTCTAACACAGGAGTTTTATATACTCAACTTGATAAGATCATGTTAAAGGATAGTATGGGAGGGACTACAGCTGTTGGATATTATTACATGGCTCAAAGAATAATGCTAATAGTAAATACATTACTCCTAACAATAATTCAAGTTACTATGCCAAGACTGTCTAATTACTTAGGGAATGATTCTAAAAAACAATATTTAATATTATTAAAAAAGGTAATAAAGATATATTTCTTATTATTATTTCCAGCATCTATAGGTTTATTATGCCTTTCAAAAGAAGCAATATATATATTTGGAGGACCAGCATTTTTAGGAGCAGTACCAGTAATGGTAGTATTTGCAATATATATGTTAAGCATTGGTGTTGAAGGCGTAATTGCAAATCAAATGATATATCTCCATGGCAAAGAAAAAGAAGATGCTATATTAGTATTGATTGGTGGAATAATTAATTTAATATTTAATATAATATTGTCTATTACAGGAAATTTTAATATGGTAAGCGCTATAATAACAACACTTATAGCTAATTTAATTGTAATAGCACTAGAATATAGAATGGTTAAAAAGGTTATAAAACTGGATATACATTTATTTGCATATGAAAATATTAAATACTTTTATTATTCATTAGTATTCATTCCAATAACTTTTGCAATAAAATTTGTTATATCGAATATGATTATTTCATGTGTATTAGAAGTTGTGATATGTGGATTGGTTTATTTAGCAATCCTTATTATTACTAAAGATTCAGTATTCTTTGAGTTGTTAAACAAAATACTTGTAAAGTTTAAGCACAAATAAGATCATTTGACTTAATGCAGATAAAACTATTTAAATGAGTTAAGCTAATATACAATGTAGGTTTATTATCATATAAAAATTGAATTATTGGATTCCTAGAAAAAGAAAGTTGATTTCTTTTTCTAGGAATCCTTTTTTTAAAGTAAGAAATCATACAGTTTATGATGATATAAAGTTAATAAAAAAACTTTTATTATTTTTTATCTGAACATATTGCTATGAACAATGAACAATGATAACATAAAGTTGTTCACAAAATGAACTTAAGAAATATATTAGATAAACGTATAGTGAATATTTTTATGTACAAAATATAGAGATGAGATGAATGATCATTTACTTAAAAAGTTTGTAAGAATTTCATTATTAAGCGATTTATTTAAAAAATCAGAAAATCAATAAATAATTTAATAAATATAAAAGAGTAAGTATAGGCTCAGATGAGTTTTTATGAGAACTCTATTTAAAAGAAGGGGGATTTGTTTATGAACGAAGTGACAGGAGGAGCTAATGCATCTGCAGCTGCTGCTAAAAAGAAATTATCATCAGAATTTTTAAGAAAAGGTATTTTAATCGCTTTATTCTCAGGTATTATGTATGGATTCTATTCAGCATTTTTGACTTTTGGTATGACTAAGGGGGTTTGGGCTGACTGGTATGGTATTAATGCAGCTGGATTATCGGCGTTTGTTATTACATATTTACTAGGTGCACTTGGTAGTGCGGTAAATGATACTTGTAGTGCTGTTTGGGCATTGCTTTTTGCAGGAGTTAAAGGAAAGCTTGGAGATTTCTTTAGATGTCTTAATACTACCCCAGGTCGTGTTATGATTTTAGCGGCTCTTATAGGAGGCCCTATTTCAAGTACAGCTTATGTTGTTGGTCTTCAGATGGCTGGCTCAATTGTTATTCCAATTTCTGCACTTTGTCCAGCTATTGGTGCTATTTTAGGTAGAATTTTATTCAAACAAGAATTAAATAAACGTATGATGTTAGGTATTGTTATTTGTGTTATTGCTAGTTTTATGATCGGTAGTACAAGCATTGGCGGAGATGCACCAGAAGGAATGTTTTTAGGTATCTGCATTGCTTTCATTGCTGCTCTTGGCTGGGGATTTGAAGGTTGTGTAGCTGGTTATGGTACATCTATGATTGACTCTGAGATTGGTATTACTATTCGTCAGGTTACATCAGGTATTTCAAACTTAATCATTTTACTTCCTATTTTTGGAATGATGGCAGGCAATGTTAGTCTTTCAACTGATCTTGCTACAGCAGCATTTACAAGCGGTTCTGCTATGATTTGGTTTGCTGCAAGTGGTTTTTGTGCATTTATTTCATATATGACCTGGTATAAGGGAAACAGTATGTGTGGTGCTGCTCTTGGTATGGCTTGTAATGGTACTTACTCATTCTGGGGACCATTCTGTTGCTGGATAGTACTTGGTGTATTTGGTGGTATTGATGGTTGGGGATTAGCTCCTATAGCTTGGATTGCTGCAGTACTCATGGTACTTGGTATCTTAGTAATAGCTATGAACCCATTGGATTTATTCAGAAAAAAGGAGGATAAATAGTATGAAACCACTTAACTATGCTATTTTGAAATATTTCACAAAAGTTGATGAGGCATGTGCAGAAGATGTTATTGAAGCTTTAAAAGGTGAATATGGTAATTTCAAAGCGCTTAAAAGAGATGCAGTAATCACAGCTCTAATGACAGCCGAGGCTAATGGACTTCTTGAAGAAACAAGATTTGAACTGGATCAAGCTGCAAACTTACGAGTTTACTATCATGCACATGAAGAAGGTGCAGCTACAATTAATAAATATATTAAAGACTAATAATAGAGAATTAAGATGAAAGTATTAGATAAGTTATTTTATAAATAGCTAATTTAATACTTTTTTTATTTTTTCTATAAAAGAAATGATGTTTTGATTAATATTTATGAAAACTTAATTGCAGATTTTTCACTTTAATTATAAATAAATATATATAATAATTAAAAAGTTTGGTAAAATTAATATATAATTTGTAGATTTATAATTAAAGGAGAGAAAAAATGACGATAAGAAAAAGATTTATAATTTTTTCTATAATATTGGGGATAGTTCCTGTAATTATTTCGACAAGTATATGTATTGCAAATTTTAATGCTAAAAATATAGAACTGATTAAGCAAAATATTATAACAGAGGCTAATGATCAGTCAATGCATTTAGAAGCTTTCTTTGATCAAAACGTAAGTGATCTTAATATTACTGCCAATATACCATTAGTAAAAGATTTATTATTTGATTCAAATAATAAAGTAAATATTGAAAATCAAAAAAATAATAGAAAAATATTAAATGAACTTTTTAGTGATAGAATAAATCAACAATTTTATTTGAGCATAGGATTACTTATTAATAATGATGGAATTATTATTGCATCTAGTGATGATGAATATATAAATACAGAAATTATGATTTCTAGTAAAGAAATAGAAAGACTTAAAAATAATGAATTAGTCATAACAAATATTATAGAACGAGAAGATTTTAATGGGGGAATTAAAAGTGCAATAATAGCAAAACCGATATTTTTGGGTAATCAGTATCAAGGCGCAGTGATCAATATAATAAATATGAACTATTTTAAAAATATTCTAAATAATATACATTTTTTTCAGAGTGGGAAAATTTCAGTAATGGATTCAAATGGGAAAATAGCAGTAAGCAATAGTGAGAATCTGAAAGATAGTATTAATAGGATTAATACATCTAATAATTTATATGAACAATGGATAAAAATAGATTTTCATAGTAATCCAAATGGATTAATACAATATGAAATAAATGGAAAAGAAAAGATAGGATATTATTCGACGATTAACAATACGGGATGGATAGTATTAAGTGGGGTTGAATGGGCTGAATTTAAGAATCCTATGTACAAAAATATAAGTAATATAATTACATTCACAATATTTATTTTTATTATTGTAATAGTTTCGTATATGTTTATAATTAATTATTTTACAAAACCAATATATAAGTTGTTAGAAGTTATAAGAAAAATAAAGCAAGGATATACTAAAGATAGATTTATATATGATAAAAACAATGAATTTGGAGAAATAGCTACAGCTTTTAATGATTTAATAGATAATATAGAAAAAAATAAAAAACATATTCAAGAGAAAAATAGAGATTTGCAATCTATAACATCTAATATACCAGGTGGAGTTTATCGTTGTAGAATCGAAAATGGAGACCATATTTTAGAATTTGTAAATGGCGGATACTTAAATATTTTAGGGTATGAAAAGCATGGGTTTAAAGATGTTTTCGGTAAAAAATTAATTGAATTAATTTATGAACAAGATAAAGAACGAGTAATTAGAGAAATTAGAGAACAATTATGTAAATCCAATAAATATAATGTAGAATATAGAGTAAAACAAAAAGATGAAAGTGTAATATGGCTGCTAGATAAAGGGCAAATAATGAAAAATAAATATGGAAAAGAAATTAGTTATAGCGTAGTAATAAATATAACTGAATCTAAAATAATACAGGAGGAACTTAGATTAAGCGAAGAACGTTATCGTATAGTTATGTCTCAAACAGAGGATATAATTTTTGAATGGAATATTAAGGATGATAGTATTTATTTTTCAGAAAATTGGAAAAACAAATTCAATTATGAATCAACTATAGTTGATATTAGTAAGAAAATATATCAAAGTAATATTATTTATAAAGATGATATTAAGAAGTTAGGAAAAATTTTAAATGACATTATAAATGGAGAGCGATATAAAGAAATTGAAATTAGACTTAGAAAAAATGATGGTGAATTTATTTGGTGCAAAATAAGAGCAACTGCTATGTTTGACCAAGAAAACAATATTTTTAGAGTTATAGGTTCAATAATTGATATTCATAAAGAAAAAATGGAAGCGGACAAACTTCTATTTAAAGCACAAAGAGATAGCTTGACTGGTTTATATAACAAAGGGACAGTTGAAAGTGTGATTGAAGAATACTTGGAAAATGAAGGTTTAAATAGTAAGGGAGCATTGTTTATGATAGATGTTGATTATTTTAAGGATATTAATGACAACTTAGGACACTTAGTTGGCGACTATGTTTTGTCTAATATTTCTTCAATGCTTTCAGAAGTTTTTAATGAAAATTCTATTATTGGCAGGATAGGAGGAGATGAATTTATTGTATTTTTAAAGAATATAGATTCACAAGAATTCTTATATAAAAAGGCTGATGATTTAGTTAAAGGGTTTAAAACAGATTTTGTAGAAGAAACAAAAGATTATAAAGTATCAGGTAGCATAGGAATTTCCAGGTTCCCTGAGCATGGTAAGTCATTTAGGGAGCTTTTTGTAAATGCAGATGAAGCAGTATATTTAGCTAAAAATAAAGGTAGAGACAATTATTGTGTCTTTGGTGAGAGTTAAAAAATGAGAATAAAAATAGTAAATTAAATAGAAAAATAGAATTATCTACGTAAGATATAGTTAATTGAACCCAATGTTTCTAAGTGCAATATGCATTTAAGAATATTGGGTTCAATTAATTATATTAAATAAAAGCTGGTATATGTACCTATAGAAACTAAAAACAACTTGTTTTATAAAAAAACAAATAACTAAAAGTAGAATGTGTCACTAAAATTCCAGAATAAAAGTAATTATTTATTTTCTGTGGTATATTTAAGTAAATGATTACTTGAAAAACTTTATCTAAACTAAAGTAATCATCTCATACTCAAAAATCCAAATTATTGTTTAAATATTCTAAGGTTTTTTAGAGTGAAAATATATTACAAAAATCGTATCGAAGATAAAAATAGGAGAGGAAATAAGATATGAAAGATAAGAAAATCAAAATAGTTACCATTGGTGGCGGATCAAGTTATACTCCTGAATTAATTGAAGGATTTATAAAGAGGAAAGACGAATTGCCTATTGGAGAATTGTGGCTTGTTGATATTGAAGACGGAAAAGAAAAACTTGAAATTGTAGGGGCCATGGCTAAAAGAATGGTTAAAGCTGCAGGCATTGATTGGAAAGTTAATTTAACTTTAGATAGAAGAGAAGCACTTAAAGACGCAGATTTTGTGACAACTCAATTTAGAGTTGGTCTTTTAGATGCAAGAATAAAGGATGAAAGAATTCCTTTAAGTCATGGAATAATTGGACAAGAAACTAATGGCGCTGGTGGTATGCTTAAAGCATTTAGAACAATTCCAGTAATACTAGACATAATAGATGACATGAGAGAATTATGCCCTGATGCATGGTTTGTTAATTTTACAAATCCATCCGGTATGATAACAGAAGCTGCTATTAAATATGGTGGATGGGATAAAACTGTTGGATTATGCAATCTTGCAATTAATGCTATTAAAGATTGTAGTAAGGTTTTAAAAATTCCAGAAAAAGATTTATTCTTTAAATTTGCAGGATTAAATCACTTCCATTGGCACAGAGTATGGGATAAAGACGGAAATGAAAGAACTGAGGAAATACTTAATAAAATGTATAATCCAGAGTTTGAAAAAGAAGCTATTGGCTTTGGAGTAGCTAATATTAAAGATGTTAAGTTCAATTTTGAACAACTTAAAGATTTGGAAATGTTACCTTGTCCATATCACAGATATTATTACGTTAAAGATGATATGTTAAAGTCTGAATTAGAAGAATTTTCAAAGGGAGAAACTAGAGCGGAAGTAGTAAAGAGAACAGAAACAGAATTATTTGAATTGTATAAAGATCCAAAGCTTGACTATAAGCCAGAACAATTAACAAAGAGGGGGGGAGCTTACTATAGTGATGCTGCCTGTGAATTAATTACTTCAATTTATAATGATAAGAGAATTACTATGGTAGTTAGCACAACTAATAAGGGCTCTATAGAAGACTTGCCATATGATTCAGTGGTGGAGATTTCATCTATTATTACAGCAAATGGACCTCAGCCAATAAACTGGGGAAAGTTTAATCCAGCAGCAAGAGGAATGGTTCAAATGATGAAGGGCATGGAAGAAACAATAATTTCAGCTGCAGTTACAGGAAATTATAACAAGGCACTTCATGCATTTACAATAAATCCATTGGTTCCAAGTGGAGAAATAGCAAAAGAATTATTAAATGAAATGCTATTAGCACATAAAAAGTACTTACCACAATTCAAAGAAGCAATTGAACAATTAACAATGCAGAATGAATAATTAAAGTAATGCCCAAGAAATTTAAGGTTTAATTGCAAAGTTAGAATTTATATAAAATATTTAAATAGGCTATTGAAAAATTATTTTTCAATGGCTTATTATTTTTTTATGCTTCAATACTCAGCGGAATTGTTATTAAAATTGGATAAATGTTAAAAATAGATATTATGTATAATAATACAAAAAGCGTTGTGCATATGAACAAAAAAAATGTTAAGTAAACAATATCAAGAGAACAATAAATATATTATTATTAATATATAATCCGAGTAAACGTTAACGATATGTGGTTATTACTGCGGTAGGTGTATTTATTACAGTTTCAGTTATTATAGTTGCACCAATAGCATTATCTGTAGCAAAAAAAGCAGGACTTACTAAATCTGCAATACTTTTAGCGATGATAGGTGGAGGTAAGGCTGGAAACATAATGTCGCCTAATCCAAATACTATTGCAGTAGCAAAAGGATTTGATGTAGATTTAGCACAAGTAATGATAAGAGGAATTATACCAGCAATAGTAGGATTAATAGTAACATATTTTATTGCTACATTGCTAAACAAAAGAGGAGAAGCAATTAAAGATATAACTACAAAAGAATCAGAAGTGGCTATAACAACTATTAAGGAAAAAACAACTTTTGGTAAAGCAATGGTAGCTCCAATTGTAGCTATTGTATTGTTAGCAATTAGTCCTATTGGAAGCATGCTTAATATACCAGCACTGGCAGCAATTAAAATTGATTCATTGATTATATTACCACTTGCAGGTATGATAGGGTTAATTGCAATGGGTAAATTTAACAAATTTATTCCTTATACAACTTCAGGGTTAAACAAAATGACAGGTACTGCAATCATATTAATTGGAGCAGGAGCAATAGCAGGTATTATTTCTAAATCAAATTTAAGTGATGCAGTAGTATACTGTATTCAATCAACAGGTATTTCAGGAGTGTTTTTAGCACCAATATCAGGAATATTAATGGGTGGAGCTACAGCATCAACATCAACAGGATCACTTGTGGCAGCTGGTAGCTTTGGGAAAGCAATATTAGCTATGGGAGTCGCTCCATTAAATGCAGCTATTATGGTTCATACAGGTGCCATAGTAATTGACCACTTACCACATGGTACATTCTTCCATACTACGGCAGATTCTGTAAAAATGGATATTAAAGAACGTATGAAGTTAATGCCACTTGAATCTTTGATTGGTGGAGTTATGTGTATTGCAGCAACAATCATATATGGATTTTTAGGATAATTAGAATTTAGGCGTTAATCCCACAAAATATATAAATGTGAGTTAGGAGAATTAAAAATGAAAAAGGATTTAGTTATTGCATTAGCACCAGATTCATTTAAGGAAAGTATGACAGCAAAAGAAGTTTGTGAAGCAATGGAAAGAGGAATAAAAAAAGCGAATAGTAATATTAGTTGTATACATATACCTATGGCTGATGGTGGAGAAGGAACTATGCAGTCATTAGTAGATGCTACTGATGGGAAAATATATTCTTTAGAAGTAGTTGGACCACTTGGAAATAAAGTAGAAGCACAGTATGGTATTTTAGGAGAAGGCGAAATAGGAATATTAGAAATGGCTAGTGCCAGTGGAATACAACTAGTGCATCCAGAAAAAAGGAATCCATTATTAACTACAACCTATGGTACTGGTCAGCTTATCAAGGCATGCTTAGACCATGGCGTGAAAAAACTATTAATAGGTATTGGCGGAAGTGCTACTAATGATGGCGGAGCTGGAGTTATTCAAGCACTTGGTGGAAAATTATTAGATAAACAAGGAAATGAATTAGCTTTTGGTGGCGGAGAGTTAGGAAAACTAAGTACTATCGATTTAAATAATTTTGATTCTAGGTTGAAAGATGTCATTGTAGAAGTAGCTTGTGATGTTAACAATCCACTTTGTGGAGAAAGAGGAGCTTCAAATGTATTTGGTCCACAAAAAGGAGCTACTCAAGAAATGATAGGAACATTAGATGATAATTTGAAACACTATGCAGATATAATAAAAAAGCAACTGGGTAAAAATGTGTTAGATGAACCAGGAGCAGGAGCAGCAGGTGGACTAGGAGCTGGACTTCTGGCATTTTTAAATGGTACTTTGAAAAGAGGTATCGAAATGGTCATTGAATATGCTGGGCTAGAAGAAAAAGTAAAAGATGCCCATATGGTTTGGACTGGAGAAGGAAGTATAGATTTTCAAACTCAGTATGGAAAGACTCCTTTAGGTGTTGCTACAGTTGCTAAAAAGCACAATAAGCCAGTGATTGCATTAGCTGGAAGAGTTGGTGAAGGCATAGATATTTTATATGAAGGTGGAATAGATTCAATATTTGGCATCACTAAAGGAGCAACTTCTTTGGAGGAAGCTTTAGTGAAGGGACAAGAAAATATTGAAAAGACAGCTGAAAATATAATAAGGCTTATGAATTTATTGTAATTAGTACAAATCTGTTTAAGGCATATTTGTACTAATTACAAGTCAGAATAATATTTAAAAATGCTTTGTTATTACTATAAACGAGCAAAAGCACTTACACATTTTAACAATATAAGTAAAATCAAAGATTATAATAGTCTTATAGTTGATGATTTATAAGTTCTCTAATGGCAACTTTGGACTTATTATTTATTTTCATGTTCCTTATAAAGTATAAAAAAATTTGAACTGTAAATACTTGGGCTGAAAAATGTTCATTTATAGGTTATTATAGAAATCAAAATAATAAATAATGTATTATTAAAAATTATTTAAATGTGGCTCAATATGCATTAGAAAGATGTGAATAATATGAAGCTATCAAAAACTATAGCACAAAAAATTGTTTTAGAAATGATGAATGTGATTCCTTATAATATAAATGTTATGGATGAAAATGGAATAATTATAGGTAGTGGAGATATGAAACGTATTGGAACTATCCATGAAGGCGCTAGAAATGCAATAAATAGTCAACATATAAATGAGGTATATGAAGAAGATGAAAGGATGAAACTAGGTGTGAATGAGCCTATTATTGTCAATGAAAAAGTAATAGGAGTAATAGGAATTACAGGGCATCCAGATGAAGTAAGAAGATTTAGCAAGCTGGTTCGTGTAACTGCAGTTTTATTAATCGAGCAATCTAAAATTGATGAGGAAATTCAGAACAGAAGATTAAATATGCAGAAATTTTATAATGATCTAGTTCATAGGAAAATGGAGTATGATGATAAATTTCATCAGAGGGCTAAAAGTTATGGAATTGATCTTACGAAAAAATGTCAGGTTATTCTTGTAGATGGCAATATAAATTCGAACAGTTTAAAAACATTGTGTCAAAGGTATTCACATTATTGTGAGCTTGATAATAACAGAATAGTATTTTTTATTACATCTAATCACATATATAATACATTACTAAAGAATTTAGAAGAAAATAAAGAGATAAATAAGATAAGTATTGGAGGAAAAGAGGATATTGTTTCAGTTTCATTAGAAAATGCGGAATTAGCAATGGAGATTGGCATAAAGATAAAACCATCAAGTTTAATATATAGTTATGATGAGTTAAAGTTCTTTATTCATTTATCACATGATAATAAAACGTCATTGGTTTCGTTGATGCACAATATTGATAACTATGGAAATAAATTAGAACTTATCCAAACTATACAAGCGTATATAGAGGAGAATGGAGATATTAACAATGTAGCTAATATGCTAAATATACATAGAAATACTTTAAATTATAGATTAGAAAGAATTAAAAAGCTGACAGGAAAGAATCCAAAGAATTTATTAGAACTATTTGAATTGCTATGTGGATTAATTTGGAGGTAATTATTGAGAGGCATAGTTACGCATAATAGCAATAGACTAAATGTAAAATTATAGATAATGATGATAGAGCTGTTGAAAAATTATTTTTCAACAGCTCCTTTTTACACTATAAACCAGTTATAACAATTGAAACTGTGTAAACAACTTAAGGTTATAAGTGAGAAGATTAGAGGTAATCTACAAATCTATATTAATATTTATTTCAGTAGCAAGTGTTTTAAATAAATGTTGTTAATGTGTTTAAAAGTTGAATGTTGTCCGATTTGTAGTGGAAAAAAATATATTTTCTATTTTAAAACAGTCACTTAATTTCTATTATTATGGTATATAATAAAAATATATATGTAAAAAGTATAAATATAATTGAATGAAAAAATCAAGTAAAACTTGATTCATGTGGGGTTTGATTCCCATCTGAATATCAGTTAAACGTATACCCTCAAGGGTTACCCTGTATAGGGTCATGCCACTGTTATAGTGGCCAGACATCAGATAAACTCATTAAATTTATAAATATAAATTTGTTTATCTATATATTAGACGAAAAGTGAGTTAATATGGAGGAATTAAAGATGATAAGACTTATTGCATCAGATATGGATGGAACATTACTTAACAGTAATCATAAAATATCAAAAGAGAATTTAGAAGCTATAAAAAAAGCTGAATCAATGGGAGTAAAGTTTACAATTGCCACAGGTAGAAGATTTGAAGATGTTAAACCATTAATTGATGAAAATGATTTAAGGTGTCAATGTATAGTTTTAAATGGTGGAGAATATATAGACGAAGAAGGAAAAGTCTTAGAAGGAATTTACATCGGTAGAAAAGAAGCAAGTCAAATTATAGATATGATAATAAAAGAAAATATTGTAGCTGAAATTTATACTAATCAAGGATTATATAGTGTTAATACTAAGGAAGAAGCATTAACAGAAGTTGCATATAGGATTAAAGCTTTTGATCCAAAAACAAGTTTTGAAGAAGCTATAAAATATGCAGAAACACATCCACATTTTTTAGATTTAAATTATATTAAAGATATTGATGAATTTTTAAATAGTGATATTAAAATAGGAAAATTTGTTGCTTTTTATAATGATGAAGAAACTACTATAAAAGTAAAAAGAAAATTAGAATCCATAGAGAGGATTGCTATCGCTTCAACTTTTACTAAAAATATAGAAATAAATAATAAAGAAGCACAAAAAGGACTTATATTGGCCAAGGTTGCAGAAAAAATGGGGATAAGAAGAGATGAAGTTATGGTTATTGGGGATAGTTTTAATGATTATTCAATGTTCACTGAATTTCCAGTATCTTTTGCTATGAAAAATGCTGTCCCACAAATAAAAGAAGCAGCAAAATATATAACAGATACAAATGATAATGCTGGAGTTGCGAAGGCTATCTATAAAATTTTTAATTTATACTAATTTATTATACTGAAAATGTAGGAAGATATATAAATAAACCAATATTACATAATAAAATAGTTTCAAATTTTTATTTAAAGATTTTTTGATTAAATTATAATTAGATATAGAGATTAAAGCAAAGCAGATCGGAAACGATATTTTAGATGTTGTATATAAATCAAATACATACTTGATTAAGAGTTGCATTAGAATGATTTTAAATCACTTTAATACAACTTTTTTGCATATAATAAAAGTATTTATATTGACTAGAATATAGTAGTAAAATAAGTAAAAAACAACATGTTTCTAAAAAAAACAAATACCTAAAAAGTAGCATGCGTTCCTAAATAACTAAAATAATATAAACTTTTCTCATAGTGTGATATATTAAATTTATAAGAGAAAACGTTATACTAATTAACTGGATTCGAACAAATTATAATAAAATCAATAAAAATAACATACAATGGAGGGGTTTATATGTTTCATAAAAATTTGAAAGATTTTCCTAAGGACTTTTTATGGGGAGCTTCAACATCAGCTTACCAAGTAGAGGGAGCTTATAATGAAGATGGAAAGGGGTTATCAGTTCAAGATACAAAAGAACCAATCCCAGGTACGCCAGATTTCAATGTTTCTAGTGATCACTATCATCATTATAAGGAAGATGTTGCATTATTTGCTGAAATGGGATTTAAAACTTATCGTTTTTCAATAGCTTGGACAAGAATAATTCCCAATGGTGTAGGAGAAGTAAATCCTAAAGGAATTGAATTTTATAATAACTTGATTGATGAACTATTATCATATGGAATAGAACCACTAGTTACTATGTATCACTTTGATTTACCTGATGAACTTCAAAAGGATGGTGGTTGGTCTAATAGAAAAACTGCAGATGCATTTGTAAATTATTCAAAAGTATTATTTGAGAATTTTGGAGATAAGGTTAAGTACTGGCTTACAATAAATGAGCAAAATATGATGATACTTCATGGTGGTGCAATTGGAACTGTTAATCCAGGAGTAGAAAATCTTGAAAAAGAATTGTATAAACAAAATCACCATATGATGTTGGCTCAAGCACAAACAATGAAATTATGCCATGAAATGTGTCCAAAAGGTAAAATTGGACCAGCTCCAAACATAAGCTCAATATATCCAGCAAGCTCAAAGCCAGAAGATATACTTGCAGCTAACAATCAATCTTCAATAAGAAATTGGTTATACTTAGATATGGCTGTACATGGAAGATACAACCCGATAGCTTGGAGTTATATGGTTGAAAAAGGAATTGAACCTACCGTTGAGAATAGAGATATGGAAATTTTAAAAGGTGGAAATCCTGATTTCATAGCATTTAATTATTATTGCACAGGAACAGCAGCTGAAAGTAAGATTGAGGATACTGAAGTATCTACTCAAGGTGGAGATCAACAAATTGCAGTTGGAGATATAGGGGTATACAAAGGTGCATCGAATCCGAATTTACAAAAGACTGACTTTGGATGGGAAATTGACCCAATAGGCTTTAGAAATACATTAAGAGAAGTATATGAAAGATATGCACTTCCTGTAATTATTACTGAAAATGGATTGGGAGCTTTCGATAAAGTTGAAGAAGAAGATACTATAAATGATGATTATAGAATCGACTATTTAAGAAAACATATAGAACAAGCAAAACTTGCAATAACTGATGGTGTAGACTTAATTGGATATTGCCCATGGTCAGCTATAGATCTTATAAGTACACATCAAGGATTCAAAAAGAGATACGGATTCATATATGTAAATAGAGATGAATTTGACCTTAAAGATTTAAGAAGAATAAGAAAGAAAAGCTTCTTCTGGTATAAAAATGTAATAAAGAGTAATGGGGAAGAACTTTAGAATATCCGAGAATTAAGAATTTTAGAATTTAGAAATTATGCAGCAAAATTAGGAAAAAGTTTTGTTGCATAAAAAATTATACAAATAAAATAAGTATATTATAAAGGAACAGTGAAAATTAGGAAATACTAATCATTTTTTACTTAGCATTAAAAAACTTTATAAAATGGTATATAATTAGGTAAACTTATTTATGAAAGAAGAGGTTGCTTAATTTATGTTTAATTATGAAGTTATCCAAAGCTTGAATGATTTAGAATTATCGTTATATAGATACATAATGAAAAATAGTGAAAAAGTTATTTATATGAGAATTAGAGAATTAGCAGATGAGGCACATGTATCAACAACAACAATATTAAGATTTTGCAAAAAGGTTAATTGTCAAGGATACTCAGAATTCAAAGTGAAATTAAAGATGAATATTGAACAAAATGAAAATAATAAAGTAAATAATGATACTTCTATAATAATAGACTTTTTTAAAAAACTGGATAATAGTGAATTAGATAAAAAGTTAAATACTCTTTGCGATTTAATAAAAGAAGCAAGTAATGTCATCTTTATAGGGGCAGGAACATCTGGAGTATTATGTAAGTATGCAGCTAGATATTTTTCGTCAATAGGCAAATTTGCTATGTATATAGATGATCCATATTTTCCGAGAAATTATAAAGTGTATGAAGATTCTGTAATAATAGCAATATCAGTTTCGGGAGAAACATATTCTGTTATTGATCATGTAAGCAATCTAAAAAGAGAACGAAGCACAGTTGTAAGTATAACTAATAGTGAAAATTGTACTATAGCTAAAATATCTGATCTTAATATATCCTATTATGTTCAACAAGAAAAAGTAGGGATTAGTGATATAACAACACAAATACCAGTGGTATATATGATTGAAAGTATAGGAAAGAGATTACATAATAAATTTTTATAGAATCATCTATTAGATAAAAATTAATTTAGTGATTATGAAAAATGATATACTTTGTTGTTATAGAAATATAAAAATACTTGCTTAAATATGGTACTTTAAATTTATACTAATCAAAGAAAGGGAAGGCTTGCTTTTGTGGAGTGTTGCATTAGAGAATTTTGCTAGTTGAAAACATTTAGCAAAATTATCGACAACTGGAACAAATGCACGCATTCCCTTTCAGTTTATTAGAAGTAAACTTAATTTTGAATATTACTACAAGTATTTATATATTTCAGTATGGATATAATTTAATTATTAACTAAAAGATTTATTATATAGCATATTTCATCATCTACTATGTCTATTTGATATTTTTTGTTTATAAAGACCAAATTTTCTTTTACTATATTATATAAATTAATATTGTCTGATATATACTTATCTTTTTCAGGATATATAGCAGGATTATCTTCATTTCTTAATCTTCCTATAACGAAAGATAAATGAAGGATTACACCAACCGCATTTTCATCAGATAATGTAATAGAAAGCTTAGATTTTAATGTATTTAAAAGTTTAGTTACATCATTAAATAATTCAACACCATCTATATTATATATATTTTCTTTTAGAATTTTAGGGATGTTAAGCATAGCAGTTTTTGTATCTATGGCAGTTTGAAGTTCTTTTAATACGTTCATATTAAATACTTCATACATAGTATATTGATTTATTGATGAATCTACAGGGAAAGATGAAACTATAAATAATATTTCATTTTGCTCTTGAAGATTAATTATTTTTTGCTTAAAATATTTTTTATCCAAGCAATTTAGACAAGTAATTTCAAAATAATCATTATCTATTCTAAGATTGCTACTTAAAAAGTTTTTAATAGCAATAGCAGCTCCCTCTCCAGTTAAACATGCAGTTACTATTAAGATTTTATTTTCATTTTCACATTTGTTATTTAAATTTTTATGTATTTCTACATAAGAATTAACCATAAGGACATCATTGTAAATTTCATCTAAAGATGATCCGATTAATGCCTTTCTTGCAGCTTCTAACACATGCAAAGTTGAAACAAGAGATATTACTTTAATTTCAACTTTAAATTCTTTCCTTATAACATCTGCGAAAGTAGTTAAAGAACCCATATCAACTAATAAAAGATAACCAGCTTGAGTTGGATTTTCTTGTATTCCAATCTTTAGATTGTCTAATACTTTTGATGGAGCAACATCAAGGGATGCATTTATTGGAATTACATAATTTTCACCTAAAAGTTTATTTGAAACCTCAGCCATTGAAGTTGCGGTAGATTCTCCATGAGCAATAAGAATAACTTTTACTTTATCATGAGATACATCATTAAAAGTATTATCTGGTATTAAAAATAGAGAAAGATAACCAGCTTCATCGACTGGAATTGATTTTTTTATATGATTTTCAATAATTTCTTTTATCTCAAGAGCCACAGAAAATTCTAATGGATAAAGTTCTTTAATCTTATTCAAATTAGTATTTATGATTATTTTGTCACTATTAATTCTATTTATTAACGTATTAATATGCAAAGCAAAAGCTGTATATAAATTGTTGTCAAAAGTTATAGTAAGTTTTTGGGAAGCGTGAGTTATTATTTTATCAAAACAATCTAATGTATCTTGGTTAACAATAGTTAATAAGTTTTTCTTATTTACTTCTTCAGATACTTCAAAGTTATTTTTATTAAAATGTTTTGCAATATCTTTTTCAAGAATATTTTCAATATCCATATCGGAAATATCTAAAGATTTTAGCTTTTCAAGTTTATTTTCTATAAAATCATAAATAGTATTATCACCATTATTAAATATAGGATTAGTATCTTCATTAGACCCATTAAATCTAAAATATTCAATTTCTTCACTCATTAATTTATTCCATAAAACTCGGTGTTCTTTTTCTTTGTAAAGCCCTTCTTTAATATAAGCAGGTAAAATTCCACTATAAATTCTTACATCATTTTTTAGATTTGTTAAAAATTCTGAATATGCCTTAGCACAAAGAAGCTGAACATCACTTTTAAGTTGACCTATATTATTAGGACAATCATAAGAAAGTAATGCTCTAAGTGAATTTAAGGATACATATATTTCTTTGTTTAAACGAATACTCTCATATTTAAAGAAGCTTTTAATTAAAAACAATCTTTCATCTAAAGTTCTATCTTTTAGAGAGGGGATATTTATAACAATAGGAATTCTTCTAGTGAAAGTGTTTAATAATGCAGAACTTGGATCTTCTGTTGTAGCTGAAATTATTAAGACATCTGATGTTCTAGATTCCGAATCACCAATTCTTCTAAAGGTTCCACTGTCTAAAAATACAAAAAGAGCTTCTTGCCCTTCTGGAGGAAGTCTATGGATTTCATCTAAGAATAAAATTCCACCATTAGCTTCTTCGATTAATCCAACCTTATCAGCTTCAGCGCCTGTATAAGCACCTTTTTTAACTCCAAAAAGTTGAGAAGTAAGTAATTGAGGATTATTACTGTAGTCTGCACAGTTAAATATTATAAATGGAGAATCTTCTGATTTTACTTTCATCTCTAAAGCATAATTATGCATTAAAGAAGCAAACATAGATTTCCCAACACCAGTACCTCCAAGGATTAAACAATTCATACCCTTAGGAGGGTACAGTATAGCAGCCTTAGCTTGCTCAACAGAATCTTTTAGGGATACGTTATTTTTAGCCAATAAGTCTAATTGAGATTCATTATTGGTAATTCTATTCTCAGAAAGAAAGAATAATACAGGCCTACCAGATGATTTATATAATTTACCTTCTTTACAAAGTTCGTTTAATTCGTGACTTAAATTTGCTCTAGACATATCAACTAGTGATGATAGTGTTTTGGTATCTATACCTTCAGAAAATTCTAATTGAAGAAGCTTTTGATAAACCAAATCTTTTTTTGCCATTAAATATCCTCCTTGCACAATTTATAGTCATTATCTAATATTAAAACTTTAATGCACTATATTAAAAATAATATAACAAGTTTATTAAGAGAGTTTAAAGTCATTAATATAGTGTTTGAATATAGTTTTGTGAAAACCTAAACACTATATTTAAATTATAAAACACTAAAAGAATTAAGTAAACAGTTACTCAAAAATAAAAAATGGTAAATTTAATTGAGAAAAAAATAAAAAAGTTTATAAAGATAAAATAAAACTAATATATATAGTGTAAATTGCTTATATAATAAGGATTCTAAACCATGTAGTAAAAATAAAAAAGAATTAATATTATTAAATTATTCTGAAAAAAATTAATGTTTAATAGTGTTTGGCATGTGTCTTGCTTTATATAATAGCATAAGCAGTAACAAAAGAAATTGGAGGAATGTAGATATGGAACAATTAGAAATGGCAATTATGAATATTATAATAAACGCAGGAGATTGCAAAAATCACTGTTATATGGCTCTTGGTATGGTGAATGAAGGAAAGTACGAAGATGCTGAGGTGGAAATGAAATTAGCAAATGAGGCTCTAGGAAAAGCACATGATGCTCAAACAGAAATGCTTCAAAAAGAAGCAGGCGGAGAAAAAGTAGAAATATCGCTTTTATTTGTTCATGCACAAGACCATCTAATGACAGCTATATCAGAAAAGAATCTTATTGAACAAATCATGGAATTGAGAAAAGTTATAAACACATTAAAATAAAAGCAATATTAAATAGTATTTATCCAAGGTATAAATACGTTATTAAAAATAAATTTTAATATATATTTTAAGAATTCGTTATAATTTAAGGAGGAAAAGATTATGGTAACAATAAAATTATTCTGTGCATCAGGAATGTCAACAAGTGTTTTGGTTAGTAAAATGAAGGAGGCAGCTAAAGTCAAAGGGATAGAAGCTGAAATTGTAGCATATCCAGAATCTCAAATGGATCAACATCTAGCTACTATGGATGTTGCACTACTAGGACCACAAGTTGCTTATACATTAGGAAAAGCAAAAAAGTTGTGTGAACCAAAAGGAATTCCAGTAGAAGTAATACCAATGGTTGATTATGGAATGATGAATGGAGCTAAGGTTTTAGAATTAGCGTTAAAATTAGCTAAGAAATAAAATTAATGTAAGCTGTGAGTAAGTAAGCAATATAATAAATGTTTTAGAAATCACATAACTTATAGATAATTTGGTGAAATAGTAGTAAAAAATGTATTTCACTAGAACTAAGGAAAACCTCTACATTTAGGACAAATTAATTTATAAACTGAAGTGATATGAAGATAAAAATCCAAAGAATCACGAAAGTTAATAAAAAGGTAATAATAGCAAATTTTATTTGTAATTATTCATATTATAATCATAATTTAATTATAAGGGGGAAATTATTATGTCATTCAATCAAACACTGAACGAAAAAGTAGTTCCAGCGGTAATGAAATTCGTTAATCTTAAAGGTGTTCAAGCGTTAAAAGATGGTATGTTATTTACTTTACCACTGAATATCGTCGGATCTATTTTCTTATTAATTGCTTGTTTCCCAGTTAAGGGATTTACAGATTTCATGGCTTCAACTTTTGGAGCAGCTTGGAATGATCCATTATTTAAATTACAAGGATCTACAATGAATATTATGGCAATAGTAGCGGTTATGGGTATGGCTTATATCTACTGTAAAAATGAAGGGGTTGAACCTTTTTCACCAGCAGTAATTTCTTTAAGTGTATTCTTAACTGTAACTAATAACTTTGTTATGTTTCAACCAACACCAGATGCAACTCCAGTTCAAGTTGGAGGAGTTATTCCATCATCATGGATTGGTGGCGCAGGTATGATTACAGCAATCATAGTAAGTTTAGTTGTTTCATTTGTTTATTGTGCAATGATAAAGAAAAATATTACAATTAAAATGCCAGAAGGTGTTCCAAGCGGTGTTGTTAATGCATTCTCTGCATTAATTCCAGCTACTGTTATATTTATAGGAGCAACTGTTGTATATGCAGTATGTAAGTTTGGATTCAATACTTCTTTTGTAGAAATTATCTATAAAGTTGTTCAAACACCATTACAAGCTGCATCAGATTCATTACCAGGAGCTATACTTATTTCTTTTGCTGTTCCATTCTTATGGTTCTTCGGAATCCATGGAGGTATGACAGTTGGAGGTATGGTAGGTGCATTATTAACTGCCAATACTGCAGCTAATGCTCAATTACAAGCAGCAGGAACTTTAGATCTTGCTCATGGAGCTCATATAGTAACTCAACAATTCTATGATAATTTCATTAACTTAACAGGTAGTGGTCAAACACTTGGACTTACATTACTATTATTATTCTTAGCAAAATCTGCTCAATATAAACAATTAGGTAGATTAGCAGTTCCTGCTAACTTATTCAATATTAATGAACCAATCTTATTTGGTATTCCAGTAGTAATGAACCCAATTATGGGTGTACCATTTATACTTACTCCAGTAATAAATGCAATATTACTTTATATGGCAATTGCAACAGGTATACTTGCACCAATGGGTGGAGCATTACCACCTTGGACAGTTCCAACTGTATTCTCAGGTTTAATAATTGGTGGTCCTAGCTATGCTATTGCACAATTAGTATTCTTAGTAATTAGTGTTGTAATCTACTTCCCATTCTTTAAGAAAGTAGATGCTATGGCGTATGCAGATGAAATAGCAGCTCAAAAACATGGAGAAGGCGTACAAGCTTAATTAGCCCTTTTATTAACAATTTTAAAATATATCAAAAAACATTTTAATTAATAAGGAAACCAGATGTTTATAAAGAATTATAAATGTTTGGTTTCCTTTTTTCATTGTATACAAGGTCTAATCCTTTATTTTTGTAGTTATAACTCATCATATATTTGTACTTCTTAATTTGTTATAAATATTGTTTGTACATTGCTTAAGTGGTAAAATAGAGATGTTTGATTCTGCAAATAATAATTATATATTATTTTTAATAGGAGAATTGAATGGTATATATATTATGTTTCTAAACTAATTAAGTATGTAATAATTATGTGTAATATGTTATACAAAAATATACGAGGTGATAAAAATATGAATGAACCTATGGTAACTGTTTTAATGGCAGTATATAATGGAGAGAAATTTCTAAAAGAAGCTATGGAAAGTATACTAAATCAGACATTTACTGATTTTGAGTTTTTAATAATAAATGACGGATCTACTGATAATAGTGTTAAAATAATTGAATCATTTGATGATTCACGTATAAGATTAATTCATAACGAGAAAAATTTAAAGCTAATTGCATCATTAAATAAAGGCATATCTCTTGCAAGAGGTAAATATATAGCAAGAATGGATTGCGATGATATTTCTATGCCTGAAAGATTAGAAAAAGAAGTGAGTTTTTTAGAAAATTCTTTAGAATATGGATTGGTAGGAACTTATTATACTGTTATAGATGGTGAAGGTAAAGAACAACGTAATGTAAGCTATCCTTCAAGTAATGATTTAATAAAATTATTTTTATCATTAAATTGTCCATTAGCTCATGGAAGTATAATGGGTAGAACTGAATTATTTAAACAAAACTTATATGGAAGTACAGAATATTCAGCTGTTGAAGATTATGAACTATGGACAAGAATAGCTAAAGTAACTAAAATTCATAATATTCCAGAACATTTATTTAAGTATAGGATATATGGGGAAAGCTTTTCTAACTCTAAAACTCAATTAATGTATAACCAAACTTTAGAGTTAAGTAAAAAATCATATAAAAATAATATAAAAGAGTATAGAAACTTAATAAAAAAACAATTTTTAGAAGAGGCATACACTAAAGAAAAACCTGAAGTTGTAGAATATGTAAATGAATGGTTGAATAGTTTTGTAAAAAGGCTACTTTATGTACATGAATTTGGTTTAGCATTAAAATTATATGCTAAATCTATAAAAATCAAGTGAAACTTGATTCAGGTGGGGTTTGATCCCCATCTGAATCTTAGTTGAACTTATCTAGGAGCGTGCAGCCGTTAACTCCCACTCTAAAAAGTGGGAGTGTTACGGATGCTAGCTATCAGATAAATAAATTCAAATAAGTCACATTCAAAAAAATAATGATAATTGCCTAAAACAGTAAAAATAACCTTTGATTAATATAAGGTTATTTTTAAATTAAAAAACTAATTTACTAGTATAATATTTAAGGATAAGGTGTAAATCAATATGGATACTAATTATACATATAATAAAGATGAGTATGAGGATCTGAGCTTAAGAGACGCTCAAATGCTTATGGTAGATGTTTTGAAGGCTGTTCATGAATTATGCGAAGAACATGGCATTAAATATTTTTTAGATGCAGGAACTCTAATTGGAGCTGTGAGACATAAAGGATTTATTCCTTGGGATGATGATGTTGATATAGGGATGCCAAGAGAAGAATATAATAAATTCTTAGAAATAGCTCAAAAAGAACTTCCAAAGCATTTGTTTTTGCAAACATTTGAAACTGATGAATATTATAATGTTTACCCGACACCATGTAAAGTAAGGTATAATAACACCTTGTTTTTAGAAGATGGAACAGAAGAAAATTACAAGATGCATAATGGAATATTCATAGATGTATTTCCATATGATAGTTTGCCAAAATTTAAGATTACATATAAAATACAACGTACATTAAGCTACAACATTTTGAAAAGTTTTAAAAGACTTAGAGATATGCCAGATTACTTAAGTTTTAAAAATAAAATAACTTTTTCATTTTACAAACTAGTTGTAAAAATATTTCCTAATAAGAGGAGATTACAATTTTTTAACTATTTAGTTAAGTGGAATGATCCCGAATCAGATTATATGGGATATGGTGTTGATACTTATTGGAGTGAATATGTGTATAAAAAATCAGACTACTTCGATTTAACTAAATTAGAGTTTGAAGGACAATATTTTTATGCTCCAAAAAATTATGATACCATTTTAACGGAATTATATGGTGATTATATGACAATGCCAAAAGAAGAAGATAGAGTCTGGCATGCTAAAGAAATGAAAAAACTTAAAGGACTACAGAAATTATAAACTTTTACTTAAGAAAGATGACTAAATATTGCATATAGTTAACAATATTAGTATAATTCAAAGTGAATGCACATAATAAAATGACAATATATAGATATTTCTTGGGAAATAATTTTTAAGATGTCTTATAATGAATAAAAATAGAATTGAAAACAGTATAATTTAGTGAAGGTAGTGAATAATATTGATAAATGTGTCTATAATTACGCCTGTTTATAATGTAGAAAGATGCATTGAGAAAACTATAAATTCAATTATAAATCAGAGCTCAAAGGATTTTGAACTTTTACTTATAAATGATGGTTCTGAGGATAAAAGTATTGAAATAGCGAATACGTTACTAGTGAATTCAAATATAAATTACAGAATCATAAGCCAAGAAAATAGTGGGGTCAGTGTTGCAAGAAATAAGGGGATTTCTGAAGCAAGAGGGGAATACGTTTGCTTTTTAGATTCTGATGATTATATTCATAAGGATTATATTGAGCTCATGTACGAAAAGGCATCAACTTGTAACTGTGATTTGGTTTTTTGTGATTATGCCCAAGTTGATTCAAAAGATAAGGTATTGGTGCAAAGTACAACTAGATTTTTAGACGATTTTATAACTGGAAGAGAAGCTGCTTTAAAGCAATTAAGCTGTGATATTACTATTGGAATGGGAAGTGCCTTATATAAAACTTCAATAATAAAAGAAAATAATATCCTTTTTGATAGTAGTAGAAAATACGCTGAAGACGTTGTATTTACAGTTAAAGCATTACTTAATATGAAGAAAATTATATCTGTTGATAAAACATTGATGTTTTATGTTAGGTGGAATTCATCAGTAACTAATTTGGTTTCTTTAAAACATCTTGACTGTTACTATTCATATGTAGATTTATTGAAATATCTTGGTTATCAAGGAGAATTTAAGGAAATAGAAAAATTTTTAACCGAGTATAAAATTCCATATGCAATAGCTCATGTTTTTTCTATTTTAGCAAGAGATAAAAATTTTCATAAAGATCTTTTTGATTTTTTACATAAAAGTGAGGTAAAAGAGGCATTAAGATGTTATAAAATACAGAAGTTTGATAAAAATGATATTAGGTATAAAATTCAATGCAAGGGTATAATGTATTTCCCCAATATTTTATTAAAAGTTTTTAGTAATATAAAGTGAAACACCCTCAAGGGGCACAATGTACCCTCAAGGGGCACCTCGTCCAGGAGTGTCAGGGATGCTAGCTAGAGGAGAAAATAATTTTTAAGATTTGACTTGCTTTTAATTAGCAAAGATCTTTCCAGAGAGAAAGGGAAGTTAAAATGAGAAATTGGAAAACATTTATAATTATGATAATTGATATGTTTATGGTAAATATGGCATACCTTTTTTCCATAAATATAACACAAAGTGGAGCCTTTACAGAAATTTCAAAGATATATACTAATGATGTTATAGCTTTAAGCTTGATTTATTTAATATGTTTTTATTTATTTAAAATGTATGAAAGTTTATGGCATTTAACTGGTACAGATGAATTTTTATTAGGTGTTGGAGGAAATATTTTAGCAGGTATATTATCTATTGGATATACTAGATTTTTAGGATCTGTTATACCGCTAAATGTTTCTGTTGTAGGAATACTTTTAAGTATTTTCTTTGTATTAGGTTATAGAATTCTTTATAGGGTTTATAGAAGAACGCTTTTATACATACCATTTAAATATTCATCAGATCAAAGAAGAGTAATGATAGTTGGAGCTGGTTCTGCTGGAACTATGATTATAAATGAAATGATGGCAAGAAGAGAATTGAAGTATAATCCTATAACACTTATAGATGATGATAAAGATAAACTTGGTAGAAGGATATCAGGAGTTAAAATAGAAGGAAATAGACATGATATACCTTATATTGCTGGAGAGCAAGAAATTGACTTGATTTTAATTGCTATCCCATCTCTTGATCCAAAAAATAAAGCTGAAATAATTGAAATCTGTAAGAATACTAATTGTAAATTGCAAATAATTCCTGGAATGTATGAAATATTAAATGGAGATGCTACAGTTAGTAGGATTAAAGATGTTGATTTAGAAGATTTACTTGGAAGAGATCCTATCCAATTAGATAATAAAGGAATCTCAGATTACATTGAAGGAAGAACTATATTAGTTACTGGTGGAGGTGGATCTATAGGCTCAGAACTTTGTAGACAAATAGCTATATATAATCCAGAAAGACTTATAATATTTGATATTTATGAAAATAATGTATATGATATTCAAAACGAGCTTAAAGAGGACTTCCCAGATATGGATCTTACAGTATTAATAGGGTCAGTTAGAGATAGGAAAAGACTACATGAAGTGTTTACAAAATATAAAATAGATGTTGTATTTCATGCAGCAGCGCATAAACATGTGCCTCTAATGGAAGATAGTCCTAAGGAGGCAGTTAAGAATAATGTATTTGGAACGCTAAATTTAGCTTTAGAAGCTAGCGAAGCCAATATAGAAAGATTTGTAATGATTTCAACAGACAAAGCTGTTAATCCAACTAACATCATGGGGGCAACAAAACGATTATGTGAAATGATTATACAAGCTATGGATAAGCAATCTAAAACTGAGTTTGTTGCAGTTAGATTTGGTAATGTACTAGGAAGCAATGGTTCAGTAATACCACTATTTAAAAGACAAATTGCTAATGGAGGCCCTGTAACTGTAACTCATAAAAAAATCATTAGATATTTTATGTTGATTCCAGAAGCTGCTCAATTAGTACTTCAAGCAGGAGCATTTGCTAAAGGCGGAGAAATATTTGTATTAGATATGGGGAAACCAGTTAAGATTTATGATTTAGCATGTGATTTAATTAAGCTTTCAGGTCTTGAACCTAATAGAGATATAAAAATTGTATTTACAGGACTTAGACCAGGTGAAAAATTATATGAAGAACTTTTAATGAGTGAAGAAGGCCTTGAAGATACTGTTCATAAAAAGATACATGTAGGTAAGCCAATATTTGAAGATATGGATACTTTAAAACGAAAGCTTGAACAACTACAGAATTTACTAGATTTAAATGATATATCAGAAATTAAGCATCAAATGCAAAAAATTGTACCAACATATCATTATAAAAACCAAGATGAAGTAGCTGCAGATAATGCAGATAAGGAGTAGTTATGACTAGAGAAGACAGAATTAGATATATTGTTTTAGCAATTATATTTGCTATTGTAGGATTTTTAGGAATAGCAAATGGAAGTTACTTAATAACTGCAATGTATATAATAACAGTACTAGTGGCAACTTTTATAATAAAAGATAAGGATGTTTATAATATACTTTATGCTGTACTTTTTGTATCTGTATTTTATGATTATGCACTATATGTTCCAGGAATACAAAGCATATATATGTTTCATATAGTTTTGGGTGTATTTACACTTATATCATTATATAAAGCAATTAAAGATAGAAATGTTTTAATAAACCTAGATAAGAAAGTTTTGGTAATATATATAATTTGGTTTATTTATATGTGCACTAGTATTGTATGGGCATTAAATGAAAGTTTAGCAATAAAGTATATAGCTATATATTTGATGATGTTTGCATTTATTGTTAATATGATGATTTACAATATAAATAAAGAAAGAATTGAAAAGACAATTAAATTACTATTATTTTTAATTTCCATGGTAATTATTATTGGCTTAGTAGAAGTAATTTTAGGACAACAATTACCTATAAGGCATTATATTGATGGATTTATAGAAAGTTTACCACAATGGCAGATTAATACTATACAAGCAAGACCAATAGCATTTTCATATAATACAAACAATTTAACAGCAACACTTGCGATTATAGGACCAATTTGTTTATTTGCTATTTATAAATTTGAAAATATATTGGCAAAGATATGGTTCACAGTAGTTTCGTGTATAGGTTTTTCATTAGTTATTATGACTACTTCAAGAACAGGATTTTTTGCATTTTTGTTTGGAGTTGTAATATTTATAATTTACTCAATATTTAATATTAAGAATTTGGGAATTAAGCAAATGATTTTTCCAATAGTATTAATATGTGGATTTATTTTAGCTTTTAATTATAGTACTTTGCTCATGAATATAGAGCCAGTACTAGATGATAATGAGCAACTAGAAACTAGTCTATCGGGTAAATTACATTCATTAGAAGGTTTTACAGATGGAGAAGTTAATGCAGAAGGTTCTACATTACATAGGATGGAGATAATAAAAAACGTATTGAATGGTGTAATAAAAGAGAGACAATATCAAGGGTATGGTGTAGGTAATGTTGAACAACTTATAAAAGATAAAGGTAATACAGGGTCTGTATATAGTCCACATTGTTATCCAATTGAAATTTTAGGGGATTTTGGACTACCAGGCATAGCATTATATGGAATTTACTATTCGTATCTACTTATAGGGAATTTAATTATTGGAATAAAGAAAAAGAGTATTATGTGCTTTGCAGCAGTTGCAGGTCTTATAGCTTTTGCGCCAGCAAGTTTTGGACCAAGTTCCATAACGTATGTATTTTCACATTGGATACTTATTGGATTTGCAGTATCATGTATTCAAGTTTACAAACAAGAAAACAATAAATATAGGAACGTATCTTCAAGAAAAGAATATACAATGCTATAGTGCAACACCTACGGGTATTGCGAATCAGACGAAATATAAAAATACTTGCAGTGTGAGGATAATTTGAATTTACTGCTTAACAACCGAAATCAGAGTTATACGTTTGCTCCAGTTGCTGAGAATTTTCTGGATATTTCTAACATTAGAAGTTGCGCCCAAAGTGCTAGCCTCAAAGCCACAGCTTTGAACAAGCATCTTTGGAACAACTTCTACTGATAGAAATTCACATCTAAATCCTCAGTAACCCGAACAAATGCATGACCTTCATTTCGGTAGTTTATATAAGTAACCTTAATTTTCACTTTGGGTATCTATGTTACGCAATCCCCGTATATTTAATAATACTTCACATTATGATTTATTACATATGTAATACTCAGGATTATTTAATTGTTAGACTAACTTTAATAAGTTATTTCAGTGCTTCTATGGATTCTATGGCTTCCTTATATAATATAAAATCTTTTACTATAGTATCTTCTACATCATCTTTACTATTTACCTTAAATGGAATATCATCATTAGAAAACAACCAATTTATAAGCTGATTATAGTTAAGAGTAATCGATTTCTTGATGGATAATTCTCTACCACTCTTAAAAAATATTGTGATTTTACTAGCTTGTTTAATGTCTGTCATAATAATCTCCCCCTATGTTATACAATTATATAACATATTATACAATAAAAATGGATAATAAACCAATATATAGTTTTATTTATAATTAATTTCCATATATATCAACAAACAGATTTAGATAAGCAAATGATTAAACATTAGGCAAGTCTATCTTAAGATTAGATCAATTTTGAGATTATGAGGTTACCCTTATGAGTTATAGGTTTAGCTAAATTTAGATGCAACATGAAAAAAGTTCAATTGAATTTAGTTGCCTCATAGTGGACTATTAGGTAAACATGTTAATCTAGTAGTTCACTATGAGGCAAACATACCTCAGTGTATCACGCAAAATACACATCATATCTTGAAATTAATATGCTCTTGCGCGTGCGCAAAGTATTAAAATTATTATAAGTATTTTTCAATAATATCAGTGATTAATGAAGATGTATCTCCATTTCCGAATGCAGAAACAGGAGTGCCTTTTGGATTAAAGTTATCTAAAGCGTCTAAAATTTTATTAGAATCACTTCCAACTATAACATTCCAACCATTTTCTACAGTTTCAACCCATTCAGTTTCATCTCTCATAGTTATACATGGCTTCTTTAAAAAATATGCTTCTTTTTGAACTCCGCCACTATCTGTTACTATTTTTTGTGCATTTTCTTGTAGGGAAATCATGTCTAAATACCCTACAGGAGCTATAATTTCAATATTTCCTCCAACATGTAAATTATATTCTTCAATGAATTTCTTTGTTCTTGGGTGAAGTGGGAGTATTATTTTCTTACCAGAATTACTTAAAGCACTTATTATTGAAGTTAATCTTTCAATGTTATCTGTGTTTTCAGCACGATGTATTGTTGAAAGTATATAGCTGTCTGGAGCTAAAGCAAGGTCTTTTATTATTGTTGATAATTCCTTAGCTCGTTCTTTAAAAAGATTTATAGCATCATACATTACATCGCCAGTGTTATGAACACCTTTTGTAATATTTTCATTTTTTAAGTTATTTACCGCTGTTAATGTTGGTGTAAAAAGCAAATCTGAAATATGATCAGTTAATATCCTATTTTGTTCTTCAGGCATAGTTTTATTAAAACTTCTAAGTCCAGCTTCTACGTGGGCTACAGGTATTAACAATTTACTAGCACATAAAGCTCCTGCAAGTGTTGAATTTGTATCACCATAAACTAAAACCATATCTGGCTTTTCTTTTAAGTAGATTTCTTCTAGTGCTATTAACATACTACCAGTTTGGTGGCCATGATTTGATGAACCAATACTTAAATTGTAATCAGGTTTTGGAATGCCAAGCTCTTCAAAAAAAATATCTGACATATTATTATCATAATGCTGTCCAGTATGTACTAAAATTTCACTATTGCCATTTCTTCTAATTTTATTTGATACTGTTGCAGCTTTTATAAACTGTGGTCTAGCTCCTATAACAGTTAATACTTTCATGTACTGTTCCTCCTTAAATTTCAAAAAAGTTATTTCAATTAAATATAATATCATTTTAGCATAGTTATGGATATTAATAAAACTAAACTATTCATACCGAATCCATATACATGGTGTGAAAGTTGGAAGAGCCAAATATAAGGAAAAATCCATTTGTAGTCACTGACTGTTAAAGTTCAAGGAATTACATATGAACTTAGGACTTTCGATTTTGGATTATCTACTTAAGGAAAATCGATTCACGCGTGTTCCTTGAGTAAGTTCGACTAGCAAAATCATAGGTCAAAGATGAGGTTAAAGGTTTGGAAAATATTTGAGTATAAAATTGGGGTTCTTTTTTAAAAGGAAACTCGACTCACATTCGTTCGCTGAGTAAGTTCGAAGAGCAAAATCGTAGATTTTGATTCTCACATATGTTATAATTTATGAAGTTAATTAGCATTATAATGTAAAAAAGGAGCAAATTAAGATGAATATCTTACTTATAAATCACTATGCAGGATCTGATTATCATGGAATGGAATTTAGACCTTATTATATGGCTAGAGAATGGGTTAATATGGGCCATGAGGTGACTATACTTGCTGCAGATTTTTCTCATTTAAGAAAAAAAAATCCAGAAGTGAAAGAAGATTTTGAAGAAGAAATAATAGATGGAATTACATATATATGGGTAAAAACTCCAGAATATCATGGGAATGGTGTTGGAAGAATTAAAAATATAGCTACATTTATGTATAAATTAAGAATGAATTATAAGAAGATTACTGATAAATATAAGCCAAATGCTGTAATAGCTTCTTCAACTTATCCTTTAGATATATATCCTGCACATAGAATTGCAAAGAGATCTAAGGCTAAGCTCTTCTTTGAAATACATGATTTATGGCCATTAACGCCAATGGAAATAGGGGGATATTCTAAGAATAATCCTGCTATAGTTATGCTTCAAAGAGCAGAGGATTTTGCTTTTAGAAATTGTGATAAGATTATTTCAATTTTGCCAAATGCAGATAATCATATGAAAGATAGAGGCTTTAATACCGATAATTATGTGCATGTTCCAAATGGAATAATTGTTGGTGAAAAGAAAAATCCGATTATGGAAAAAACAATTGAGAGATTAAAAGAATTAAAAGAACAAGGTTATTTTTTAGTTGGGTATACAGGTAATCATTCACCAGCAAATGTTTTAGATACAATGCTTGATGCTGCTAAAAAAACCACTGAAAAAGATGTAAAATATGTATTAGTCGGAAATGGAAATGTAAAGGATAAATTAATACAATATGCAAAAACAAACAATATAACTAATGTAGAATTTCTAGATCCAGTTTTAAAGGATAATATGGATAATGTACTACAACTATTGGATATTTGCTACATAGGTTTAAAAAAGCAAAATTTATTCAATTATGGAGTAAGTCCAAACAAGTTATTTGATTATATGATGGCAGCAAGGCCAGTAATATATGCAGTAGAAGCATCTAATGATCCAGTTAAGGATTCCAATTGTGGTATTACAGTGCCAGCAGAAAATCCAGATGCTGTAGTAAATGCAGTTATGAAGATTAAAAATTTAAGTGAAGAAGAAAAAAATAAAATGGGTAAAAATGGAAATGATTATGTATTAGCTAATCATACTTACCATGGACTCGCAGAGAAGTTTTTAGATGCGTTGAGTTAAGCATCTTATTTTTAAGAATATTTGGCATGAATCGAGTTTCATTAATAAAGTATCTAAGAAATAACAGTAAATACTTACGTATTGACTAGTTGTTTTTTGAAGATTCATAAAAATTTATTAAGAAATAAATTTTTATGAGCTAAATTGACTGAAAAGTTGTAAAATAGGAAATATAATATATAGAGATGTATAATGAAATAATTTTAGTGGGAGTAGATACATGAATAAATTTAATAAAGCAGTTAAGAGAATATTTGATTTTATATGCTCTACTTTAGGACTTATAGTTTTAAGTCCAATTTTGATTGCAATTGCAATTAAAATAAAATTTGGTTCTGATGGTCCAGTGTTTTTTAAACAAATAAGAGTTGGTGAAAAAAATAAGGAGTTTCAAATTCTTAAGTTTAGAACTATGGTTGTAGATGCTGAAAAATTAGGAAGGCAAATCACAGTTGGAAATGATAGCAGAATCACTAGAATAGGTGGATTTTTAAGGAAATATAAGTTAGATGAATTGCCACAATTAATAAATGTGTTTAAAGGAGATATGAGCTTAGTTGGACCAAGACCGGAAGTACCAAGATATGTTAAACTTTATAATGAACAACAAAGAAAAGTATTAGAAGTTAAACCGGGAATAACTGATTTAGCATCAATTAGATACAGAGATGAAAATGATTTGCTTGGAGAAGCAGAAAATCCAGATGATTTGTACATAAATACAATTATGCCGGATAAACTAGCGCTAAATTTAGAATATATAAAGAAAAACAATGTATTTTTTGATATTTATATAATACTTAAAACAATAATAAAATGTATTTAATCAGTTAAGAGTTAACAGTGAACAGTTAACAATTAAGGAGCAAATCCCCATGGGATTTGAACTAATTAGAAAAAATAAGAAATGCAATTGCATTTCTATATAATAATACAATTTCCAATGGAAGTTGTACCATTACTGTTAACTGTTAATTAATAACTGTTAACTGAAAAAAAAGGGGTAGTAAAATGAAAAAATTAAAATTTGCTATTATTGGTTGTGGAAGAATTTCCTATAAGCATGTTGAAGCTTTAGTTAAAAATAATGAGGAAGCAGAATTAGTTGCAACATGTGATGTGATTTTAGAAAATGCTGAAGCAAAGAGGACTGAATACATAGAAAAAACAGGAGTAAATCCAGAAGTTATTCATGCATATGCAGACTATAAAGAAATGTTAGAAAAAGAAGACATTGATGTAGTTACAATAGCTACAGAAAGTGGATATCATGCAGAAATTGCTATTTATTCTATGAAAAAGGGTGCAAGTGCTTTAGTGGAGAAACCAATGGCTATGTCTATTGAAGATGCTAATGAAATGATTAAAGTAGCTAAAGAAAATAATGTTAAGCTTGGAGTTTGTCATCAAAACAGATTTAACAAACCAATACAAAAATTAAGAGAAGCTGTAGAAGACAACAAATTCGGAAGATTAATTAATGGTACAGCAAGAATACTTTGGAACAGGAATATGGGTTACTATGACCAAGCTCCTTGGAGAGGAACATGGGCTTTAGATGGTGGTACACTTATGAATCAATGTATACATAATATTGATTTGCTTCAATGGATGATGGGTGGAGAAATCGAAAGAGTATATGCTGAATGTGATACTTATTTAAGAGACATAGAAGCTGAGGATTTTGGAGCTGTAATTATAAGATTTAAAAATGGTGCTATTGGAATTGTTGAAGGTTCAGCTTGTGTTTATCCTAAAAACTTAGAAGAAACATTAAGTTTATTTGGAGAAACTGGAGCAGTATCAATTGGCGGTCTTGCAGTTAATGAACTTGAAACTTGGCGATTTGATGGTGAAGATGAAGCATCTATAAAGAATGAAGTAAATGTTAAGATAGATAATGTATATGGGGAAGGACATACCCCTTTATTTAAAGATGTAATTGATTCTATAAATGAAAACAGAGATCCATTGGTTTCTGGAGAAGAAGGTAAAAAAGCAATGTCTATAATTCTTGCAGCATATAAGTCAAGAAAGACAGGAATGCCTGTTAAATTCCCATTTACAGATTTTAAAACAATAGATATGCAAGATGATTTTAAAGGAAGAATAGAATACAGAAAATAATAAAAAATAAACTATAAAAATATGTTACTATTTAAGGAAGAAAAAACAATATGGCCTTTTAAGAAAGGATGATATGAAATGAAAGTAAAAAAAGCTATTATACCAGCAGCAGGTCTTGGAACAAGATTTCTACCTGCAACTAAAGCTCAACCAAAAGAAATGCTTCCAATAGTTGATAAGCCAACAATTCAATATATAATAGAAGAAGCTGTTGCATCAGGAATTGAAGAAATCCTTATCATAACAGGTAGAAATAAAAAGTGTATAGAAGATCATTTTGATAAATCAATAGAATTAGAATTAGAATTAGAAAGAGCAGGAAAATCAGAATTGCTTGAAATGGTAAGAAATATTTCTGATATGGTTGATATACATTATATAAGACAAAAAGAACCAAGAGGCTTAGGTCATGCAATACATTGTGCAAAAACTTTTGTTGGAAATGAGCCATTTGCAGTTTTATTAGGTGATGATGTAGTTGATAGTGAAGTTCCTTGCTTAAAACAATTAATTGATTGTTATAGTGAATATAATACTACTATTTTAGGCGTTCAAACTGTTGATAAAGAGAATGTTTCTAAATATGGAATAGTAGATGGAATTCATATAGAAGATAGAGTTTATAAAGTTAAGGACTTAGTTGAGAAGCCTTCTATGGAAGAAGCACCAAGTAATGTAGCTATACTGGGAAGATATATTATAACACCAGAAATATTTAACATATTAGAAAATACTAAACCGGGAAAAGGTGGGGAAATTCAATTAACAGATGCATTAAAAACTTTAATTAGTAAAGAAGCTATGTATGCATATAATTTTGAAGGCAAGAGGTATGATGTAGGAGATAAACTTGGTTTTTTACAAGCGACTATAGAATTTGCTTTAAAGAAAGACGAATTGAGAGAAGATTTTATAAATTACTTAAATACTAAGCCTTGGGAAACAATACAGGAGAATAAATAAAAAATGAAAATATGTTATTTGGCAGATATTAATAGTGCTCATACTCATAAATGGTTAAATTATTTTGTTGATAAAGAATATGATATTCATGTTATATCACTTGGAAAAGGTGAATATGAAGGCGTTACAGTACATTCTTTGGATGTACAAGATAATATTATGAAGAAAACTTCTGATAAGAATAAATTAGAATATTTTAAAAAGATAAAGAGGGTTAGATCTTTAATTAAAGAGATTAATCCTGATATACTTCATGCACATTATGCTAGCAGTTATGGATTATTAGGTGCTTTAGCAAACTATCATCCATATATAATTTCAGTATGGGGTAGTGATATTTATGATTTTCCAATTAAGTCACCGTTGCATAAATTTATAATAAAATATAATTTAAAAAAAGCAGATTATATTTTATCAACAAGCAATGTGATGAAAATAGAAACTCAAAAATATACAAATAAAAAAATACAAGTAACTCCTTTTGGTGTTGATATTAATAAATTTATTCCGCGTAGAACAGAAAAAGAAGAGATTGTTATCGGAACAATTAAAACTTTAGAAGAGAAATATGGGATACAATATTTAATTAAAGCTTTTAAAGAAGTTAAGGAAAGAAATAAAGATTTAAAACTTAAACTTAGAATTGGTGGAAGAGGAAGCCAGGAAGATTATCTAAAGGAATTAGTTAAAGAACTTTCTATAGATGAAGATGTAACTTTTTTAGGCTTTGTAAAACCTAATGATGTAATAAAAGAATTTCAAAATTTTGATGTAGCAGTTTTTCCATCAACTCTTGATAGTGAAAGTTTTGGAGTTGCAGCAGTGGAAGCAGAGGCATGTGGAACGCCGTTAATTGTGACCGATGTAGGTGGACTTATGGAATCTACTAAACCTAATGTGACTAGTTTAGTTGCTAAAAAGAATTCAGTAGAAGATTTAGCTGAAAAAATAGAAACTTTAGTTAAGAATGAGAAATTAAGAATCAAAATGGGAATTGATGCACGGAAATTCGTGGAAGAAAATTATAGTTTGGATAATAACTTTAACGATGTTAATAAAATTTATACACATATAAAAAAAGCGCAAAGCGCAACCAAGAACTTTCGCATATAAAAAAAGCGCAAAGCACAACCAAGAACTTTCACATATAAAAAAAGAGCAAAGTGCAATAAAGAACTTATTAAGCACAATAAGGGAAAAAGAAATTTCAAGACATTTATATATATAATAATAATAGTACACTTTCATTTGGAAATTGTACTATTATTATGCCTTAAACTAATAATGTTTAGTAAACTTTTGAATTAAAAATTTTATAACAAAAATGAATAGGGAACTTAACAATATTACATTTAATACTGTATTACCAAATTGGATAAACAATACACAGATGAATAAAAATATAAATATGCTTAAAAGCCAATGTATAAATTTCATTTCAGTATCTCCTTTTATTCTAAAACTAAATTTGCATTATTAGTTTATCCTAAGTTGAAGAATGAAATTCATGAAACTATATATGCAAATTTATAATTTTAGTGTTAAAGAGTATAGTATAATAGTAATCATTTATACATTAAAATAAGTGTATTCAATTATTTGATTAGTTGTAGTATAATTGAAATGAGTTTTAAAATGATGGTAAATAAGAGTTGCTAAATAATCATAATGGGGCTACGGTTTGAGGATGGTGGGAATAAATGCAGGATTATGAAAATCTTTATAATGCATTAAAAATAGAATATGAGAACTATCAAATGTTTTCAGAAAAACATATACAAGATTTAAATCAAAAGAATGTTAAATTAGAAAAAAGTATAGATTCGCTATCTAATATAATAGAAGTTAGTAAGTATATAAATACTTTTTTCAGTAGTGATAATTTGATATCAATGATTAATGATATGATACTCGGAATATTAGGTGTCACATATTCTACTATATTTTTAATAGAAAACAGTGAATTAGTTGTTAAAGCTAGTAATGTTGAAAATATGGATATAAAATTAACATCAGAAGAACTTTCATATATAAAAAAGGAAGAAGAATTTTTAATAAATTCAGAAAAAATTTTAAAGCAAACAGGTGAACATAAAAGAGCGATACACTCTATTATGGGATCTCCAATTAAATTAAGAGATAAATTTATTGGATATGTAATCGTAGAACATAATCTCTATAAATTTATGACTATAGAATTAAAGCTTTTCCTTAGATCAATTGCTAATCAAATTGCAATTGCCATTGAGAATTCTTTACTATACAAGGAATTAGAGAAAATAAATCAAAGAGATTCATTATTAGGCATATATAATAGAAAATATTTCTTTGAATTTTTAGAAAAAAATAAATACAAAAAGATGAAAGAAAAATTTGCTATAGTAATGATAGATATAGATGATTTTAAAAAGATAAATGATACTTATGGACACCAATTTGGAGATGAAATACTAATTAATACAGCAAAGATTGTAAGAGATGGTATAGATAAGGATGATATTCTAGCTAGATATGGTGGCGAAGAATTTATTTTATATATTTCAAATTTTAATAACGAGAATAGTGTATATAATAAAATTGAAACCATAAGAAGTGCTCTTGAAAGCAGTAAAGTTAGTTTTGATAATGAAAAAAAATTTGTAACAGCTAGTTTTGGAATTTCATTTTTCCCTTTAAATGGTATGGATATAAATGAATTGATAAAGGCTGCTGATGATTTATTATATAAATCTAAGCAAAGTGGTAAAAATAGAGTTTTGAGTGGGCATATATTTAAAATTTAATAATATTATTAGAAAACACTCTTATTTAATTTCAATAAGGGTGATTTTTAGTTGGTAGATAAATATAATATTAAAAATAATATTATATGATTTAATAGTATATATAAGGTAGGGTGATTGTATTATGGATAGTAAAAAGTTACTAAAAGATTTCACAAAAGTATGACCACTTATTTCTAGTTGAGTATACTTTCATAGTATAAGTATAACTTAGGATATCTGTATTTAGAATTGTTGCTAAAATCTATAGTTGAGGATATACTATAATAGGTAATATTTTATCTACTTAATAACGTAGGATTAATGTTATATTTTAACATGAAATAAAATGTAATATAGTACTGAGTAAAATACAAAATAACATGTAATGTGGTGTTAATAAAGTCAACTTTTAATTTGGGAATATATACTTATTGTATTAGATAAGTTATTTTAAATAAGAAAAAATTTAGGAGGTATTATAATGGCAAACGTATTAGATGAGCTATTAGAAAGAGGATACATAAAACAATTTACTCATGAAGATGAAACAAGAAAATTATTAGAAAATGAGAAGGTAACTTTTTATATAGGTTTTGACCCAACAGCAGATAGCTTACATGTAGGGCATTTTATAGCTATGATGTTTATGTCACATATGCAAAAGGCAGGACATAGACCAATAGCTTTAATTGGTGGTGGAACAGCTATGGTTGGGGATCCAAGTGGTAAGACTGATATGAGAAAGATGCTTACGAAGGAAGATATACAACATAATGTTGATTCTATAAAAAAGCAAATGGAAAGATTTATAGATTTCTCTGATGATAAAGCACTACTCGTAAACAATGCAGAGTGGTTATTAAATCTTAATTATGTTGATTTCTTAAGAGAAGTAGGGGTTCATTTTTCAGTAAATAGAATGCTAAGTGCTGAGTGTTTTAAACAAAGACTAGAAAAAGGATTATCGTTCCTAGAATTTAATTACATGTTAATGCAAGGATATGATTTTTATGTCTTAAATCAAAAATATGGCTGTAAGATGGAACTTGGTGGAGATGATCAATGGTCTAATATGATAGCTGGCGTTGAGCTTGTAAGAAGAAAAGCTGAAGGTGATGCAATGGCTATGACTTGCACATTGTTAACTAACAGTCAAGGTCAAAAGATGGGTAAAACTGTTGGTGGAGCATTATGGCTAAATCCTGAAAAAACTTCTCCATATGATTTCTATCAATATTGGAGAAATGTAGATGATGCGGATGTACAAAAATGTTTAGCATTATTAACATTTGTGCCAATGGATGAAGTAAGAAGACTTGGAAGCTTAGAAGGCTCTGAAATAAATAATGCTAAGAAGATACTTGCATATGAAGTAACAAAGCTTGTTCACGGTGAAGAAGATGCTAGAAAAGCAGAAGAAGCAGCAACTGCATTATTTGCAGGGGGAGCTGATATGTCAAATGTGCCAACTGTAACAATAACTAAAGAAGAAATTGGATTACCAATGTTAGATATTATGGCTAGTACTAAGATTTTACCATCTAAAAAAGAGGGTAGAAGATTAATAGAACAAGGCGGATTATCTATTAATGGAGTTAAGGTTGATGATGTAAATAGAACATTGAATCAAGAAGATTTTGAAAATGGAGCTGTTCTAATTAAAAGAGGTAAGAAGAATTATAATAAAATAGAAGTTAAATAATTTGAATTATTAATCTTATAAGAATCGAGGGATTTTTGAAATTCCTTAATCAGAATTTTGTAAGGTAGAAAAACTACCGTAAGAAAAAGCTATCTGTTTAACGGATAGCTTTTTTGATTATGCAAAGTAGTTATTATAAGAGTAAACAATTAAAATATAATTTATTAACATTATATTTTTAAGTTAATTTATACTCTTTTTATACGATAAATATATTAGAGTAAATTAAAGTGTGAATTAGTGTAAGGGAGAAGATAATATGCCAGGAATTTATAATATTAATAATGGATATAATATAAATACAAAGAAAGTTTCTAGCAAGTTAACTTTTGAAGTAGGGGAGCGCTTTACAGGGAGAGTAGTTTCAAAGGGAGACGGAAAAGATGTTACAATAAAGTTAGCAGATGGTTGGCAATTTATTGCGGAACTTGAGGGTAATGTTGAGTTAGATGATATCAAACTAGTTAAATTTCAAGTAGATGGATTTCAAAATGGAAAATTAAATTTAAAAATAGTAAAAGGAACTGAAGATGACGGAATAATTGGAGATGAGAACTTCCAAGATGTTATCGAAAAAGAAGGACTTTCAAAGGAAGATATTGATATTTTGAAGAAAATGATTAAACATAATGTTCCATTAACAAGAGAAAATATCAATCAAATTAAAGGGCTAATTCAATTTAATGAAAAAATGGCATCTAATCCAAAAGAAATAGATGCTTTTGTTCAAACATATCTTCAAAGTAAGGATATACCAATTAATAGTGAACAAGGTCAAGCGGTTAAAGAATTACTTACAAAATTTTTAGGTGAGTTTAAAAAGATGAAACCAGAAGATATACTTGCATTTATAGAAAATAACTTGGATTTTACAGAAGAAAATATAAATAGTTTTAATAAATTATTTAAAGGAGATTCTTCAATAGAACAAATTCTTAAAAGGATAAGTGATTCACTTAACTCACTAGACATTTCAGATGGTATTTCAAATAATAATATTGAAACTGTAATGAATAATAAATTAATAAATAAAGAAGCTGAATTAACTAAGAATACAGTAGATAGTAATACAACCTTAGCATCAAAGGCTTATAATGAAAATGACTCATTAACTAAGAAAATAAATATATTAGATGTTTTAAAAACATTAGCAGGAAGTGAAAATAGTGAACTAGATATAGTTCAAAGAAATGCTGGTAAAGAAATTAGTAATGCCAATTTTGAAAAATTAAATCTTTCAGCTTCATTAATTAAAAAATTAGATGATCCTGAGATAGTAAAATTAATTAAAGACACCATTGGAAACAATACAACAACTAATGATACAACTAAGACTCAAGCAGAACGCCTTATAGAATCATCAAATAAATTTAAATTAGAAGGCATATTAAGCAACATAGAAGGTAAAGAAGTTAAACTTACAGATGGTGAATTTAAAGCTTTTAGTCAGTTAATAAATAATAAGAATCAAATAAAAGAAGTTTTACAAGAAAATGGACTCAATGACAAAAGCATTATTCAAGCTAAAGAAATTTCAGCAAATGCTATAAAAGAAACAGTTGTAATTAAAGAAAACTTAGGGAAGTTAAATATTGAAGATTTGGGGAAAAGCAACTTAGATAACAAAGAAGCGATAAAAACTGAAATGAAGGATAAAATCAATAATATAAGAGATATAGTGAAAAATTTAATAGCTCAAACAGATGTAAAAGAAACTGGATATGAAAAGATAATGAATTTAGTAAAAGCAAATATTAATGACTTTAAAGTATTCAATTCTATTAGTAATGAGTATTATTATTTAAATATTCCTATAACAGCAGATAACAGTGAATATCCTTGTAAACTTATAATAAAAGATAATAGAAAAGATGGTAAAAAAATAGATTCAACTAATGCTAAAATGGTTGTCAGTGTAAAAACTATAAATTTAGGAGAAGTTGATGGATATTTAACTATGAGAGAAAATAAGATTGATGTAAAATTAAACTGTGAAAGTAATTTTACTTCAGTTTTAAATAATAATAAATCAAAATTAGTTAATGGGTTAGCAACAATGGGATTATTTGTTAACATAAGTGTATCAGCTAAAGAGAAACCTATGGATTTAGTCAATTGTAGAAATTTCTTTAATGATTTGACTATTTCTACTATTGATATTAAGGTATAATATTATCAGTTGGCAATTAAGAATTATGAGTTAAGGAGAAAGTCCTTTCGTGATTTCTAAAAAATTATTTTCAGAAATCATTACGGAAAAGTGAAAGTCAAAAAGTAAGACTACAAAAATGAATGTCCAAATTTTATATTTGAGAACATGAACTTTCTCCTTGGAAATTTCATCTATAACTCTTAGTTGTGCACTCTTAACTCTTAACTGAATTCTGGGGGTGTTTAAGGAGATGAATCAGAGAAAAAGGGCAGCAGCATTAAAATATGAATTTAATAGTGACGCTCCAATAGTTACAGCTGCTGGAATGGGACATATTGCAGACAAGATACTAGAAAGAGCAGCAGAAAATGAAGTACCAATAGTCTATAATAAGGAATTAACTGATTTATTATGCAATGTAGATGTTGGAGATGAAATTCCTACAGAATTATATGAAGCAGTAGCACATGTAATAGCTTTTCTTACCGATTTAGATAAGAGAAGATAAGATAAGGCATTGTTAACAGTTAAAAGTTAACAATTAACAGTTAAGGAACAAACTCTAAGGGAGTTTGAAAAAACAAATTAATTTATATATTCCGTAGGAATATCATCCTTAATTGTTAATTGTACATTGTCAATTGTTAATTGGAAGAAGCGTGGCGTAGCCACTTTTCTTGTATGCCTAATAGAAAGGTGATAAATAAATGGCACTTTATACTATTTCAGATTTGCACTTAGGATTTAATGTTGAAAAGCCAATGGATATTTTTGGTGATAGATGGAAGAATCATTCTCAAAAGATAAAAGAAAATTGGCTTAGTAAAATAACAGATGAAGATACTGTGCTTATAGCTGGAGATATATCTTGGTCATTAAAAGAACAAGATAGTAAATATGATTTAGATTGGATAAATGAATTACCAGGAAAAAAGATTATAAGTAAGGGTAATCATGATTATTGGTGGGGAAGTATTTCAAAATTAAACAGTATGTATGAAAATACTAAATTTCTGCAAAATAACTTTTATGTTTATGAAGATTATGCTATATGTGGAACTAGAGGGTGGATATGTCCTGGTGGAGATAAATATAGTATTAAGGATCAAAAAATATATAGTAGAGAGCAACTAAGATTAAGACTTTCTTTAGATGCTGCAAAGAAAAATGGATTTGAAAAGATTATAATTATGCTTCATTATCCTCCGACAAATGAAAACTTTGAGGAATCCGAATTTACCAAGATAATAAAAGAGTATAAAGTAGATAAGGTTATATATGGACATCTACATGGCCCTATATTACTTGGGAAATTATTAAATGGATATTTTGATGAAGTAGAATATATATTAACATCAGCAGACTATCTTGATTTCAACCCGAAAAGAATAATTTAAGTAGACAAATAATAATAAGCTATCTAAGTATAAACTTAGATAGCTTATTATTATGTATAAATTTTATAATTATAATAAGTTTGTTATTGAATTGTTAATATCTTTTATAGCATCTTTTTGAGTATGAAGACTTGAAGCAATTTCCTTAGATAAAGCTTCATGTTCTTGGAAAACAACGCTAATATTATCTATTGATGATATCACAGTATCCTTTGCAGAGGAAGCGTTGGTTAAGTTTTCTATACAAGTATTAATTTCTTCAGTAGCATCGCCAATAGAAGTTTTTATATCAGAAAAACTACTTTTAGCATCTTCTAATGAATTATGTTGAGTAGATAAAGCAGAATTACCAGAACTCATGGCATTAGATGCTTTTAAAATATCTACTTTAATTTCTTCTAATATGCTAGTTATGCTTTGAACAGCAAGTTTTGAATTTTCAGCAAGTTTTCTAACTTCACCTGCAACAACAGAGAATCCCTTACCAGCATCGCCAGCTCTTGCAGCTTCAATGGCTGCATTTAATGATAAAAGATTAGTTTGACTTGCTATTTGACTTATAGAATCAGTTATACTATTTACAGATTCTAGCTTTGACACTAATGCATTTACTGTTGAAGTTGAAACCGTGAATGCATTTTCAAGATCATTTAGAGATGTATCCAAATTATCAATGGTATTTAAACCAGTATCAGCAAGCTTATCAGTATCTAGTACTTTAATATGAACATTAGTAATGTTAATTGCTAAATTCTCCATATCTGAACTGAAACTAGATAATATATTTCTAGCATTATTTATTTCTCTATTTTGAGATTCGCTATGAGATGCCAAAGATGAAGCAGAAGATGTAATATCATTAATAGAACTAGTTATTATATTAGATCCATTTTTTAAATCATTAATTTTATTACTTAATTCTTCCTTACTAGTATCGGTATTGGTAATTACATTCTGAGAAACTTGTGAAAAATTATCCTCATTAGTTTTTCTGTTTTTAAAAATTCCCATTTTATATTCCCCCTATTAAAAATAAAAAGTACATTTCTAAACATCTGTGATTTTAATTAAATCTTTGCCAATACGAGCCATTTCTTTAATCTTATACGAAGAATTTGTACTAACAATAGTTCTTGAATACCATAACAATGCATTTTGATGGTCTTCTAATTTTCTGTTTAATTCACCAAGCAGATACATTAAAGAATCTCTTTGCAATCCATACATAGGAAAAACTTCCTTTGTATAAGCATAATTAAAACCTTCAAGAGCTTGTCTTAAAAATAATGTTTCTTGAGCATTATCATCTAGTAACCTATACATCCAAGCAATTTTTAATGAAATCATAGCCTTTGTACTATCTGGAAGATTAAGAAGCATGGCGTTTAATAAAGATAATTTATAACGCTCAATTGCTAATTTTTCATCCAAAATATCAGGATATTCTCTTGGTTTCCATTTTGGAGTTACATTAATTAGAACAAGTTCTTTTTTATGAGATTTAAGGTTTTCAAAATCTGATTTCATTGCAGCATAACCACAAGAATTACATAAGCAAACATCATAGAAATACGGATTTGCAACAGAATATCTAACAAAAAAATCAGAATCTTTAGAAATAACTCTCGGTGACTTAGATTTTACAGTTTTAGTTTTAAAATGTGTGTCACAAACAGGACAAATTACCTGTTTATCAAATAGATGATTTTGTATATCGGTATCGTTCATTATTTAGTCACCTCATTAAAAGTACATTTATTAAAAAATTTAATATTACATCTAGATTATATCACATTAAACAATTACATAAATAGGTTATGAAAAAATTTTCATAAGTTTATTTATTAATAATTACACATAATTTAAAGTTTTTGATATAATGGATAAGAATGATATTGAGAAATGATATTAGGCAGATCAAAGAAAATAACAAGTAAAAGATGTTATATATTTTTTGTAATGTGCCTTATTAAAGGGTGGTATTATGGCAATAAATGATTGGAAGATTTTTTTAATGCCTTACGAGCAAGCTGTAGATGAGCTAAAGGTTAAATTAAAATCAATTAGAAAAGAATATAGAAAAAAAAATGAGTATTCACCTATAGAATTTGTAACTGGAAGAGTAAAAGAAGTATCAAGCATGTTAGAAAAAGCTAACAAATTTGAAATTCCCATAGACAGAGTTAGGTATGAACTTGAGGATATTGCAGGCATAAGAATAATGTGCCAATTTGTTGATGATATAGATACTGTTGTTGAAATATTAAGAGGTCGAAGAGATATGAAAATTCTTTATGAAAAGGATTATGTAAAAAATGTTAAAGAAAGTGGTTATAGAAGTTATCATATGATAATAAAGTATCCAGTAAATATGGCAGAAGGCGTAGTTGAAATTTTAGCAGAATTTCAAATAAGAACATTAGCAATGAACTTCTGGGCAACGATTGAACATTCTCTTAATTATAAATATAAACAACATATACCAGAACAATTAAAAGAGAAACTTAAGCGTTCTGCAGATGCAGCATTCAGATTAGATGAAGAGATGCTAGAAATTAAAGATGAAATTAAGGATGCTCAAAAATTATTTGAAGTTAAATCCCATTTGATTTCGAACATAATGAATTCACTGTTAACCTTGATTTCATTAGGCAAGGAAGCAGAGGTATCTAGATATCAAAAGACCTTAAACAAGTTGATAGAAGAGGGAGAAGTTTGGGAATTGAACAGTTTACTTTTTTCTGTTAAGAAAGAAATTGAAAAATATAAAGATTAGTAAGGGCTATACTTATGGGGTGGATATCTATATGGGATTTCGCAATGATAATTAAGCTTGCAAAATTCATTAATATTACACAGTTGTAAGCAATGTACATGTTAGACTATCAATATGGAACCTTATATAGTGATGAATAAAGGTCATGTGTTTTTTCTGAAATAAACTTCACAAAAGCATGACCTTTATTTCTAGTTTTGATATATGTCTTATTATAATAAATATTGAAGACAAAATACCAAAACATAAGTATTTAGGTATTATGATATAAAGGAGAAAGTTAATGAATAGAGAAGAGATATTATTAAAATTAAAAAATAATCCTGAATATATTCAAGAATTAAATCAAGTAGATGAAGAATTGGAAACATTTATAGTTAAGAATAATGGAAATAATATTAAATATATTGAGAAACCTAGTAAAGAAGTTCAAAAGCAAGCTATTAAGAATACTCCTTTGTCTGTTAAATATATTAAAAATATTGATGAAGAGATTGGAATAATGTGTGTTAAAAGCTTATGGAATTCATTAGAATTAATAAATAATCCAAGCAACGAGATAATAGAAGAAGCTATTAAAACTAAGGGATGGGCTATACAATTTGTAAAAGAACCAAGTGAACAATTGCAGCTGTTAGCAGTAAGTAAAGACTATGATTCAATTAAGTATATAGAAAATCCTTCTGAAAATGTTCAACTTGCAGCTATAGAAAATTATTACGTAGCAATTAGATTCATAAAAAATCCAAGTCTAAAGGCTAAGGTAAAAGCTGTAATATCAAATGGAGAAGCTATAAATTACATTTCTAACTATGATTTAGAGGATATAAATATATTTATTCATGAAAATATAAATGTCGTTAAGTATATTTATGAAAGTATTGATGTAGATATAGTGATTGATATTCTTAAAGAAAGAATTAAAGACGATAATATTGAAAAGAAATATATTGAAAATTTCTTAGAATTAGAGATTTTAGAGATGGATAAAATCAATTTCATTAGAGAATATGGAAGTAAAAATGCTAAAAAGATATTAGTGGATTATGAATTATCAATGTAAGACAAAGGAAACAAAATAGTAAGAGTCAATTTTGTTTCATATTCTAAGAATAGAGGTGGAAATTTTGAATTATTCAGAGTGTTTATGTACGGTGGATTTAATAATTGCATCAAATGATGTTCCTTTAATTATAGGAGAAAGTGGTGTTGGGAAAACTTCTTTAGTTAAATATATAGCTAAAAATAATAAATATTATTTAGTTACACTAGATGCTAATTTATTAAAAGAAGGAGAAATTGGAGGATTACCTATAGTTGAAAATAGAACGACTATATATGCGACACATAATAAACTTATTGAAATTGAAGAAGCATTAAAAGAAGAGAAAAGCAGAAAAGTTATTTTATTTATAGATGAATTAAACAGATGTGATCATGCGGTAGCTCAAGAACTTATGAATCTAATTTTAAATAAAGAAATTAATGGGTATGTTCTAGATGAGAGAGTTAAGGTAATTGCAGCAATGAATCCATCTAATAAAAATGATGGATTTTATAATAGCCAATATGATGTTGTAGACATGGATCCTGCTCAAGAAGATAGATTTGTATGGGTGAACCTTGATTCAGATATTAAGGAATGGATTAAGTGGGGAATGAGTATGGAGGGAAATATTAATGAACATATTATAGAATTCTTATCTACTTTCCCAGAGTATTTACATATGCCAAATGCTGATGAAACTATAAAAGCGACTCCAAGAAGTTGGGAAAGAATATCTAAATCATATGAAATATATTTAAAAAATAAAGAAAAGTATTCTTTTGATATATTTTTAAATGTTGTAAAAGGAAATGTTGGAGTAAATATTGCAAATGATTTTGGAAATTTTTTAATTAATTTAAAAAAACCTCTTATAAGTGTAGAAGATATATTTAACAATGAAATTTTTAATTTTGAATTAAAAGAAAAAATAGAAAAAGAAAACCATTCAAGATTATACATATTAGCAAAAAATTCAGTAAGATATTTAGAAAATATGCCTATAGAAAAAAATTTCATACTATTTTCAGAACTTCTAAACCTATATCCTAAGGACTTAAGACTTGGAATAATGAAGGAAATAAAACGAGATTATAAAAATGGAATATATAAAGAATTATTAGAAAATGAAGAGTTTTTAGATGCATTTTTTAATATATTCAAGTAAAAGGGTGATATATACCTGTGGTGAAAACTAGATTTTTGGGTATTACCTTCATTTCTCGTTTGTATATATCATAGTATAAGTAACTTAGAAGGTTGGTATTTATAGATAGTTCAATAATGAGAATTTAAAATATTGATGGAAATATAATTTGATATATATGTTGCAATAATAATTCTACATTATAAATTTAAGAAATCCTTTGAGGATTTCAACTATAATTGCAAATTGATAATTGCAATATATATTATCAAAAATATGCCCTAAGTATATTTGAATTTTCCACTGTAGAACCATATTAAGTTATTAATAAAAATACTATTCCTTTATGACATAATGTGGTAATATTGTAAATGTATTTAAATAATAAATATAATAAGGAGAAAATGTGTATGGATTTTGAAGAAAAGAGACAACAGCTCTTAAAAGAAGCATATTCATTAGAGGACAATGTTAAATTTAATAATGATTACAAAAAAAAATTTTTTGAATTAATTGAAGATGTTATCTTGTATTTATTACAAACTCAAGATGCTTTTTTTGGACAATTCATGCTTAGAATAAGACGAGGCATAGACATTAACATAACTGTCCCAATAGCTACTATTCCTAAACGTGATGGTTTTAATATGCACTATAATCCTTTTTTATTTTTAAATTGCAGCAAAAAAGAAATGGCAGCTTTATTTAAACATGAAATATATCATATAATGAATTCTCATTTTGAAAGAGAAAAAAAGCTGAAGGATAAATTTAACAAAGAAGCTATAGGTGTTGCATTAGATATTTCAATAAATCAATACATAAAGGATTTACCGGTATATAGTAAAAAAATCAATTCAGTAAATATGGAATATAATTTATCACTTGAGGAAAATAGAAGTATTGAAGAATATGCAGAAGAAATTTATAAATCAATTAAATCCAGGATTAAAGTTAATAAAATAAGTAAAGATGAAGATTTAAAATTTGAAATAGATATTACAAAAGCACATGAATTGTGGGAAGAAATACAATTGAGTGAAGAGGACATTAAAGGTTTAACTAAGAAAACTGCCATAAGTGCTTATAATAAAAACACTCCAAAGGGTCTAGAAAATATAATTTTAGCATATGAAGAAAAAGCTGAAATACCATGGCAAGTTATTCTTAAAGATGTTTTACCAACTATAAAATCAGGATATAAAAAAACAATAACAAGAAGGGATAGAAGGCAGCCAGATAGATTAGATTTGAGAGGAAGACTACCCAAAAATGAAACAGAACTTATTGTAGCTATTGATATAAGTGCTAGTATGAAAGATGATGATATGCATAGAATATTGATAGAAATATTATCCATAACTTCAAGTACAAAAAATAAAATTACAATTATTGAGTGTGATAATGAAATTAGAAATATATATGAACTTAGAACTAAAAAAGATATACAAAGTAGAGTTAAAGATAATGGGTCAACAAGATTTACACCAGTATTTAAATATATTATTGATAATAATTTAAGAAATGCTGTATTAATATATTTTACTGATGGAATTGGAGAAAAAGAATTAAGCACAAAACCAATTAATAAAAAGACAATATGGGTAGTATCTGGGAATGAGGAATTATCTTTGAAGAATCCATATGGGGAAGTAAAAAGAATAAATACAGAAAAAAAAGAAATCATAGAAGGAAATATAGGATTAAAAATGCTTAATGAAGCAATACATGAATGGGCGAGGTAATTTTAAATATGCAAACATAAGCTTATATGTTAAAATGAGTTGTAAGGCTGGAGGGATATGCTTGATAAACAGAATAAAAAATATAGATTATATGATGCTAATATCTGTACTTCTTATAGTCAGTGTAATAGTAAATATATATGCGTTATTTAAAATAAATAATTATAAATATAAAATAGGGCAGCAATCGTATATTGAAATTGAAGATATTAAGCAAAGAAATGAGAGCAATATGGATATATTATCAAAAAGTATTGAAATTGGTAGTATAAAAAATCAAGAATTGCTAAAACTTTATAAAAATTATGATGCTATAACAAGTGACATAATGGAGTTGTGGCAACAATATGGATCATATAAGCAAAATTCATTATCAATATTTTCTAAAAAAATAGAAACGGATAAGATAATGGAAAATGATATACATGGAAAAATGAAAGAATATATGTTATCAGTTTTAAATAGGGAAATGAAAAATGAGAAAAGTAAATTGGAATTAGGAAATGAAGATTTGCAATCTTTTAAAGATATGCATGCGATTTCTTTAAGAATATATGAATATCTTAATAAATTTAACGAAGAAATATTAAGTGGAATTGCAGGAAAAGATAAAGAAAAGAAGGTTGTAAAGGACCATTATTGGATAGATATGTTAGAAGGTATATATGATATAAGTGATGACTATGTGAATTTACAGTGGAAAATAGAAGCAACAGATATTGATGTAATAGAATAAATAAAAAATGTAGAATAAATATTTTCACATTTATTCTACATTCATTGTTTAAATAAAATTTAGTGACATCCACTACAAGAGCCGCCGCATCCACCTTCAGGTTCAATGATAGGCTTTAGACTTAATCCATTACCTCCATTTTCTTCAGAAGAAAGAAGCATAAAACCACCAAATTGTTCTATTAGGCTTTTTTCATATATAAATGAAATGTCGTTGATTTTTTCAACTTCATCTGCATCAGTAGCTTCTGAAACGGATATATTAAAAATTGGACCGCTACATGCAAAGCCAGCAAAATTTAGTCTAATATTGAAATCAGTTATTTTATTGTCTTCTAAAAAAGCTTTAAACTCATTATAAGCTTCTTCGCTTATATTAACGTTTTTCATATAAACACCTACTCTACAAAATATTAATGAAAATAAATCATTAACGTTAGTATAGCATATATATATCGAAAAAAAAAGTGAATTTAATGGTTATATTATGAGGAATAATGTGCTATTATATTATGGTTTGTTAAACATATAAATGTAATAGCTATACAAAATTATATTAGTTATAACTATTAGAATTTTACTATAAATTGATAAGTATAAAGCGAAACTTTTGAGGCAAATATTTCAAGAAGGGGAATTAACTATGAAACCATATAATAAAAATTTTGTGTTCCAAGAGATGAATAAATATAATGAATTAATTAATCCAGGAACTTGTGGTAATTATAAAATAGTTAAAAATATAATTAAAAAGCAAAATTTACAAGGATATATGTATGAAAATAAAGAAGAATATAATATAGATGTAATTCAATTATATAAGAATGATATTAGTTTAATGAAATTAACGCCTAAAGAAATAGAAAGTGCTTATACAGCTATTCATTTTGCTTCCGGAAGAGTTGGAATAGTAGGGCTTGGGATTGGATATGTAGTTCAAGAAATTGCAAAAAAATGTGATGTAAAAGAAGTTATAGTATATGAAATTAGTGAAGAAGTAATCAAATTATATGATCAGAACTTTCCCCAAAATGAAAAAATAAAGATAATTAGAAGTGACGCTTTTAAAGCAAAAAGAGAAAAATTTGATTTCTTTTATGTAGATATATATGAATGCAAATTAACTTCAAAAATAGTAGAAGATTACAAAAAATTCAACGAATTACACGAAATTGAAGAGTATGCATTTGTGGGACTAGAACATTTTTTGTTAAGCTGTAAATATGAAGATATAGTATGGGTATATGTGCCTGAAAATTGGATTTCAATGAGTAAGAAAGCGTATGAATCATTAGATTCATCAGGATATATTAAGGAATATCAGCCTTTAGATGAGACTTTAGTAAGAAAAATATTATTAGAATTTAAAGAAATATTAAATTTAGAAGATTAGGAAATATTCAAAAAAATTAATGCACAATGTACATTTAAACTGTACATTGTGCATTGTGCATTGTAAATTTAATTAATATATACTAGCATTTCTATTTTATTTCCAAAGTTTCTTTCTGAAATATCACTTATATACTGATTAAGATGAGAAAGTGGTCCGGATATTTTATTGGATACACGAGACGAAAATATTATAGTAATTAAAGCAGAAAAAACAAGTATAAGTACTTCTCTTGGTCAATTTTTTTAGTTTTATTAATTTCATTTGTTAGCTGTTTCATAAAATCAACAGAAACAGAATTAGGTTTCTCTGGAGAGGGATTAATGTTAGTACTTAGTAAATCTTATGTAGCGTTAAATTTTATAGTCTCACCTCAGATTTTATAGTAAAAATTATAAAAGACATTAGAGTTTTCTATAGCAAAAACTCTAATGTCTTTTTAAAATTTATAATAAATTGTCAATTGTAATATTACTTAATAACTATGTTAACAAGTCTTCCTTTAATTACAATTACTTTAACTATAGTTTTACCATCAGTATTTTCTTTAATTATTTCATTACCTAAAGAAGCGGTCTTAATTCCTTCTTCATCTAAATTAGAAGGTACATTAATTTTTGCTTTTATTTTACCATTAATTTGGATTGCAATTTCAACTTCATCTTTAATTAAGGCAGAAGGATTAAATTCTGGCCATTTTTCATTAAAGATTGTTGAAGTATTTCCAATTAAACTCCATTGTTCTTCAGTAAAATGAGGAGCAAATGGTGCAAGAAGTTTTAAGAAATCAACTATAGCTTCTTTTAAGAAATTCGTATTTTTAACATCTTCTTGAAGATATTTGTTGAACGCATTAACTAATTCCATAAGTCTTGCTATTGCAGTATTAAATTGCATTTTATCTGCATCTTCAGTAACACCTTTTATAGCTGTATGTCTCCAAAAGTTTAATTCTTTTTCAGCTCCATCAATAGAGTCTTTGGTATTTTCAGTGGAGTCCATTATTTCTCTACATGAGTCTAGAATTCTTTCTATTCTATCTACAAATTTACCAACAGATTTGATTCCATCATCACTCCAAGCACCGCCTTCAGTGTATCCAAATCCAAACATTAAATACATTCTAAATACGTCAGCACCAAAATCTTTAATATAATCATCAGGAGAAATTGTATTTCCTTTTGATTTACTCATTTTAAGTCCATCTGGTCCAAGGATTAAGCCTTGATGAGTTAAACTTAAGAATGGCTCATCAAAGTTTAAGTAGTCCATATCTCTTAAAGCCTTTGTTATAAATCTTGCATACAATAAATGCATGCAAGCATGTTCAGGACCACCAACATATTTATCTACAGGAAGTATCTTGTTGATCTTTTCAGTATCAAAAGGTGCATCTTCATTTTTATTATCTGCATATCTTAAGTAGTACCAAGATGAGCATACAAATGTATCTAAAGTATCAGCTTCTCTTTTTGCATGACCTCCACAATGAGGGCAAGTAGTATTTATAAAATCTTCAGATTTACTAAGTGGTGATTTACCATCTGGAGTAAATTCAACATTATAAGGAAGTTCTACTGGAAGATCTTTTTCAGGTACTGGAACAATTCCACATGTATCACAATATACAACTGGAATTGGAGCACCCCAGTATCTTTGTCTTGAAACTAACCAGTCTCTTAATCTAAAGTTGACCTTCATAGCACCTAATTTATCTTTTTCTAACTCTTCAATAATCTTAATTTTACCTTCTTCAGTTGTTAAATTATCGAATTTTCCTGAATTAACAAGTACACCATATTCGCAATATGGAAGTTTTGGATCAGTGTTATCCTTGTTAGTTATAACTCTTTCAATTGGTAAATTGAATTTAGTTGCAAAAGCAAAGTCTCTTTCATCATGAGCAGGAACAGCCATTACGCATCCAGTACCATAGGTAGCTAAAACGTAATCAGAAATCCAAATAGGTACTACTTTGCCATTAATAGGGTTTATGGCATATGACCCAGTAAACACACCGCTCTTTTCCTTTGAAACAGATTGTCTTTCAATTTCAGTTTGCTTTGCAGCAGCTTCTTTATATTCTTCAACTACATCCTTATATTCAGGAAGTGTTAATTTATCAACTAATTTATTTTCAGGAGCTAAAACAACGTAAGTTACACCATTTAAAGTATCAGCTCTTGTAGTGAATACGCTAAAGTCTAAATCTGAATCTTTAACTTTAAATGTAACTTCAGCACCATATGATCTTCCAATCCAATGTTTTTGCATAGATTTAGTTTTTTCAGGCCAATCTAAATCATCTAATTTATCTAGTAATTCATCAGCATAATCAGTTATTTTAAAGAACCATTGAGTTAAATCCTTTTTAGTAACCTCAGTGCTACATCTTTCACATACACCATCAACAACCTGTTCATTAGCTAAAACAGTGTTACAAGATGGACACCAGTTTACAGGAGCTTTCTTTCTGTAAGCTAAGCCTTTTTCATAAAGCTTTAAAAATAACCATTGAGTCCATTTATAATAATCAGGAAGACAAGTAACAACCTCATTTTCCCAGTTAAACATAGCTCCCATTGATTTTAATTGTTTTTCCATTGTTTCAATGTTCTTTAAAGTAGAATCTTGTGGATGGATGCCAGTTTTAATTGCATAATTTTCAGCAGGTAAACCAAAAGCATCAAACCCCATAGGTTGGAATACATTATAGCCTTGCATTCTCTTAAGTCTTGCCCATGAATCTGTTGGTCCATAGTTAAACCAGTGACCAGCATGTAATTGGGCACCTGATGGATAAGAGAACATTTCAAGGGTATAAAGTTTCTTTTCTGATTTTTCAGGATTAAACTTATAAGTCTCATTTTCTTCCCATATCTGTTGCCATTTTTTATCAACTTTAGTTCCGTAATTTGCCATTATATAGCCTCCTATAAATATTGTCAATTGTGCTTAAATTGTATAAAAAAAGCCTTCATCTCTAAAACAAAGAGACGAAAGCATAATTTCCGTGGTACCACTCTTAATTAGAAGAAATTAAATTAATTAATTCTTCTCACTTAATATTTTAACGGGTTTACCGTACTTGCTTTAACAAGTAAGCTCCTAGGCAAGTTCATAACAATATAATACTGTTTTACAGCAAACAACAGCTCTCTTTAAAATATATTTATTACTAATACTCCTATTCATCACATAATATAAAATTTTAATAACATTATATATTAAAAAATCTAAAAAAGTCAAGAAACGGATAAAAGTATATTTATATTTTTAGATTTTTGAGTAAAGTTATTGATAATTTGAAAATATGAAAATCAAGTTATGACATGAAAATTATTGACAGTTAATATAAAAAAAACTATCATTAGCATATAATTAAACGATTACTATAGGCTATATGCTATCAATATTTTAAATGACCAGCGAGAAATATTAGATAGTTATTTAGCAATAATTGCAGTTCATCTAGGATATGTAGATTAAAATTTACTAGAAATTTCATCATATAATATGATTCGTCCTCTTGAAGTAAAAGCATTGACTTTTGCAGAGGTAAAAGAGTGGTTAAAGAAAAATAATGTGGAGCTAATAAATTGTGGTGTTTTTAAATAGTAGTAGAGAATAAAAAACATAAATAATATTAAGATCCTACTAAATGTGAAAGTCAATTCTAGTAGGGTTTTAAAGTTATTTAATTATATGAGTTTTAACATATTTTATAGTGGCTGATATATACATAATTTACAGCAATTATTTTTTTACGTAAATGTATCTATATATTCAAATCTAAAGGTATAAACGAATTTATAATCTAATTTAAAATCCATTTTATAATTGCAAAAACTTTAATAATATAAATATGTATAATCATGATACAATAAGATGTAAACTATCAATAAATCTTATGCAATAATGGGGATAAGTAGATTTTGATTAGCAATTGATTCACAGGGAAAAAGGAAGTGAAAAAACATGAATATACTGTTAATACTAAGCATTATAATTTTAATATTAAATATGATTTTTTCTTTATCCTTAGTTTTCATAGAGCGAAAAGATCCAACTACAACATGGGCATGGCTTTTAATATTATTGGTTTTGCCAGGATTAGGGTTTATAATATATGTTATGTTTGGTCAAAATTTGAGCAGACAAAAGATTTTTAAAGAAAAAATACGTGTTGATGAAGATAAACGGAAAAATATAAATGATAAATATGAAAAAGATACTCATTGTCATGATGGTGGCGAGAGATTTTTAGATTTAAGAAAGATGAATTTCAATCATTCAGGTGCAAAATATACAACAAATAATAATGTTAAAGTATATGCGAATGGCGAAGATAAATTTAAACAACTAATTAAAGATATAAAAAATGCAAAAAGATATATTCATATAGAATATTATATTTTTAAAAATGATATGCTTGGAAAGAATATCATTAAGGAACTTACAAAGAAGGCAGAAAAAGGTTTAGAAGTTAGATTATTAGTAGATAGTATGGGATCTCGAAAATTAACAAAGAAAGCAATTAAAAAATATATGGCTGCTGGAGGAAAATACTCACTCTTTTTTCCAGGAATCGTACCACACATAAATACTCGTATAAACTATAGAAATCACAGAAAAATAGTTGTAATTGATGGAGAATACGGTTATTTAGGAGGATTTAATGTTGGAGAAGAATATATTAGTAAAGATCCAGAAATAGGATTTTGGAGAGATACCCATGTAAGAATTGAGGGAGAAGCAGTAGATGATTTGAATGAAAGATTTCTACTTGATTGGTGTTATGCAGCAGATGAAGAAATAGAAGATTATGATAAATATTCATCAAATAGTAACAAATGTGCAGGGGATATTGGAATACAAATTGTAACCAGTGGACCGGACCATAAGGAACAATATATTAGAAATGCTTACATAAAACTCATAAATAATGCTAAAGAGAATGTTTATCTTGAAACACCATATCTAGTACCAGATTTACCTATATTAGAATCTTTAAAAATATCTGCACTATCTGGGGTTGATGTGAGAATAATAATACCAGGAAAACCAGATCATTTTTATATGCAATGGGCAGCTAGTTCTTATATAGGAGAATTGTTAGAAGCAGGAATAAAAGTATACAACTATCAAAATGGATTTATTCATGCAAAGACAATAGTTGCAGATAGTACAGTAATGAGTATAGGTACAGCAAATTTGGACATAAGAAGTTTTAAATTGAATTTTGAAGTTAATGCATTTATTTTTGATGATAGGATTGCGAAGGACGGAGAAGAACAATTTATGAAAGATATTAAAGATTCAGAAGAAATAACTAAAGAAATATATGATAATAGAAGCATTATTATTAGAATTAAGGAATCATTAATTAGACTAGTATCACCTATATTATAGATACTCACCAATTCATAAGACTAAACCTATTATAATATTAATTAATACAATAAATTAATATATTAAAAATAGAGAAAATACAAGGAGTATTATATGAAAGACAAAGTTAAATTTCATTATTCATTAACTACCTTTATTAATTATGGAGTACTAAGCATAGTAACGACTTTTTATGTACCATATTTAAATCAAGTAGTTGGATTATCATTAAGTGAAGTAGGAAAAGTTGTATCTATAGGTGCATTGTTTGCAATTATTTCACAACAATTTTTAGTTAGTAAATTTTCAGCAAGTGAAAATAAGAAGAAGTTCATTATTGTACATTTATGTGGATTAATTTGTATGATAGGATTTTTAATGTTTATTAATAGAAGTGTTATATATTTCTTTGCAGTTTTGTATGGAATAATTATACAAACAGTTGGAACGATATATGAAGTGTATGTTGAAGGTTTATGTGTCAAACAAAAAATGGAATATTCTCAAATAAGAAAATGGGGCTCTATAGGATTTGGATGTGTAGTACTTTTAAGTGGTATTATAATTTCAAAATATGGATTTAAAACTATCCATTTATTAGGTATTATAATGACAAGTATAATTATACTTATAATAGCTATAAAATTTAAAAATATTGAATCAAAGGCTAAAAAGAAGACAATAAAATTAAATGATATATTGAAAAATAGAAATTCAATAATCCTTGGATTTACTAGCATTTTAATTATTGGAGTTTATAATGCAATAGAATTTGCATATTCAACTTATTTAATAGAAATAACAGGAAACACTGCTTTAGCTAATTCTATATATAGTAAATCTATATTTGCTAGAGTTTTTATTGAATTTATATCTTTTATGCTTGTTGGAAGATTTTTAAAGGACAAAAATCCTAAAAAGTATTTAATTATAGCTTTTCTTATAGGAGCCACTAGAATAGTGTTATTTTCAACAGGATATATACCTTTAATTGTTTTAGGGGACCAATTACATGGTGTGATGTATGCATGTTATTTAACATTTTTATTTAAATATATTAGAGAAGTTGTTAATGATGAATTAGTTGCAGGTACATATGCATTTGTAACTGTACTAGGATCTGCTGGTGCTAATTTTGTATATCCTCAAATATTTAGTATAATCCAAGTAAGATTTGGATACACAAAAATGTACTTAGTGGGATTTTCAATCATATTAATATGTTCGCTAATTGCTTCTAAAATTCTTCCAAATCAATCTAGTAAGGTTATTTCAAAGAACAACAAAATAAATTAATGTTTTTTTAATGAAAGTATTTTTAAGCTTATATGTGATGCAATAAAAACATAAAACAAAAGTATATTAATTCAATAAAAAGCTAAAAAAAAAATCCTTCATAAGAGTTTAATTTATCTTATGAAGGATTTTCTTTTTTGAATATGCCTAAGCATTAAAATAAATTTAGTAGTGTAGTTACAGTCGTGATTCTCAACATTAGTGTATATTAAATATCTGTAACTTTAATCATTTTAAAACCTTTCTCTTCTAATATACTTACCAATTTTTTCAATGTTGAATTATCAGTATAAGTAAATGTAGGTGCTCCACTAGAGTCGTCAGTTAAAGAAATATAGTTATTTTCTAAATTAGGATGAAAAAAGATACTACCCATGTTATTAATATTAGCATTTTTAAGTTTAGCTAAAGCATTATCTTCTTTGTATAGAGGAATATAATCAAGTGGAGTTGAAATATAGTAAGAGGATTTATTATAAGGGCTAAGCTGTGGCTTAGTTAAATCAGCCTTTTTTAATCCATAATCATTAAATGGGTAATATAATATTTTGAAGTATTCTTCAGCAATTTTATTTTGGCTTGGTGTAATTTCATAATGGGGAACTTCAAAGAAACTTATAGGAATATCTAAATAAGAAGCCGTTTCAATTTTTGATGTTGCATAAAGACAAAATATTTATAGTATAATATTTAAAACTCCAATCAATAACATTTTATTTGGTTGGAGTTTTACAAATTGGATCATAAATGTTTTTAAGTAATATTATGTATATAAAATATTATAAAGATACCCCTTGGTTTTTCAACAAAATTTTAACTTTAATAATTAGTCACGGTAACAAAATATTCCTTAGAGCATATCTTTCTAATATATTAGCCTGAAACTTTCGGAGCACATCAAAAGTGCTTAAATTACTTTTAAATCTATATTTTATTAAAAGTAATAAAATATAGATAATAAGGGCACTATATATTTGTATGGATATTGCGTTAAGGGTTCTTCCAACCCATTTTTTAATAGTCAGATGTTGTTTTATCCATTTAAAGAATAACTCAATATCCCAACGCTTTTTATAGAGAGATACTATATCTTCAGCTGGCATATCGAATATGTTAGTAACTAAACGGAATTCTTCGTCGGAGTCCTTAGTAAAATATAGAATCTCTCTATATTTATATTTAGTTTTATTTTTACTATAATCAGACCCCATTGTAACAATATAATCATATAGATTATCTATTCCAGTATAAATGGACAAATACTCCTCCGTAACAGAGTTGCTTTGTTGTCTTGTGATAAATTTATAATTATCATGACTCATTTCATCATACCAAGAATACTTAAAATATCCCTTATCAAATAAATATATATTTTTCTCCGAATTAACATAACCGTCAATACAACTACGTTCTCCTACTTTAGCAGGGCGGATGCTAATTTTATCAGGTAACTTAGTTTCAAATGATAAAAGAGTACTAATTCTAACAGCAGATTTTTCATCTTCATAATAGAGTTCAGGGGCTAAGCCCTTGCCTATACTAACTACTGATGAATCTATTATTTTAATATCTTTAAAGTTCTTTATTTTAACTAAAGAATTCATTTCTTTATCAGCTTTTACCAATAATTCTTCGAAAACATTTCTAAATAAATCTGATGACTTACTCTTATTTAATCTAGATATTTGGGAATAACTTGGCATGTTGAAATCCTTACTTATCTTCGATGAATTTTTATATTTAGCATTAATATCTCTTAATCCATCACAGCCGGAGATTTGTAAAAACAACATTGTTAGAATATGATCCCGACCTGTATAGCACTTTGAGTATTTATATTCATTATTCGCTTTTCTTAATTTTCTTCCAATATTCCCATCAATAAGTTTAATTAATTTTCTAAACACACTTCTATTTGCAAGTTTATCCATAATCAAAAACAACCTCCAATCTTATAATTGAAGGTTGTCCTTGATATTCAATAATTATTCATTGAAAATTGTTGCTTTATGCAACACTAAAACCGTTTCAATAGCTTTTTGAATTTTTTCTCTAAAAACAGTTGGAGAAGGCTCATATTTTCCAAATTCAAATCCAACAGCTGATTCACAATTTCCACATTGATGAGTATAGCCATGAAGTCCAATGATACCGTTATGTGTTGTGAAATAATCTAGACTATAGACCATTTCTGCAATCTCAAAATTATTTTTAGTTAATGGATCATTGTCGACTCCATTATTTGGAATTACATATCGTGGAATCCATGCAATATGATATGGAATTTTCGTTTCACTCATGTAATATGATATTATACGAAGTTTTTCAAAATAATCTTTGCCATAAGGTTGAGAGTTTAAGCCAACATCTTCAAATCTGATGAGACCTATTTGATTTATTTTAGATTTATATGGAGTAATATTTGAATTAGTAAAACAATTTGTTTTACAATTAATAATTTTCTGATCTTTATCCCATCTAGTATAAAGATCAAGCATATGTGAAAAATCAGAAAATCCTATATAATATATATCATTTTCATTTAATAATGCTTTTTTTAGGGAAAAACTATTATTGGGACAGTCTACTATATTGTTTGATAAGTTAATTGAATAATCCGTATCATTAATTTTTATGTTTAATAAAGTATCAATTTTTTGAATTTTTCCATTAAGTTTATCGGTAAATTCATTTAAAGAAATATAATATCTATTTTTATCTAAATATATTGGTAATGTAAGAGTTAAGGGTACACCATCAATTTTAAAGCTTATATTATCTTTAGTCATATTAAAACCGTTAAAATTAGTATAATCTGCATGTAAATCATTATTTGAATTAGTTAAAGTTATATCTGGTATATTTTCAGTATCTTTATTTTTAATAGTCTTTTCATAATCACAGCCGACTAAAAAAAATATAAAAAAAGTTAAAAAAATGCAAATAAACTTTTTGTTTATCATTATTATAGTCCACCTTATTCATATAGTTATTTAATTTATTATTTACATTTATATTATTATTTATGATGGGAAATAGGCTAACAAATGGACTTGTTATTTTTTGATTGTGCCTTATTATATATTGTTAGAGTATATAATAGGTTTTTCTTAAAAATAATGAATGTTTTAATTTTAATGGATTTAAAATTATTTAATTGAATTTTTAAAAATATAGTAATCATACAAAGTTATTATTAACAAGTAAATAACTGGTTGATAATATAAATGAAAGATTATTAAAAAATATTGACATTGTATTTCAATTTGTTATAATAGTAAAAAGATAAATTTTAATGGTGAATATTAGATTAATGTTCGTTGTGTAAAATAACTATTAAATTAAGAATGGAGAAAAACATGGAAAGGGATATTAAAAAATCAGTTATGCAAAAATTTTATAGCTTTTTTTATTTTATGTTCTGGGGCTTCTATTTTAGCGCTGGCTATTTATTTTGCAGAAAACTGAATAATACCTTTTTAATGAGTGTTTAATATTCATATAATTTTTTTAGATTAGGTAAATAGTATTGATATTTTATGGAGCTCATTATATATGAGCTCCATTTTTTTATGTTAAGATTAAGAGATAAATAATTTAATGTAAATTATTTAGAAGGTATCAATTGTTAATTAAAGTGATGGTTCTACATTATAGTAAAGAAAAGGGGCGTTTGAAAAATGGAAGACTTAGTTGTTGAGTTAGGGGAAAGAAGCTATCCTATTATAATAAAAAAGGGATTAATTGATCAAATTAATTTAGAAATCAAAAAGATATACACAGGTAAAAAGGTCTTTATATTAACAGATAAAAATGTAGACTCTCATTATGGAAATAGAGTTAAATCATGTTTAGTTAATGCTGGATATGAGGTTAAGCTAATGGCTTTAGAACCTGGTGAAGAAACTAAGGCGTTTGCTACTCTTCCTATAATATATAACGAACTTTTAGACTTTAAACTTACAAGAAGCGATTTGATTATAACTCTTGGTGGAGGAGTAATTGGAGATCTTGGTGGTTTTGTTGCATCTACTTTCTTAAGAGGTGTAGACTTTGTACAAATGCCAACGTCTCTCCTTGCTCAAGTTGATAGTAGTGTAGGTGGAAAAGTTGCAGTGGATTTAGAAAGAGGTAAAAACTTAGTTGGAAGTTTTTATCATCCTAAATTAGTTTTAATAGATCCAAATGTGTTAGAGACTTTAAGTGAAAGATTCTTTAGAGATGGTATGGGTGAAGTTATTAAATATGGATGTATAAAAGATAACGAATTTTTCTTGTTTCTAAAGAACTTAAAGACTAAAGAAGAAGTTATGCACAATATAGAGGCTATAATCCACAGATGTTGCTTTATAAAAAAATGTGTTGTGGAAAATGATGAAAAAGATACTGGAGAAAGAATGTTATTAAACTTCGGACATACTTTAGGTCATGCTATAGAAACTTATTATAACTTTAAAAGATTTTCTCATGGAGAAGCGGTAGCCATAGGAATGTATGAAATAAGTAAACTTGCAGAAAATAAAGGACTTACTGAAAAGGGTGTGGCAGAAGATATTAAAGAAATATTAGTTCAATATGGTCTTCCTTATGAAGTAGAAATTGATGATAATTCAGTAATTTCAGATACTATAGCTTTAGATAAGAAAAATATTGATAATGTTCTTAAAGTGGTATTATTAAAGAATATTGGAGAATCATTTTTAGAAAAGACTAATGTTGAATTTTTCAATTCATAATTATCAATTATATGTGTGAATGGATGCAAAGTGCTAAATTGATAATTGATAATTGAAATTTGATAAAGTGAGGTAAAATCATGGGGAATTTAAAAATTTATCCAAGCAAATTAAGTGGTGAAGTTAAGATACCGCCATCTAAAAGCATGGCACATAGAGCAGTAATTTGTGCAGCACTTGGAGATGGTGTAAGCAAGGTTACCAATATAGATTATTCAGATGATATTATAGCCACTATTGAGGCTATGTCATCATTAGGGGCAAAGATAACAAGAAAAGAAGATCATCTTGAAGTTTATGGAATTAAATGTACTGAAAATATTAAATATAATGAAGTAAAAATAGAAAGAATTATAGATTGTAATGAGTCAGGTTCAACTTTAAGATTTTTAGTACCTATTGCAGCTTTATTTAATGGAGTTAATAGGTTTGTTGGAAGAGGTAATTTAGGAAAAAGACCACTAGACACATATTACAATATATTTGATAAGCAAGGAATAAAATACACATATAAAGATGGAATATTAGATTTAAAGACTGAAGGTAAATTGAAAGCTGGAGAATTTGAGGTCAAAGGAAATATAAGTTCACAATTTATAACAGGGTTATTATTTACACTTCCTCTTTTAGATGGAGATTCTAAAATAATAATAACAACAGAAATGGAATCAAAGGGATATATTGATTTAACTTTAAGTGCAATTAAGGATTTTGGTGTGGAGATTATAAATAATAATTATGAAGAATTTATAATTAAGGGAAATCAAAATTATAAGAGCAGAGACTATAGAGTTGAGGGAGATTATTCTCAATCAGCATTTTTCTTCTGCGCTGATGCACTTTCAAATAATGTTGTGCTTAATGATTTAAAGTTAGATTCACTTCAAGGAGATAAAGAAGTAATAGATATTTTGGAGAGAATGGGACTAAACTTAAAGAATAAAAATAATGGATTAATAGGAGTAGTTGATGGCAATTTAAAAGCAACTGTTATTGATGGTTCTCAATGTCCAGATATAATTCCAGTAGTATCTTTAGTTGCAGCCTTAAGTGAAGGCACAACAGAGATAATAAATGCTGGAAGGCTTAGAATAAAAGAATGTGATAGATTAGCGGCTGTAACTTCTGAACTGAATAAATTAGGCGCTAAAATCACAGAAAAAGAAGATGGATTAATAATTGAAGGCGTTATAGAACTTAAAGGAAATGTAGAAGTTTGGAGCCATAAGGATCACAGAATTGCAATGACTTTAGCTATAGCATCTACTGTATGCAAAGAACCTATTATATTAAAAGATTATGAATGTGTTTCAAAGTCATATCCGGAATTTTGGAAAGATTTTAAGAATGTAGGAGGTGTATTTGATGAGTGGAATGTGGGGGAATAAATTAAAGGTTTCTATTTTTGGGGAATCTCATGGAGTAGGAATAGGTATAACAATAGATGGACTTCCATCTGGCTTTGAGATTAACATTGAAGAAGTTATGAAAGAGATGGATCGGCGCGCACCAGGTAAGAGTAATTTATCCACTGCAAGAAAAGAAGCTGACGCACCAGAAATCTTAAGTGGATTTTTTGAAGGAAAAACTACAGGAACACCACTTTGTGCATTAATAAGAAATGCCGATATGCACTCTAAGGATTATGGAAAGCTCAAGGATTTAATGAGGCCTGGACATGCGGATTATCCTGGATCCATTAGATATAACGGATTTAATGATTATAGAGGTGGTGGACATTTCTCAGGGAGAATTACAGCACCATTAGTATTTGCAGGAGCTGTTTGCAAGCAAGTTCTAGAAGCAAAGGGAATTAATATAGGAGCTCACGTTAAAAGTATAGGTAATGTTGAAGATAAGAGTTTTTATGATGTTGATTTAAATAAAGAATTATTAGATCGACTAAAAGTTGAAGAATTACCACTTTTGACTCCAGAAAAAGAAGAAGAAATGAGAAATACAATTCTTGAAGCAAAGAAAGATCAAGATTCAGTTGGAGGAACAATTGAATGTACTGTTCTTGGAATTGATGCAGGTATTGGGAATCCATTTTTTGATTCAGTAGAATCTACATTAGCTCATTTAATGTTTTCAGTTCCGGCTGTTAAGGGTATAGAATTTGGAAAAGGATTTTCAATGAGTGAACTTAGAGGCTCAGAATGTAATGATGAATATTATTATGATGGAGATAAAGTTAAGACGTATACAAATAATAATGGCGGAATAACAGGTGGAATAACTAATGGAATGCCAATATTATTTAATGTTGGGATAAAGCCAACCCCTTCAATATCAAAGACTCAAAGAACCATAGATATTGCAGAAAACAAAGAGTCAGACCTTGTAATTCAAGGAAGACATGATCCATGTATAGTACAAAGAGCTGTTCCAGTAATTGAAGCAGTAACGGCCATTGGGATACTTGATTTACTCAGTTAACAATTAACAATTGAGGAACAAGTTCCTAGGGAACTTGGGAAAAAGTATATTAGAAAAATCCCGGAGGATTTTATCCTCAATTGTTAATTGTTCTTTGTTAATTGCCAATTGATTTAAGGGGTGGTGTTAAAATGTCAGATATAGATAATTATAGAAATAGAATTGATGAAATAGATAAAGAGATAACTAAGCTTTTTGAAGATAGAATGGACACTGTTATTAATATTGCAAATTATAAAAAGACTAATAACTTACCTATTTTTAATAGAGATAGAGAAGATGAAGTTATTGAAAAAAATGTTGGATATCTAAAAAATAATGATTATGCTGAAGAAACAAGAAAGTTTTTTATATCATTAATGGAAGTATCAAGGGAACTTCAAAGCAGAAAAATTTTAGAAGCTGAAAAAGTTATAGAAAAAAAAGTAAGTTTACAGGAAACTAAGGATATAAAACAAGGAAAGATTGGGTTCTATGGTGTTCCAGGGTCATTTACTGAAGAAGCTATGTTGAAATATTTTGGTTCTGTGGAAAAACCTAATGATTATGATGAGTTTGAGGATATATTTTTAGCAGTAAAAAATGATGAAATTAAATATGGAATTCTACCTATAGAAAATTCTTCAACAGGTGCTATTTCACAAGTTTATGATCTTATATATAAATACGGTTTTCACATTGTTGGAGAAGAGTGTATTAAAATAAACCAAAATTTAATTGGTATTAATGGTACAACTTTAGATACAATTAAAGAGGTATATTCTCATCCTCAACCTATTGAACAAAGTACTGAATTTTTGAAAAAACATAGTGATTGGAAGCTTATACCTTTCCATAGTACAGCTGTAAGTGCAAAACTCATTAGTGATTTGAAAGATATATCCAAAGTTGCTATTGCAAGTAATAGAGCTGCTAGTATATATGGATTAGATATTATAGAAGCAAATATAAATAATCAAAGTGATAACTCAACAAGATTTATAATAATATCAAAAAATCTTGAGACAGATCAAAGCTGTAATAAGGTAAGTGTTGTATTTTCACTTGAACATAAGGCAGGAACTTTATATAAATTATTAAGGCATTTTGCTGAAAATAATATAAACATGATGAAAATTGAATCAAGACCAATGGAAAAGGGTGCTTGGAAATATTTCTTGTATATTGATTTTGAAGGTAATATTGAAAGTGAAAAAGTAATAAAAGCTTTAAAATTAATTGAACAAAGTAGTGCTTACTTTAAACTTATTGGTGGATACAAAAAATCAATTAACAATTAACGATTAACAATTAATATAATATAAAAAATCCTGTAGGGAAAAGTGAAAATCGAAATTTTATATTTCGGTATTCGAACTTTCTCTTTGAGCTTTATCATCAATTGTTAATTGTACATTGTTAATTGAATTAAGGGGGGATTAACTTGGATTTTTACGGATTAATAGGAGAAAAATTGCCACATAGTCTTTCGCCTAAGATTCATAATACACTTTTCAAAGCTTTAGATATTGAAGGGGCATATAAGCTCTTTGAAGTAGAAAAGGAGGATTTAGGCAATGCTATAGATTCATTAAAAATTCTTAAAATAAAGGGAGTTAATGTAACTATCCCTTATAAGCAAGAGGTAATGAAATATTTAGATTGTATATCAGAGGAAGCTAAGAAAATAGGTGCAGTAAATACTATTTATTTAAATGATGGAAAGTTATATGGATATAATACAGATTATTTTGGTTTTGGGACGATTATAAAAAATAATGATATTAATGTTAAAGGCAATATAGCAATGATACTTGGAAATGGTGGAGCAGCTAAATCTGTAATTACTTATCTTCTAGATAAAGGAATAAAAAAGATTTATTTAGTATCAAGAAAAAGCAAAGATAGTTGTGGCTATGATGATAATAGAATTGAATGTAGATCTTATGAAGATATATCAAATCTAAAAGGTGATATTTTAATAAATTCAACTCCACTTGGAATGTATCCTCATATAAATGAAACTGCAGTTAATGAAGATATAATATCTAATTTCAATGTTTTAATAGATGTCATTTATAATCCAAAAGAAACAAAATTCTTAAAAATAGGGAAAACCTTGAACAAAAAAGTATATGGTGGGATTGAAATGCTAGTAGGTCAAGCTATAAAGGCAGAGGAAATATGGCAGGGTATTCCACTTGATAATGATGTGACTCAAGAGTTGTACTCAATATTTCAAGATGAATTTAAGTAGGTGAAATGTATGAAAAATAAAGTAGTACTTGTTGGTATGCCTGGATGCGGTAAAAGCACAATTGGCAAATTGGTAAGCAAAGAATTAAATCTTAATTTTTTTGACATGGATGATTACATTGAAAATATGACAACTAAAACAATTTCGCAACTTTTTGAGCAAGGAGAAGATTACTTTAGAGATTTTGAAACATTGGCTTGTAAAGAACTAGCAGAAAAAAGTAATATCTTAATTTCTTCTGGTGGTGGAGTTGTAAAAAGAAAAGAGAATATTAAAATATTAAAAAAGGAATCATATATTATTTTTATAGATAGACCGTTAGAAGATCTTTTAACTGATGTGGATATTTCAAAAAGACCACTACTTAAAGAAGGCAAAGAAAAGATAATTAAATTATATGAAGAACGTTATGAGCTGTATAAATCATATGCAGATAAAATAGTTAAAAATGATAAAAGTGTTAGAAATACTGTAAATGCAGTGAAAAAAATTATTAACGAACAATAAACAACTAATTAACGATGCATTGTGTAAGGGAGTGATTAAAGTGAAGATTATGGTTATTAATGGACCTAACTTAAATATGGTTGGAGTTAGGGAAAAAGGCGTTTATGGCACAAAATCTTTTGAAGATATATGTGAATATATTGAAGAAGAAGGAAAAAAAAGAGGTCATGAAATAACATTATTTCAAAGTAACTGTGAAGGCGAAATAATTGATCAACTTCAAAAAGCGTATTTTGAAAAGTATGATGGAATAATAATAAATCCAGGAGCTTATACTCATTATAGTTATGCAATTCATGATGCAATAAAAGGACTTAATATTGATACAGTTGAAGTACATTTATCAAATGTACATGCAAGAGAAGAGTTTAGAAAAAAATCTGTAACTGCACCAGCTTGTATAGGACAAATGTGTGGTTTTGGAGAAAATGGATATGTATTAGCTATGAAGGCATTAGAATTGAAACAATTGCCTAAATAGTTTATATTATATATAGACATCTTAAAATGATAATGATCAGTTTTAAAAAAGCTGTAAATTAGAGTTTATTTGTATAAGGTGTCAAGTTTGTAGGATAGAAGCATAGTAGAAAGAAAAGCTAAAATTAAAAGTAGAAGTACAGGAGGAAAGTAAAATGATAATTATTATGAACCCAAAAGCAAGTGACGAAGAAGTAGGAAAGGTAAAAGCAGTAGTTGAATCAAAAGGCTTAGAAACTAATCTTTCTAAGGGAGACACATACTACATAATAGGAGTTGTAGGAGATACGTCTATAATAGATCCTAAAAAAATACAAGTACTTAAAGGTGTTGATAGAGTTATGAAGGTTCAAGAACCTTTTAAGAAAGCTAATAGAATATTCAAGCCTGAAGATACTGTAGTTAATGTTGAAGGATCAATAGTTGGTGGCGGAAGACTTGGAATAATGGCTGGTCCATGTTCTGTTGAAAGCGAAGAACAAATTATTGAAATTGCAAAGAGAGTAAAGGTAGCAGGTGCTAACTTCTTAAGAGGAGGAGCATTTAAGCCAAGAACTTCACCATATAGTTTCCAAGGATTAGAACTTGAAGGATTAAAACTTTTAAAAACAGCAAAGAAAGAAACAGGACTTCCAATAGTAACAGAACTTATGTCTACAGATTACTTAGATGCCTTTGTTGAAGACGTTGATATGATTCAAATTGGTGCTAGAAATATGCAGAATTTTGATTTATTAAAGCAAATTGGTAAGACTAAGACACCTATTCTTTTAAAGAGAGGTTTATCAGCAACTATAGAAGAATGGCTTATGTCAGCAGAATACATTATGGCTGGTGGTAATGAAAATGTAATTCTTTGTGAAAGAGGAATAAGAACTTTCGAAACTATTACAAGAAATACATTAGATTTACAAGCAATTCCAGTAATTAAGAAGTTATCACATTTACCTATAATTGTTGATCCAAGTCATGCTGGAGGATATGCATATCTTGTAGAACCAATGGCTAAAGCAGCTATAATGGCAGGTGCTGATGGGCTTATGATAGAAGTTCATAATGATCCTGAAAATGCATTAAGCGATGGACAACAATCACTTACACCAGATCAATTTGATGTATTAATGAGCAAAGTTAAAGCCGTGGCTAAGATAGAAGATAAACAAATATAAGTCGGCATAGAGAGGCTATAAATATGAAAATAGTAGTTGTAGGTCTTGGAGTAATTGGAGGATCATTTGCTATGGCTTTGAAAGAAGCCGGGTATGATGATGTGTATGGAATAGACATCAATGAAGAATCTTTAGAAAAAGCTAAGAAGCTTGGATTAATTAAAGATGGCTTTACAAGTGGGCAAGAAATTGTTAAAAGTGCAGATTTTATAATTATATCTTTATATCCTAGATTGGTTAAGCAGTTTATTATTGATAATAAAGACAATTTCAAAGATGGTGCTGTAATAACAGATGCGACTGGAATAAAAAAGTTATTTGTTGAAGATATAGTAAAAATATTACCTAAAAATATCGATTTTGTTTTTGGACATCCAATGGCAGGAAGGGAAAAGAAGGGAATAGATTTTGCAAGTAGTCAGGTTTTTAAAGGTGCAAATTATATTTTAACTCCAGTAGCTAGGAATAAAGAAGAAAATTTAAACATGATAGAAGATTTAATTTATAAAATTGGATTTAAAAGAGTTAAAAGAATAACTCCAGAGTATCATGATGAAATGATTGGATATACAAGCCAACTTCCACATTCATTAGCTGTAGCATTAGTTAATAGTGATGTGGAAGGAAGAGAAACGGGAAGCTTTATTGGAGATAGCTATAGAGATTTAACAAGAATAGCTAATATAAATGAAGATCTTTGGAGTGAACTTTTCCTGGGAAATAAGGAGAATTTGTTGAAAAGTATAGAAAATTTTGAGATAGAACTAGATAAAATAAAAGATGCAATAGAAAATGATGATAAACAATCATTAAAAGAAATATTTATAAAATCAACCCAAAGACGTGAAAAATTATAAAACTTCAATTATCCTCCTCAAATAGCAAGACTATTTGAGGAGGATTTTATTTTCTTTGAACAATGATGGTCTTGTGTATTTTGATCAAATATAGAATTAATTGTAAGAGTTAATTCTAATATGTACGCCATTAATTTAAAGAATATAAAAATAATAATAAGTTTATTTATAAAAGAAAATTCAGAATGAAGAGAATTAAAAGCAAAAAATAATTATAGAAACAAATGATAAAAAAGATTAAAATTAAACAATATATTTTTGGTATAGAAAAGATATAACATATAATTGATTAATTATAAATATTATTATATAATTAATCTACAAATAATAGAAAATTGAAAATATAAATAGTATATAAATGAATTTAAAAGTGATTATTCAAAAAAATTAACAATTACTTAATAAATAGTTAGGGGGAGTTCTATTGGCATATTTAATTGGAATTGATATTGGAGGTACTAACTTAAGAGCAGCTATTATTTCACAAGAAGGAAATATAGTAGAAATATTTAAAGTTGAAAATGAAGTAAAAAAAGGGCCATCTTATAATTTGGACAAATTAATTAATCAAATAAACGTAGAATGGAATAAGTATGAATTTGAGAAAGTTGGAGTTGGTGCACCGGGACCTTTAGATCTTAAAGTAGGAAGATTATTAAATCCAGTTAATTTAAAAGGCTGGGAAAACTTTAATATAAAAGAATATTTAAATGAAAAACTAAATTTACCTGTTCAAGTTAATAATGATGCTAATGTAGCAGGGCTTGCAGAAAGTTTAGTTGGAAGTGCCAAGGAATGTGAGTCAGTATTTTATATAACAGTTTCTACAGGAGTTGGTGGTGCTTTAATACTTGATAACAAGATTATAAATGGAGCACATAGCCAAACAGCAGAAATATACAATATGATAATAAATGAAGATAAATATAGTCATGTAGGCCTAAATAAGGGTGGGCTAGAAGGACAATGTAGCGGAGTTCATATAGCAAGAATAGCATCAGAATCATATGGCAAAACATTAAGCACAAAAGAAGTTTTTGAATTATATGAAAGTAATGATGAAAAAGCTACTCGAGTAATAGAAAAATGGATAGATAATATTTCAATTGGAATCGCTAATATAATTGCAGTAGTAGACCCAGAAACTGTAGTTATTGGTGGAGCCGTAATGATATATAATCCTTATTTATTACCTAAGGTTATAGAGTGTGTAAAGACAAAAGTAGCAGATCCAGCAATGGTAGACATAAGAATAGCACAGATTGGCGATAATGCAGGTCTTATTGGGGCTGCACTTCTATAGTAGAGTCTAGGCATATTCAAAAAATAATAAGTCAGTATGGTTAAAATAAACAAAAAGAATTTAGGAGGAAGAAAAAAATGAGTTTACAATATAAATTCCCAGAAAATTTTTGGTGGGGTTCAGCAACATCAGGTCCACAAAGTGAAGGTAGATTTAACAAAAAACATGATAGCGTATTTGATCATTGGTTTGATATAGAACCAGAAGTATTTTTTGATGGAGTAGGTCCTAATGTGGCATCAAATTTTTATAATAGTCATAAAGAAGATATTAATCTAATTAAAGAAATTGGATTAAATAGCTTGAGAACATCAATTCAATGGACAAGACTAATCAAAGATTTTGAAACTGGTGAAGTAGATGAAGATGGAGTAAGATTTTATAATGAAGTAATTGATGAATGTATTGAAAATGATATTCTTCCAGTTATGAATTTACATCACTTTGACTTACCAGTTGAATTATATGAGAAATATGGAGGATGGGAATCTAAGCATGTAGTAGATTTATTTGCAGTATTTGCTAAGAAGTGTTTTGAACTATTTGGTGATAGAGTTAAACATTGGGCTACGTTTAATGAACCGATGGTTGTAGTTGAAGGAGAATATTTATATCAATTTCACTATCCTAAAATAGTTGATGGTAAAAAAGCAGTTCAGGTTTTATATAATATAAATTTAGCATCAGCAAAGGCTATAAAAGCATTTAGAGAATTAGGTTGTGACAAAGAAGATGGCAAGATTGGTATAATTCTGAATTTAACTCCAGCATATCCAAGATCACAAGATGAGGACGATATAAAAGCAGCTAAATTTGCTGAAGATTTCTTCAATAATTCATTCTTAGATCCAGCCATTAAAGGAGAATTTACACCATCATTAGTTGAAGTATTAACTAACGATAAAGTAATATGGGAATCAACAGAAGAAGAAATTGAAATAATAAAAAACAATATAATTGATTTCTTAGGAGTAAATTACTATCAACCAAGAAGAGCCAAAGCTAAGGAAACAAAATTCGATGAAACAAATGGTTGGATGCCAGATAAATACTTTGATAATTATGAAATGCCAGGAAGAAGAATGAACCCTTATAGAGGATGGGAAATATATCCACAATGTATGTATGATATTGGAATTAACATAAGAGATAATTATAATAATATTCCTTGGTATATTTCTGAAAATGGTATGGGTGTTGAAGGTGAAGAAAAGTATATAAATGAAGATGGCATAATAGAAGACGATTATAGAATAGAATTTTATGAGGAACATTTAACATATCTTCATAAAGGAATAAGTGAAGGATCTAATTGTTTTGGATATCATACATGGACACCAATTGATTGTTGGTCATGGAGTAATGCATATAAAAATAGATATGGATTTATTGCGGTAGATTTAGCTACTCAAAAGAAAACAATTAAAAAATCAGGAAGATGGATTAAAGAAGTTTCGAAAAATAATGGATTTTAATTAATATAAAAAGCTGTTTCAAGAATGATTATTTTGGAACAGCTACTTGAATTATGTAAATGTTTTAGTATAAACTAAGTTATATAAGTTTTATCAATTATTAACAATTAAAATCTTTCTGTATGAATGTATTAACATATTTGTAGTGAGAAACTTAATTTAATTATATGCTTAAAACTTAACTAAGAGAATATTATAAAAAATAGGGGGATTATAGATGAGAGATTTTATGGTTTTTGATATTGGTGGAAGTTCTACTAAGTGGTCTGTAATTAATGAACTAGGAGAATTTAAGGAAAGCGGTAAATTTAGATGTCCAAGTACAGCAGAAGAATTTTTTAGTGAATTAATTAAAATAACAAATGAAATGAAAGTAAAAAGTGATGTCAAAGGAATTGCTATAAGTGCACCAGGTGCAGTAGATGGTGAAACCGGATTAATTGGAGGCATAACTGCAATACCATATATACATGGACCTAATTTTAAGGAAATTTTAAAAGAAGGTACAAGCTTAAATGCGGAACTTGAAAACGATGCAAATTGTGCAGCACTCGGAGAATGTTGGCTTGGAGCGGGTAAGGACAACAACGATTTAGCATTTGTTGTTTGTGGATCAGGAATAGGTGGAGCTATAGTTAAAGATAAAAAAGTTCATGTTGGAATTCATAAACATGGAGGAGAATTTGGCTACTGTTCAATAAACTTTGATTTTGTAGATGGGAAACCTAAGTTTAATACTTGGAGTAAATCAGGATCTACTACTGCATTAGCAAAAAATGTTGCTAAATTAAAAGGCTTAGAAGAAGGTAGTATTGATGGTGTGGATGTCTTTGAATTATGTAATAAAGGTGATGAAATTGCACTTCAAGAAGTAAATAAGTATTACTTTACTATGGCAGTAGGTATATATAATATACAATATACTTATGATCCAGAAGTTATTATATTGGGTGGAGCAATAAGTGCAAGAAATGAATATGTTGATGAAATAAATAAAAGATTAGATATAATTATGAATAATGGCCTAGAAGGAACAATAAAGCCAATTTTAAAAACATGTATATATGGAAATGATGCAAATAAATTAGGTGCATTATGTAACTATCTTCAAAGAGAAAAATAATCAGAATGAATTATACTTAGGCGTATAACCACGCCGAAATAAGGAGCATGCTTTTGTTCTGGTTAGATACATTTTCATAGTATAAGTATAATTTAGAAGGCGGGTATATATAGATACCTAAATGTGTTATAAAGAATAGAGGATAATATTTTATTTTTCCAATAAATATTATCCTCTATTTTTTGTACATTTTTAATATCATTTTATAAAACATAAAAGGTGAAGATTAGAAATCTAAAGTGAAAATGTAAGTAAATTTAGATTACTTTGTGTAAACTTCTTTACCTGAAATAAATACTTTTTGAATATTAATATCATCATCAAATAAAATTAAATCTGCATCATAGCCTTCTTTAATTTGACCCTTATGATCATCAACTTTGCAATGTTTAGCACCATTGTATGAAGCCATTTTTACAACTTCATTTAAAGGTAAATTACAATTTTTATATACATTTTTAACAGCTTTATCGAGAGTTAGAATAGAACCAGCTAAAGCACCATTTTCAAGGCGAGCTGCACCATTAGTTACTGTAACATTTTGTCCACCCAATGAATAATCTCCATCAGGCATACAACAAGCCATCATAGCATCAGTTACTAATAAAACTTTATCTGTACTCTTTTGTTTATAAGCAATTCTTAATGATGGATATGAAATATGAATTCCATCAGAAATAGTTTCAGTTGTTATATCACTATCAAATATAGCACCAACAACTCCAGGAGCTCTATGACTTAAAGGAGTCATAGCATTATAAAGATGAGTTGAATGGCAAGCACCGCATTTAATAGCATCCATTGCTTGTTCATAAGTTGCTATAGTATGACCTAGTGAACAAACAATGCCTTTCTCTGATAGATATTTAATAAGTTCTTTAGCTCCATCAACTTCAGGAGCCAATGTTATTGAAATAACAGCATCTTCACAATCTTTTACCATTTCATTATATGCAGAAATTGAAGGGGCTAAAAGATAATTTGGATTTTGTGCACCGATTGCTTCTAGATTTACAAATGGACCTTCTAAATGAGCACCTAAAACATGGGCACCTTCAGTTCCTTTTTCTTTTAAGTTTTTGATTACTTTCATAGATTTTTGTATAGCTTCAATTGAAACAGTCATTGTTGTAGGTGTAAATGAAGTTGTTCCATGTTTAACTATTGTTTTAGCAATAGTATTCATTGATTCACTAGTGCCATCCATTGTATCAAAGCCACCAGCACCGTGAATATGAACATCAATAAAACCAGGTGAAACATATAAACCGTTTGCATCTAATATATTCTCATCATAATATGTGACAGGATTAATTTCTTTTATTTTTCCATTCTCAATTAGTATTGAACCATTTTCAACTTTGTTTAAATAAATAATATTACAATTTTTTATTAACATTTTTTATCTTTAGTGAGAGAGTGATAATAAGGACCAAACCCCCACTAAAATTCACTTCCTTTCTTTTTATACATTTTGAAATACTTACTACAAATTAACAATTACACATATTCATGTAAAGTGGACATTACCAATTTTACTATACTACTATTATATGCATTTATGAAGGGCTTTTCAAGTAGAATATTGACATATTAAGAGCAATAAATTATCATATAAATATTGGTAATGACCACCAAGAAGCTACGGGCTTTGTATAAAAAAATTTAAACATAATTTAAATATTATATAATTTAAATTATATTTTTGCTTTATAAAAAAGAAATCATATATAGATTTGAATTGCTAAAACTAAAAAGAGGTGCGCTTATGAATACAATTAATAAAAATTCTATTACTCCTTTATATGTACAATTGATGGACATTATTATAAATAAGATAGAAAATCACATGAAGGAAAATGATAAGTTAGATTCAGAAAGAGAAATTTGCATAAAATATGGTGTGAGTAGGACAACTGTACGACAGGCTTTAGATGAATTAAAGAACAGTAAATATATATATAAAGTACAAGGAAAAGGAAACTTTATAGCCTCGAGAGTAGTGGAACAAGATTTAATAAAAGTTTCTTCGTTTACTGAAGACATGAAAAAGCGTGGCAAAAATCCAACTTCAAAATTATTGAATTTTGAAATTACAGAAGCTAATAGTAAAATAGCAAAAAAATTGCAAATAGAAACAAGTGAACTTATATTTAAAATATCAAGAATAAGAATTGCGGATGATATACCAATGATATATGAAATAACATATTTACCTTATGAAAGATTTATAGGAATGACTAAAGAAATGATGGAAAAAAATTCATTATATGAAATACTAAAAAAATCCTTTGGTGCAAAGATAACATCTGCTGAGGAAGTAATTGAAAGTGTTCTGATAAATAAATTAGAAAGCGTATACTTAGGAATACCTCAAGGCCAAGCAGGCCTAAAATTTGAAAGAATAACATATGAACATATGAAAATTATTGAATATACAATAACTATAGCACGAGGGGATAAATTTAAATATAGAGTTTGTTTAAAGAATTAATACAAAGAAGTTTATTAATAATGGATAATTTAGTGACTTTATAAATTTAAGTATATAATAAAGTATAAGAATGATATAATTAATATATAAATAGGTTATATTTTAAGGAGTGAACATAGATATAATGGCGAAATACGAAGATATTGCTGAGGATATCAGAAATGGAATATTAAGCGGTAAATATAATCCAAATGAACAATTACCTTTAGAAAAGGAAATGTGTGAATATTATGGGGTCAGTAGGATTACAATAAAAAAGGCTGTTGACGAGCTAGTTATTCAAGGATTAATAATAAAGAGAAGAGGCTCTGGAACCTTTGTAAAATCAGTTGATAATGGTGCTGTTCAAGAATTAAGTTTAGCTAAACAATTTGCTGGATTTACAGAGACACAGAAGGGTAAAAAAATATATTCTAAAGTTGTAAAATTTGAGGTGGTGCATCCAACTGAAGAAATTGCAACTAAATTGAAGATTACAACTGATGATTTTGTTTATGACATAATAAGAACTAGATATGCAGATGATGAACCATATGTAATTGAATATACATATATGCCTATAGGTCTTATACCAGGAATAAAAAATGATGTTTTATTGAATTCAGTATATGGCTATATTGAAAAAAACCTTAAATTAAAAATAAAGAGTGCACATAGAAATATCCGAGCAATTCTACCTAATGAGCTAGAACAAGAATGGTTAAAAATAGATAACAATTTTCCTATATTAGAAGTTGAACAAGTAGGATTTTTAGATAATGGGCAACCTTTTGAATACTCAAATGCTCATCATAGAAGTGATAAAATTGAGTTTAGAACTGTAAGTATTAAGTAGATATTTATATATTGCCAAATTTAATTCGGGACAGTAGATAATTTTGTTTTCACACAATATTATCTACTGTTTTTATATAATCAGCTGGTGATTTTAAAATAATATAATTTTAAATATATAGTATCAAAATATAAAAAAGTTTATACTATAAAATTTACATAAGCTATTTTATTAAAGATGCTATTGTATTATCTATTATGATAGTTACATCTTTATGCATTTGTAACATTGTAGCAGGATTTTTAGTAGTTATTTTTCCGGATAAAGCTTCTTTTATAGCGTTTGCCTTTTCTTCACCGTGTGCTAGCAATATTATCTTTTTTGATTTCATTATTTGACCTAGTCCCATTGATATGGCAGTTTTAGGAACTTCATCAATAGAATTAAAGAATCTAGAATTTGCATCAATTGTGCTTTGAGCTAATTCAGTTAAATGCGTACCAGATATTAAAATATCACTTGGCTCATTAAAGGCAATATGACCATTAGCGCCTATTCCTAAAAATTGTATATCTATGCCGCCTAATTCATCTATTCTTTTATCATAGTTTTTTGTTTCTTCATCAATATCCTTAGCTAATCCATTTGGCACAAAAGTATTTTCTTTTTTAATGTTAATATGATTAAATAAATTTTCATTCATAAAGTATCTATAGCTTTGAGTATCATTTTCACTTAATCCTATATATTCATCTAAATTTACAGTTGTAACATTAGAAAAATCTACTTCATTTTCTTTATTCATTTTGATAAGTTCCTTATAAGTTCCGAGTGGAGTACTCCCAGTAGCTAATCCCAAAACTGCATTTGGCTTCTTGTTGATAACATCTTTTATATTTATAGCTGCTAACTTGCTTATTTCATCGTAATTTTCAACAATAATTAAATTCATATTTATTCCTTCTTTCACAAATTTATAGATCAACCTATTTTTAATATTTCTATCTACGAGATATTTAAAAAATTATCGTCCCGTTAATTGCATATTACTATATATAATTTATAAATTATATACTTTTGAGGGTTTTAGAAACCTGTTGTCATTGAAAGGAACATGTTATCATAGAAGTATAAGCATATTCAAAAAAGATAAGAGGTGATATAAAAATGCTTGACGTAACAAAACTGTTTGGAGATATAAAGTTTACTTCTCTTGAAGAAAGCATAATTACATATATATTAAATAATATTGATAGTTGTATGGATGAAGGAATAAGAGGAATAGCTAAAAAGACATATACATCCCCATCAACTATAATTAGATTATCAAAAAAACTAGGATATAATGGATTTGTTGAATTGGTATACTCATTAAAGATCAAGGTATCCACTGAAGATAATAATGAATTTATTAATGCCATAGAAAACAAACAAATATTCAGTACTAATTATGATGAAGCTATTAATGATTTTATAGATTGCATTGATAAAGGAAATATATTAGTTTCAGCAGAAGGCTTTTCAGAACTTGTTTCAAAGTACATTTATATGAAGTTATTAGTTCTTGGAAAAAAAAGTGTACTTTCAACATTTATAGATTTTGATATTCTCTTCGACAACCATGTAGAAACTATAGATTCAGTTATGCTTATATCTAAGTCTGGTGAAGGCAATCATTGTGTAAAAACATGCATGCTAGCTAAAGAAAGAAATTTAAAAATAATATCATTCACTGGCAATTCACAAAGTACTTTAGCTAAAAATTCTAATATTACTTTCATAATACCAGATTGTGAAAAAGTAGATAATGATAATTTCTATCCTAATCCTTTCTTTGGATATTGTATTGAAACCTTTGAACTTATTATTCACAAATATTTCTTAAAATATGATATTAAACATAAGACGTTTCCGAGGGATTAGAATAGTTTTATATCTATATTTCATATGCCTAATTGCACGGAACCATAAAAAAATATATAATAGACATACATGTCGTACATAGAGTTAGGTATATGGAAAAATAAATTAGAAATGATTACTCAAATTATAAAATATTTAAATAAATACAAAAGTATAACATTGACACATAATTGTAATACAAAAATGATAATATTGTAATATTGATTTATTATGCATTAATTAAACATAAAATTTTAATTGATTATTATGTAAATATTTTATAACTAGTTTTATACATGAATAAGGTATTGTTAAACAATTTATAAATAATATCTGTACAAGGGGGAGAACTTTTTTGTCTAAGAAAATTATAAGTATTTTAATGAGCTTAATAGTCGCAGTTTCATTAATAGGGTGTAAAGGTTCAGTAGGAAATGCAGAAAAGAAAACTGAAACGGCAACAGAAGATAATGCGGATATAGGTGATGAAAAATTAGAAGGAAAATGGGCCCAAAACTTTAATTTAGAAGAAACACAAAAACTCTTTAAAGAAAAGTTATCTAAGATGGAGAATATAACCAAGGAAGTAGGGGTAAAATATACAAAGGATGAAAAAATAAAAGAAGAGCAAGAACAATCTATTAATGATAATTCTATATATTATGATAATAACAAGCCTGAAGCAAATAAGATAGAAAGTATGTATTTTGGAATGAAGACATATGAAGAAGATTTGGAGACTGGAGATATAAGTTTAAAATTAAGTTTAAATTTTGATGGTGAAAGTGCTATAAAAAACAATGATTTTGATTTAGGTAAAACATCTTTTAAGAAGTACATAGAAGCATTTACTGATCAAGAAAATAGGGATTATTCTGACATAAATAAAGAAATAATTGATAAGCTAAAAAATGGAGATAAAGAAATAGAGATAAATAACACAATAGATGGCTTGAAAGAAGAAATTATAGCCACCAAAGAGTGTATTATATATAAACTATCTACAAAGAAATATAAATTTGCAGATGCAGAAATGAGTATGAAGTAGATTATAAGGGGGAAACTTTGTTGGAAAAAGACAATATAAAAGAAAACGAAATAAAAAGTGAGGTAGAAGAAACTGAGGCTCAAACTTCAAATATAGAAGCTACCGAATCAGATGCCAATAGTGAAAGCCAAGAGCTAAAGATAGAAAATACAAACGTTGAAATTGAAGGATTAATAAATGGCGACAATAATGATGAAGATATTAATAAAAATTCATCTATACAAGTTATTTTAGCTAATGTTCTTGATCAATTATTAATAGTTGCAAGTTCAGCAGTTTTGCTATTATTATGTGATTTTATATTAAAGTTATTCGGTTATATGTTTATAAGAGAAACAGGGGCATTAGTTATAGCAGGCGGAATTATATACTTTATTTTAAATTGTATTTATGCACCAATAATTGAGAAAACAAAAATAAAAAATACTATTGCAAAGAAGATATTAAATATAAATTAATATATATATCAGATAACTATAAGAAAAAAATATGAATACAATAGGAGTAATCAATGAGAAGAGGAAGCGATTTACGCGTTAAAATAGAAAAATCCCAATTCCCATCAACTGGAATAGGATATGCAGAAGATAAAATAATATATGTTAAAAATGCATTTCCAGGTCAAACAATAACAGGGAGAGTAAAAAAGAAAAGAGAAGAATTTGCAGAAGTTAAGTTATTATCTGTAGATGAAAAAGCAGATTATGAAATTGAGGCTCCATGTCCTCACTTTGGAATTTGTGGAGGTTGTTCATCACAAAGTATACCTTATGATATGCAATTAGAATTTCTAAGTGAAGAAGTTAAAGATTTGTTTAAAGATGCAGATGTTACAACAGGGGAATACTTGGGAGTTCAAGGAAGCCCAAGTCAATGGGAATATAGAAATAAAATGGAATTTACTTTTGGAGATGAATCAAAGGGTGCACCACTATCTGTTGGAATGCACATTAGAGGAAAATCTTTCGGAATAATAACCGTAGATAATTGCCATATTGTTGATGAGGATTATAGAAATATTATTAAACTAACTGCAGATTATTTTGGCAAGCAAGATTTGCCATATTATAGAATAATGAAGGCCGAAGGATATTTAAGACATTTAGTAATAAGAAAAGCTGAAAACACTGGGGAGATACTAGTAAATTTAGTAACAACAACTCAAATTGACTTTGATTTAACGGAATACGTTAAATTATTAAGAAACCAAAGTTATAAAGGAAATCTTGTATCAATATTACATACAGAAAATGATTCGTTATCTGATGCAGTAATACCAGAAAAGGTTAATTTATTATATGGTAAAAATTACATTAGAGAAACTGTTTTAGGATTAGAATTTAACATATCACCATTCTCATTTTTCCAAACTAATACAAAAGGTGCAGAAAGCCTTTACTCAATAGTTAAAGAGTTTATGGGAAATAGTGAAAACAAAGTTGTATTTGATTTATATTGTGGTACAGGAACAATTGGCCAAATAGTAGCTCCAAATGCAAAGAAGGTTATAGGTATTGAACTTATAGAGGAAGCAGTTGAAGCAGCGAAGGAAAATGCTAAATTAAATGAATTAGATAACTGCGAATTCTTAGCTGGGGATGTAGCAGAAATAATAAAAAATGTAAAAGATAAACCAGATATAATAATTCTAGATCCGCCAAGAAGTGGAGTACACCCTAAGGCTTTAGACTATGTAATTAAATTTAAGGCACCAGAAATAATATATGTTTCTTGTAATCCAAAAACTTTAGTTACGGACCTTAAGGTACTCACAGAAAGAGGATATGAAGTTATTCAAACTAAAGTGAAAGACATGTTCCCGAATACTCCTCACGCTGAAACAGTTGTTAAGCTAGTTAAGAAATTGTAGCCAACTAAAAAAACCATTGCTACTTCTAAAAAACCCCTGTGATTTTGAAAAAAACTGTGCAGAAGTGGTAGTTTAGAAGCAAGAAAAAAATGATGATTAAGTGAGAATTTAACAGGTAGACCGTATTAGTGGCGAAGCCACATATATAAAGGGCTTAGATAGAATGATGATAGGATTAAGGACAGAACTTCCTTAGTCCTATTTTTATACCTTTTTTACTTTTTTAATCAACATAATAACATTTTATAACAATTATGGGCATAATAGGAATATAGTTAAAGTAAGGGGGAGTTCATATATTCATGAATTATAGTTTTTTAAATTTAGGAGAAGAAGTTTTAAGAAGTTCAGAAGCTCCATTATCTGTTGAAGCAATTTGGAAAGTGGCGGAGCAAAAAGGATTAACTACTAAACTTGGCTCATCTGGTAAGACACCAATCAGAACTTTATCAGCTAGATTGTATATGGATATTAAAAATTCAAAAGACACTATATTTGAGCAGGTAAGCAAAAGGCCAGCAAAATTCTTTATAAAAGGAAAAACTGCAGATTTGACTGCTTATGAAGAAATGATAGAGAAAGAAAATACACCAAAAGAAATATCATTTAATGAAAGAGATTTACATATTTTACTTTCAACTTTTGTAAATCAAGATGCACATTTTAATTGTTATACCAAAACAATATATCATGAAAATTCAAAAAAGAGAGACAAGGGTTATAATAAATGGTTGCATCCTGATATAGTAGGCATCTACTTTCCGTTTGAAGAGTATAAAAATAATACACTAAGATTGTTAGAAGCATTAAAAGAAAATCCATATAAATTGTTTGCGTTTGAAATGAAAATAGATTTGAATTTTTCTAATCTTAGGGAATATTATTTTCAGGCAGTATCTAATTCGAGTTGGGCTCATGAAGGATATTTAGTAACACTAAATATTGAAGAAGATACTCAATTTATAGATGAATTAAGAAGACTTAACAATGCTTTTGGAATTGGAATAATTAAGTTAAATCCAGCTCATATAACTCAAAGTGAAATATTATTTTCTGCTAAAACTAAAGAATTTTTGGATTGGAATACTATAGATAGGCTTGTAAACGAAAATATCGACTTTGAGTCTTTTATTAATGATTTAATGGAAGATATAAAGATAGGGAAAATAAAAAGTAATTATGATAGAACTTTTAAAGATGATGATGATGCGTGCAATTATGCTAAAAGCAAAAGAATTATTAAAATATAGATGAATTTGTAATTATAATAGTTAAAATAGATTTTTTAAAATATTAAAATCTTAAGCATAAGAACTTTAGTATATTAACATTGCATTTGTGATGATAAAATCACGTGTGATCTACTTTACGGTTGCTATAGCTTATAGTAGTTAAATAATACACCATATTATTGCATATTTTGATAAAGTTATATTTGTAGAATAATTTAAATAAAAATATATATAAGAAATATATTTGATATACAAATAATAGTGAAATGGACAAATTGTTATACTAATTCTATAAGTAACCATACGAATAATGAATTTACTGGTATATCTATGGATGAGAGGATTTCAGGTACTAACACTAAGAAAAAGGAAATGGAAAGATTTCAAGCTATACTAAACTGTTAGATAATAATCAATAACTGATGAAATAGATGATTCAAGTGATTATTAAGTAGTATAAAGTATAAATAAAGACTGTGAACATAAATATTTTATAATAAAAACTTGTCAAATATCACTTGCAGAGTGATGAATAACTTGCCGAGGAGTGATGTAAAATCACATATGAACAAAGACAAAAAATAGAGTATTGGTTATCAAGGTTGGAGTTATGAAAGCATAGCATATGATTAACTGTCTAATAACTATGCGGGGCGTGTCAGTAATAGGAAAGAGAAGAAAACAAGAGTAAAATGTATAATAGTTGGTTTAAAGTATGTATAAGGGAATATTATGATTGTTTATAATATTTATATATGTTAAGATAAAAGACGTCGCAAAGAGACGCAAACAACTTAAAAGAATTTAATAAGAACCCTTTGAAAAATAGGAGTTTGAAAGATTTGAAAAAAGTTGTTGACAAGATTAAAACCAAGTGATACACTAAGTGAGTTGCTTGATTGCG